>NC_009380.1:0-304901 GCF_000016425.1 Salinispora tropica CNB-440 | reverse complement strand
GACGAACCGGGGCTCACCGTCGTCCACGCCGTGTACATAACCCCGTCCTGGCGGGGCAGCGGCCTGCTCCCGGACCTGATCGATGCCGTGGCCGGCTGGTCCCGCGCCTGCGGTCGTCCGGAGCTGATGCTGGAGGTCGTGGTCGGCAACGAGGGGGCGTACCGGGCGTACCGTCGGTTGGGTTTCCTCGACACCGGCCTCCGCCTTCCGCACCCCACGATCCCGACCCTCACCGAGTTGCAGATGCGCCGCCCGGCCTGAACGACAGGGGAACACCGACCGGCACTCGACGGGGACGCGCCCGGTGCCCCCGGATCGCAGCCGCACTGACGTCCGGGAATACAGCTGGCGTTGAATCCGGCTAGGCTGAGTGCCGCCCGCTCCACGAGCGTCCTTAGTAGGAGGTGACCGTGCCCAACAGCAACCCGGCCACGGAAGATCAGCAGCGGACCGAGTCATCCACAATAGATAACGGTGTGCCACATTCCGCGCGGATCTACGACTACTGGCTCGGGGGCAAGGACAACTTCGCCGCTGACCGGGCCGTCGCCGAGGCCCTGATATCGGCGATACCAACACTCCGGTCAATGGCCGCCGAGAACCGTCGATTCGTCCACCGCGTGGCTCGTTACCTGGTGGGACAGGCTGGCGTGCGGCAGTTCATCGACGTCGGCACGGGCATCCCCACCAGCCCGAATCTGCACGAGGTAGCCCAGCAGATCGCCCCCGCGACCCGAGTGGTCTATGTCGACAACGACCCCATCGTACTGGCCCACGCCCGGGCCCTGATGATCAGCACCGAGCAGGGGCGTAGCGAGTACATCCACGCCGACCTGCGTGAGCCGGAGTTGGTTGTCAACCACCGAAAGCTGCGCGAAGTGCTTGATCTTGACCAGCCGGTCGCGCTGACGATAATCGCGACCCTGATGCTGCTCGAGGACAGCGACGACCCGTGGGGCACGATTCGCGTACTGATGGACGCCCTGCCGTCCGGCAGCTATGTGGCGATCACCCATCCGACCGGCGACTTCAACCCGGAGGCCGTCAAGACGGCCGTCGCTGCTGCGGTTGACAGTGGCATGACCCTCGTCCCCCGCAGTCGCGACGAGGTGGCCCGGTTCTTCGAGGGTTGGGAGCTGGTGGAGCCGGGAATCGTCCCGGTGGCGGCCTGGCAGCCCGACGACGGCGAGCCCACCGACCCGCACGCCGCCTACTACTGGGCCGGTGTCGCCCGGAAGCCCTAGCTCGTCTTCGATCTGAGGCCGGCCTGGCACCAGGCGGGCAACGCCTCGAAGGAGTCGCCCGCCTGGAAGTGCCCGTCATGCACGGCCATGAGCACGAGGAGTGACCCGGGCCTACCAGCCCCGCAGTCACCGGTGCTGGGTCTGCTCAGACGTGGCGACGACTCTGCACGATGCGGAATCGGTTGGCGACGTAGGCACCATCGGTGAGCGCGGCGTTGGCCGCCGCGTTGGCACCGCTGCCGTGGAAGTCGGAGAAGGCCGCCGACTGGTTGACGAAGACACCCCCGGTCAGGTTCGCCGACAGGTGCACTCCGACCTCGACCGCCGCCGTCTCGGCCGCGTCCAGCACCGCATCATCGGTCGAGTAGACCGCCGCGGTCAGTGCACCCTTCTCACCCACCGTGGCGCGCAGCAGCTCCAGGCTGTGCCCGGTGGAGTCGGTCCCGATCACGAACGAGATCGGGCCAAACCACTCCCGCGTGTAGGTGGCGGTGTCGTCGGCGTTCAGTCGGACAATGGTCGGCGTGCGGACCACCGCGCCGGGGAAAGCCGGGTGGGTGACGGTACGGGACTCCAGCACCGACTCACCGACCTTGGTCACCTCGTCCAGCCGCTCCAACACCCCGTCGTTGACGATCGCGCCGGTCAGCTCAACGCCGCGCGCCGGATCGGCGGTGAGCTTGCTGACCGCCGTCGCGATACCGGTGGCCACCTCGGCGAAGCTCTTGTGCCCCTGGTCGGTCTCGATGCCGTCCCGGGGAATCAGGATGTTCTGGGAGGTGGTACACATCTGGCCGCTATAGAGGGTCAGCGTGAATCCCAGGTTGCGGCACATCCCGCCGAAGTCGTCGGTGGAGTCGATGACCACCGCGTTCAGGCCAGCCTTCTCGGTGTAGACCTGCGCCTGCCGGGCGTTGGCCTCCAGCCAGTCGCCGTACTCGGAGGAGCCGGTGAAGTCGACGATCCGCACCGCCGGATGCTGGGCCAGCGTGGAGGCGAGCTTCTCGCCCGGCGCTTCGGGGGCGAGCTGCACCAGGTTCGGGTCGAAGCCGGCCTCGGCGAGCACCTGTCGGGCATACCGCACCGTGACCGCGAGCGGCAGCACCGCGCGCGGATGCGGCTTGACGATCACCGGGTTGCCGGTGACCAGCGAGGCGAAGAGTCCCGGGTACGAGTTCCAGGTCGGGAAGGTGTTGCAGCCGATCACCAGCGCGACGCCCCGCGGCACCACGTGGAAGGTCTTGGTCATCCGCAGCGGGTCACCCTTGCCCGCCGCCTTCTCCCAGCCGGCCGTTCCCGGGTGCCGGGTCATCTCCGCGTACGCGTAGGCGAGCGCCTCCAACGCCCGGTCCAACGCGTGCGCCCCACCCGCCTGGAAGGCCATCACGAACGCCTGACCACTGGTGAACTGCACCGCGTTGGCCAGCTCGAAGACGTTGCGGTGCAGCCGATCCAGGATCTCCAGACAGACGCCCGCCCGAGCCTGGGGGCCGGCGTCTCGCCACGACGGCAGTGCCGTGGAGGCCGCGGTGGTGAGGTGGTCGGCCGTCGCGTGCGGGTAGCCGACTCCCAGGTCGACGCCGAAGGGGCTGGCCTCGGTCCGAACCGTGCTCCCGTCACCGACTTGGTCAAGGGGAAAGTCACGACCGAGGTACGCCTCGAAGGCCACCTTGCCGTCACCGGCAGCGGTCTCGCCGTACACCCTCGGGCTGGGCGACTCCGGGTAGGCGGACCAGTACCCGCGCTGCGAGATGGCGGTCAGCGCCCGGTCGAGGGTGTCGGCGTGCCTGTCGTACAGGGGGTGCGGGGTCTCCGTCATGTCCGCCATCATGCAACAGATGTCAGTACGATCAGTAGGGCAGTGTCACAGATCAGATCGTCAACTGCCAGTTGGTCCAGCGGTCCGCGACCCGAAACCCGAGCTGCTCGTTGATGGTGATCATGTGATCGTTGGCGGCGGCGTTGAAGGTGTTGATGACCCGCACCGCCGGTTCGTGGTCCCGCAGGTACCGCAGGTTTTCGAGCTTGGCGAGCAGGCCGAGGCGATGCCCCCGGTGCTCCGGGTCCACGATGGTGATCTGCTGGAGCGCGTGCCAGTCGACGGTGGCTGCCACGTCGAGCACGGTCCACGCGACGAGCCGGCCGGAGGCCTGATGGCGTATCCCGGTGTGGTATTGACGGCGGCCGCGCGCGTCCAGCGCGATCTCGGCGGCCCGGACCCTTTCGGCGTCGTACCGCTCCGGCTCCCACGCCAGGTCCCCCATCGGCGCGTCGGCCACCAGTCGCCCCTCGAGGTAGGCGATGTCGGCCAGGTCTTCCTCTGGGGTGTGCCCCCGCCAGAGCACCACCTGGTAGCCGGCGGCTCGGCCCTGCGCCTCGGCCTGTAGGCGGGCCAGCGCCGCGGGGTCGAGCCGGTCGATGTCCAGCCGGCGCCGGACGTCGGCGAGCACGGAGTCCGCCCCGAGCATCTGGGCAAATGCGGTACCGGCCGGCGCCGTGTCCGGGGTCAACGCGGTCAGCCGCTTGCGCCGGTGTTCCCGGGCCAGCTCGGTGGCGCGGTCGAACAGTGCTCGGCCGACGCCCCGGCGCCGAGCGGCCGGATGCACCGTCAGCTCGATGGCGGCGTTCTCGGTGTTGTCCAGCTGCGGCAGCTCCAGTTTGAGCACACCGACGGCCTCACCATCGAGGTGGGCCAGCAGGTGCACCGGCGCGTCGCCAGGCATCGGGTGCCGCACAGAGCCAATGAGCCGCTGTGGGCAGAAGAGCGGAAAGTCAGGCAGATCAACGGCGGCGGCTGCCGCCTCGATCCGGACCGCCGCATCGATTGCCTGGTCGTCGGCGGGGCCGAAGGGAGTGATGGTGATGCCCATGTCCGCAGCCTGCGCCATGAGGCGGCGGCCGGTCCACTCAATTATCAACGACCCGGATCAGGAAGAACAGGATTGGTCGGGAGGGACTCCCACACAACGCCTCCGGCGCTGGGTCGAAAGAACAAGTCTCCGGCGAGAGCCCTCCCGCATTAGCTATTTTTCGGCATAGAAAACCGGACGTCAAGCCCGCACGGGCAGTTTTCACGCAGTACGGCCTTATCGATCGCCAACCGGCTGATCAGCCCATCAGACCGGCGTCCCGGGCCGCCCGCAGCGATGCCTTGATCCGATGGCTCGGGCCCGCCTGATCCGCCACCGCGTCCAGGGTCTTGAGCCCCTCACCGGTATTGAAGATCACCGTCTCAGCGGTCGGGTCGAGCCGGCCGGACTCGACGAGTTTTCGCAGCACCGCCACGGTCACCCCGCCAGCGGTCTCGGCGAAGACACCGGCGGTACGGGCGAGCAGCCGGATCCCGGCCCGGATCTCGTCGTCGTCCGCCGCCGCCATCCAACCACCGGTACGGCGGACCGACTCCAGGGCGTACGGGCCGGCGGCTGGGTCACCGATGTTCAGCGACTTGGCGATGCCGGTCGGCTTGACCGGGTTGATGGTGTCACTGTCAGCGTGCAGGGCAGCGGCGATCGGGCTACAGCCCGCCGACTGCGCCCCGAACACCCGCCAGCCGCCGGCCGGCGCCTCGACCAGGCCGATCTCGACCAACTCGGCGAACGCCTTGTCGACCTTCGTCAGCAGCTCACCGGAGGCCATCGGAATCACCACCTGGGCGGGGATCCGCCAACCGAGCTGCTCGGCCACCTCGTAGCCGAGCGTCTTCGAGCCCTCGGCGTAGTAGGGCCGCACGTTGACGTTGACGAAGGCGGTGTCCTCGAACTCGTCGGTCTCCACCAACTCGCCGCAGAGCCGGTTCACGTCGTCGTACGACCCGTCGATCGCGACCAGGTCCCCGCCGTACACGGCGGTGGTGACCACCTTGCCCTGCTCCAGGTCGCTGGGGATGAACACCACCGACGGGGCCCCGGCCCGGGCGGCGTGCGCGGCGACCGAGTTGGCCAGGTTTCCGGTGGAGGCGCAGGCGAACCGGGTGAAGCCCAACGACCGGGCGGCGGTCAGCGCCACCGACACCACCCGGTCCTTGAACGAGTGGGTCGGATTGGCGCTGTCGTCCTTGACCCAGAGCGGCGCGGTGAGGCCCACCTCGGCGGCCAGCCGCGGGGCCGCGACCAGCGGGGTGAAGCCCGGGTCGAGGGTGACCCGGGTGGCCGGGTCCTGACCGACGGGCAGCAATGGCGCGTACCGCCAGATGTTGCGCGGGCCGGCCTCGATCTGCTCACGGGTGACGGTGGCCAGCGCGGTGGGGTCGTGGTCGACCTCCAGCGGGCCGAAGCACTCGTAACAGGCGTGCTGGGCGATGAGCGGGTACCGGGCCGAACAGGCGCGGCAGGCCAGGGCACGAGCCGGGCTGGTGGCGGGGTCGATCCCGGACGGGGCGAGCGCGGATGTCATCTCGAGATTCCTCTCATCTGCCCCCGCGTCGCACTCTGCGGCGGGGCCGGAATTGGCACCTGCCCCGCCGGTCACTCTAGGTGATCGCGCGGGGTGGTTGCCGGGGCGTCGTCGGGCCGTGTCCCTCAGCCCCTCTGGATGAGGCATTCAGTTGTGCCGCCGAGTGTAAGCCGGCGATGACAGCCAATGACCGCCCGGTCCCACTCTGTGGCGGAATGTGATTCACCACGCAAGCGCCACCAGACCACCGCTCGGCCAGGCCACCGTAACAACGGCCACCACTTCACTCCCTGTGACCGCTGGGACGGTCGGGAGCGCTGGTAGCACCGGCGACCGCTCCCCGGCGGGTTGAAGAAACTACGTCATGAGCATCGATTGCCAGCTCGGCAGGGCCTCGACGATCGGGGCCGAGGTTGGGTTGGGTGGCGGTCACAGGACCGTGCGGAGGCCGGGCAGACGGCGGACTGTCACGGCGACGGCGACGCTGATGACCATGCCGAGAGTGGCGACGGCGGCGAAGGTGGCCAAGGTGGGAAGGCCGGCGCGGGCGAACGCGAACTGCAGGGCGACAACGATCGGCAGGTGGATGATGTAGATCGTGTAGGAGCTGGCGGCCATGGCGCGGGTGAGCCGGTTGTGGCCGGCGAAGGCGTCCCGAAACAGAGTGAGCAGGCCGAGGCTGAGGCCGACACACAGGAAGGTCTCGGTCACGCTCCAGTAGGCCGAGGCCCAAGAGGCGCCACCGGGGGCGAAGAGCTGGGTGTCGGTGCCGGTCCAGAGCAGTACGGCGGTGAGTGCCACGCCGATGGCGAGCCAGGTGTAGCCGGTGGAACGGGGCAGTCGGGCGAGCCAGTCGCGTCGGTAGGCGATGACGCCGGCGGTGAAGAACGCTACGTATTGGGCGAGGCGGGCTGGTTCGGCCTGGATGAACTCGAACAGCGGCACCCACTGGTCGAGCGGGTACCAGATTCGAACGAGGAACACGACCGCGGCCAGGGTCAGGGTGAAGATGACCAGGCTGCGGTTGTCCGGAATCCGGATCAACCGGGCCGGCGTGGTGATCGGGCGGGCTCGGCGCAGCAGCCCGCCAAGCCAGTGGAACAGCAGGTAGAGGGCGCTGAAGGCGAGCAGGTTCTGGATAAACCACAGGTGCCCGAACTGCAGATCGGGCCAGATCGGCCCGCTCCAGCCGGCCGGCCGCGGGCCGAAGCCGAGGAACACGTCCAGGTAGTAGCGCGGAAACGAGATCGACGGGTAGCCGCGGTACTCGCGGTAGTAGACATACATCAACGTCGGGATGATCGTGGCCGAGCCGACCAGAAACGGGATACCGAGGCGCTTGAGCCGGCCGCGCAGGAATCCCCAGTCGCCTCTGTGGTCGGCGGCGCGGGGCACGAAGAACGCGGCGACGAAGAACAGCAGGCTCATCCGGAACGCCCCGCCCACTGCGGAGAGGGTAACCAGGACGGGGGCGTGCTGGTCACCTTTGACGTACCACCAGTCGGCGGGGCCGTACGCCTGGGCGGCGTGGTGGATCACCACCATGAGGATCATGACAATCCGCAGGTTGTCCAGGTAGTGCAGGTGCTGGGCGCGGGGGGCGGGGCGCTCGTCGATGACACTAGCCATGTGTTCAGCATACTGAACATATGTTCAGCCGCAGAACGGGTGACACCCGGCGACCCCGCTGCCGGACGCCCCCGCGGGGCGGTGCCGGTGCGGTGACATACCGTGCTGGCATGCAAGCGTCGCCGTCGGACCTGACCGGGCGGGCGCGGCTGCGCGAGGCGGCCCTACGCCTGTTCGCGGAGCGCGGCTTCGCCGCCACCTCGGCCCGCGCGGTGGCCGCCGAGGCTGGCCTGTCGCCGGCCCTGGTCATGCACCACTTCGGATCCAAGGAAGGGCTGCGCGCCGCCGTCGACGAGGAGGTCCTGGCCCGGCTCGGCACCGCACTGCGGGAACTGGATCCGAGCGGCACGGATCTGATGATGTCGCTGGGCGAGGTGTCCGCGCGGATGTTCGGCGCCGACCCGGTGCTGCGCGGCTATCTGCGCCGGGTGTTGCAGGAGGACAGCCCGGCCAGCGCCGCGCTGTTCGGCCGCCTTCTGGAGGGTGCGCGCGCCGAGTTGGAGCGGCTGATCGCCACCGAGAGCGGCCACACGGACGCGGACCTCGAGTGGGCGCCGTTCCAGATGCTGTGCCTGATCGTCGGCCCACTGCTACTGGAGCCGGTCATGCAGCCCAACCTGGACCGACCCATGTTCGATGTGCAGGTGCTGGCCCGCCGCAGCGTCGCCAACCAACGCCTACTGCGGCTGGGCCTGTTCGGTGCCGACCCGGCAACCGCCGGTGACGCGACCGACGACCTCCGGGCTGGTGCGCCGGACTCCGCAACGGCCACCCGGCGCGCCCAGCCAACCGTGATCACGGATAACGAAATACCGCACTAGCCCCGAAATAACCGCCCATATGCCACCAGCTGATATCAGTCCACCAAATAGGTGGTGCGGAACCCTTCCGCCGCCCTTCCCGCCCACTGGGGTAGCATTCCTGCGCTTATTCACGGGAGGAAAACCACATGCGATGGAAGATCCTGGCTGGCGCCCTGATGGCACTGGCCTTTGTGATTCCGGCAACACCGGCGGCGGCTCAGGTCGCGTCTCCCGGGTTGGACGAGTCCTGCCAAACGGTCGAACGCAAGGTGTACAAGGACATCCGCGAGCTTGTCACCATTGATCCGGACACCGCCGAGTACGTCAAGGTGCGGCGCTTGGCAAACCAAATCCTATCAGCGGCAAACAAACACTCCTTTGTCGCTACGCCTCCCGAACTACAGACGGCGATGAGCGGCAGCCAAGACGATCTCCGCGCATTCCTCAAGACACGCATAGAGGAACGCTGGTTGACTGACCTGAGGATCAAGATCGGCAAGGCAATGGCGGCCGATCCCGATCACACCAACGTGTACGAGGCCGCGCAAGAGGTGTTGAACACCTCGAGCATGGACGCCCACCTGGCTTTCCTGAACGACGGCCTGTACGCCGCACGTGAGCTTGACTGCGCAGCTCAGCCCACACCCACCCCGAGCGCCACGGCGACCGCCACACCGACCCCGAGCACCACGGTGACCGCTTCGCCCACGACCCCCGCTACTGACACACCGACCCCTACCCCCTCCACCAGCCTGGGCACCGCCAGCGGCGAGGGAGGCGGCCTTCCCCTGACCGGCGCCAACACCGCGACCGTGGCCGGCATCGGCGGTGCGCTACTGCTCCTCGGTGGCGCGGGCTACCTGATCGGACGCCGACGCCGTACCCGCTTCCTGACATAGCGACTTCGCGACGCGCGGATCGATGTTTCGTCGGTAGGTCGTGATCAGCCAGACTCGCGGCCAGGTCGCGCCGCCCGCCGACAACGGGCCACTCGTCTCCGGTACGCCGGGGCGGGTGGCCCGCTCCGCCCTGATGATGGCGGACCTGCGAGACGCACCTCACCGTTGCTTCCGTCGCCGTACGGGAGCGGGCCGGAATAGCGGCCCATACTCGCCAACCCTGATACGGGCAGTGAGATCCGCAGCTATCTCAGCGTAGCTGAGCGGCAACACAGGCATGTCAGGATCCTTCCGGGCGGCACGGCCATCCGATCATCCACGGCAGTCATGATCTACCGAGGTGCCTGGGCTCATCGCAGGTACTCACCGCGACCTTCGCCCGACGCGCTACACCGGATCGGGGCGCTCCGCGACGTACGTTCCCTTGCCCTGGTGCCCCTCGACCAGCCCACGCTCCCGAAGGATGCGCAACGTCGGTTGGGTAGAGGTCACACACCTCAACGATCACTCGCTGGCGGAATGGCCACGAAGACGCCCATTCCCTGCCTACCCAGCAACTCACCAGACTCGATGAGGATATCGACCGCTTTACGTACGGTGACCGGACTCGTCTCGTATTGGTCCGCAAGTTCCCGCGTGCTCGGCAACTTGTCACCAGGCTTGAGGATGCCCGCCTTGATCCGCGCGCGAAGGTCATCCCGGATGACTCTCCAGAGCGGGACGGCATGAGGCATGACCCCATCTGACCACCCACACTTTTGATCATGGTCGACAACCTTGTCTTTACCTGCATTGCTTGTAAAGTGGCTACTGTCAGCTTTGACTCGAGCACAAGCGACCAGAAACCGGGGGCGACAGAGTGCCTAACTAGAGCCGCCGGCCGGCGTGGCCTGGGCGATCGAGCAGGTGACGGCGCAACCACGCGAGACATACCCGCTGTTGCTTCCGCCATCGCGCTCTCGGGGCGGAGTGGCGAAGGAACGAAGACGTGCTGGCTCTGGTCACCGACGCCCTGAACACCAGACGCCCGCTCGCGAAGGTCCGCGACGTGGGAAAGGGCCCGGGGCGGGTGCCGGGCTCCGGCCGGTACGCCACGCGCGGACGTGCCGGTCGCCCCCGCCCGCCTCGGCGCCGCCCTCGGCCCAACCCCTACCGAAAGGACGTGACAACCATGATCCACCGAGCCCGACGCCTCTTCTCATCCCAGGTACGCGCCGCGACCTTCGCCCGACGACGTTGGCGCGGCCTGGACCCCGAGCAGGTGTACGCCTACCTCGACCGCGTCGCCGACGAGCTGGAACGACTCACCCGGGAGGCGACGACCGCCCGCGCCGAGGGTGAGCTGATCCGGCAGGCGCTGCGGCAGTGGCAGTCCCGGCACGCCGGCTGCCAGCACGCCACCACCCCGAACAGCCGATGGCACCGCTGAGCGAGGCGGGCTACCGCACCCTGCGTACCGCTAGGACACGATGTCCTTACGGGTGAAGCGCCAGAAGGCCAGCCCCCAGAAGAGCGTCGCGTAGCTGATCGCCGAGATCGCTCCCCGGACCACGTCGTCGGTCTGGATCGGCGTCGACAGCAGTCCCAGCCAGGCGGTGCTGTAGTGGGTCGGCAGGAAGGTCCGCAGTACGCCGAGGGCGGTGATCTGGTCGAGGATGCTGGACAGGATCCAGAGCAGCACCGCCCCACCGACCGCGCCCAGCGCGGCGTCCGTCGACACCGACAGCAGCACGGCCAGGCCCGCCACCACCAACAGCACCACGGCCAGGTAGCCGAGCACCGCCAGCAACCGCAGCAGCCCCTCCCCCGGCTCCAGCTCGGCGGCGACCGTGCTGCGCAGCGGCTCCCACCCGTACCGCACGGTGCCGAGCAGCAGCGCGGTGCCGGCGAGCAGGAGCAGCGCCATGCCCGAGTAGGTGAGCGCCACCAGCAGCTTCACCGCGAGCAGCCGGGCCCGCGGCACCGGCACGGCGAGCAGGTAGCGCAGGCTGCCCCAGCTGGCCTCACTGGCCACCGTGTCGCCGCAGAAGAGCGCCACCACGACCACCAGTAGGAACGACGCGGAGACGAAGAGGGTGAAGAGGGTGAAGTTCAGTCCACCGGAGGTGGCGAACTCGACCAGGCTGCCGAATTCACCGCGCCCGTTGTCGTCGTCGTCGGAGCCGAACTGGAACGCGATCAGGATGATCAGCGGCAGCAGCACCAGGAAGCCCAGCGCGAGCTGGGTCCGCCGCCGGGACGCCTGCCGCCGGAACTCGGCCCCGAATGGCAGCGTGGCGAAGGGCCGGTAGCCCGCCGCCGCGCCGGACGGGGTGCCACCGGAATCGCCCGTACCGGGCTCGACCGTCGTTCGCGCCATCATCGATCCCCGCTTCCCCGAGAGTTGTCGCCGACCAGGGCCAGGAACGCGTCCTCCAGCCGACGCCGGGGCACCACCCGGTCCACTCCGATGCCGGCCCGCACCAGCTCGGCGACCACCTCGCTACGGGCGGTGCCGTTGGTGTCCACCACGAGCTGCCCGTCGCCGTCGGGCAGCACCGAGACACCCGTCAGCCGGTCCAGCACCTCCCGCGCGGCCACCGGATCGGTGACCTCGATCAAAACGCTCGGCGACTCGCCGACGATCTCCTCGACCGGGCCGGACGCGACGATCTGGCCCTTGTTCACCACCACCGCGTGGGTGCAGGTCTGCTCCACCTCGGCGAGCAGGTGGCTGGAGACCAGCACCGCCCGGCCACCGGTGGCGTACCGCAGCAGGACCCGGCGCATCTCGGCGATCTGCGGCGGGTCCAGGCCGTCGGTCGGCTCGTCGAGCACCAGCAGCTCCGGCAGGCCGAGCATCGCCTGCGCGATCGCCAGCCGCTGCCGCATGCCGTGGCTGTAGGTCCGGACCTTCCGGTGCACCGAGGTACCCAACCCGGCGATCTCCAACGCCTCGTCAAAGTGCGCGTCGGCCCACGGCCGCCCGGTCGCCCGCCAGTACGCCTTCAGGTTGTCCAGCCCGGACAGGTGCGGCAGGAAACCGGGGCCCTCCACCAGGGCTCCGATCCGGGACAGCACCGGGGCGCCCGGCACCAGCCGGTGCCCGAAGACGTAGACCTCGCCGGCGGTCGGCTGGGTCAGCCCCATCAGCACCCGCAGCGTGGTGGTCTTGCCCGCGCCGTTCGGGCCGAGCAGGCCCACCACCTGCCCGTGGTGCACCTCGAAGTCGACGTTGGAGACGGCGACAAAGCCGTCCGCGTACTCCTTGCGCAGATCCCGGACGGCGAGCGGGACGCCCGCGTACGTCGGGTGGACCCTGCTCTCCCGCCGCCGGTGTCGGTGGCGCAGGACGGCGACGACCACGACGAGCCCGACCACGATCGCGGCGAGCAGGCCGACGAGTACCCACCTCCAGACGACGGCGTCGGTGGGGATCGGCTCGCTGGCGACCGTGGGCAGGGTGACCGCTTCGCTCGCCAGGGCCACGCTGTAGACGGCCGGTTCGACCGGGGTGGCGTACGCCTGGTCGGAGGTCGCCACCACGACGCGCAGCCGGTGCCCGGCCTCGATCCGACGGACGATCGCCGGCAGGGTGACGGTGACCGGTTCGGCGTCCTCGACAGCCGCCGGTAGCCCCTCCAGCCGGATCGGCGCGACCAGCCCGTTCGGCAGGGTCGCCGACCCTCCAGCGTCAACGTCGTAGAGCTTGACGAAGAGTACGGCCGTGCCGGTCGGGGACGCGGCTCGAATGGAGACGGTCGGCGCGCCGACCACATCCACGGCCGCCGGCAAGGGCGCGGACTCGAACCGGGCGTGCTGGCCGGGTATGTCTCCGGCCACCCCGTCGAGCAGCGACGAGAGATCCCCGGCGAAGGGCACCGACGAGATCGCGGCAGGGTTGCCGGCCGGCGGGTTGGCGATCGACTGCGCCGGGCCGCTCACCGACACCGGGCGCTGGTCGGTACCGGTGAGGCCCGGGTATCCGGTGGCGCGGAAGCCGCTGGCGACCAGACCTCGGTCGAGTGCGTCGAACCCGGCGATCCGGGAGAAGGTGAAGTCGTCGGCGGGGGCCGCGCCCTCGCCCTTGACGTAGTGGTCGAGCCACCGCACGGTCAGGTTCCGCACCCGGTCCGAGTCGGTCTTCGGGCCGTCGCCGCCGTCGTGCCCACCGGTGAACCAGGCCACCTGGACCGGGGTGCCGGTCGCGGCGATTCCCCGGGCGTTCGCGTCCGCCTCGGAGAGCGGGAAGAGGGTGTCGGCTGCCCCCTGCACCAGCAACGTCGGCGCCTCGATCCGGTCGAGCTTCCCGGCCGGGCTGGAGCGGCGCAGCAGTGCGACGGCGTCCGGGTCGGCCCGCCCGGTGGTGGCGATCCGTAGGTACGCGGCGCACACGTCGGCGGCGAACCGCCCGCAGGAGGGGTCAATGGCGCCGGCCGCGGTGGCCGCGTTCTCCGGGAGGGAGCCGCCCGGGACGGAACCGCCACCGGGGGCAAGGCCGCCGGCCGGGCCGGAGCCACCGACCGAGGCGGGGCCGGCGTTGCCGCCGCTGCCGAAGAAGAGCCCCGCCCACCCCTTCTTGAACACTCCCTGCTCCGGCCCCTCGCCGCTGTTCTCCGGCAGGAAGGAGCGGGCCAGGTCGTTCCAGGTGATCATCGGCACGATCGCATCGACCCGCTGGTCCTGCGCGGCGAGCAGGAGCGCCAGCGCACCGCCGTAGGAGCCGCCGACCACCCCCACTCGCGGGTCACCGGCGGCGTCGGTGACGACCTCCGGGCGGGCGGCCAGCCAGTCCAGCAGGCGCTGCGCGTCGCGGACCTCATAGTCCGGATGGTCCAGGTGGATCTGCCCGCCGCTGCGGCCGAAGCCCCGCGCGGTCCAGGTCAGCACCGCGTACCCCCGGTCGGCAAACTCCTCGGCGTCGGCGCGGACCGACTCCTTGGTACCGCCGAAGCCGTGCCCGAGCAGCACCGCCGGCACCGGGGCGTCGGCGGTCGCGGCGGGGGGCAGGTACAGCGTGGTGTCCAACTCGACCGGCTCGTCACCGGTTGGCCCGGACCGGACCGTGACCAGCGCCGCCTCGGTGCGCAGGTCCGGCTCGGAGGGTCGGAGGGTTCCGGCTACTACTCCGGCGGCGAGCAGGACGACGACCACCGCCGCGGCCAGCGCACGCCGACGGGTGGGCAGGACACGCCGGACCCACGCGGCCGGTGACGGCGATCTCATGCGGCACACGCTACGGGGCGAAAGCTGAGGATTGCCTGAGTGAACGCAGAACGCCCACCTTTGGCGAACAACACCGGGCCGTCGCCCCAGCGGGCTGGGCCCGACCCGGTGCTGCCTTCGTCACTGGACGCGGCGGGCGGTGAGCACGGTGTCGTGGATGGTCACCGGCGTGCCGTCCGGTGTGGTGGCGTCGCGTGGACGGGCGGCCCGGGTACGCACCTCCCAGTCGCGGGCGGGCAGGGCCTGCGCCAACTCGTCGGCCGTGTAGAACAGGTCGGGTTCCGGCGGTCGGGGCATGGCGGTGTCCAGGTCGCTGGGGTGGTGCCCAACGATCAGCAGGTGGCCGTCCGGGGCCACCCGGGTGGCGAGCGTGGCGAACACCCTTCGCCGCAGTGCCCCGGAGAAATGCAGGAAGGACGTGGATACCAGGTCATAGCGGGGGCCATCGTCGGGCTGCCAGTCGCGAATATCCGCTCGCTGCCACCTCAGACGCTCGGCCAGGGAGGCGGGTACGCGCTCGGCGGCACGGGAGAGGGCCTGCGCGGAGAAGTCCACGCCGGTGACCTGCCAGCCCTGTCCGGCCAGCCACATGGCGTCCGCGCCTTCGCCACAGCCCACCTCCAGGGCCGTACCCGGTGCAAGGGGAGCGACCTCCGCAACGAGCACGGGGTTGGGCTCGCCGCTCCACACCTGCCCGGTCTCACTGTATCGCTGGTCCCAGTAGTCAACGTTGAAGAAGGCGTCGAAGTCAGTCATCACATTCCTCTGGCAAATACCGGATTACGTGGAAGTGCCAGCCTCCGGCAGCGCAACGCGAAGCCGCAAACATCCTTGCCGGTTCGGCAAAGGGAGGGTGGCGAGAACCAGCGACGACCGGGACATCACGACGGCCGTTGCGCCACCGCAGCGTTCACCGAGATCCTTCCTCGCACCGGCTAGGGTTCGGTAGGTGGGGGGATCGGAACTCATACTCACCGCCAGCCGGCAGCCGGCCGCGCTCGACGCCCGACGGGGCATCGTGCGGCTGCACCCGGAGGTGCTCACCGCGCTCGGCATACGCCCCGGCGACCCGGTCCGGCTGGCCGGCCGGCGGGTCACCGCCGCACTCGCCGCGGAGAGTGAGCCGGAGGCCATCCCCGGCCTGCTCTACGCCGATGACCTGACGCTGGGCAACCTCGGCCTCCGCGACGGCGGTGAGGTCACCGTCGGCCCAACCCCCGTCACCGCCGCCACCCGGGTGGTGCTCACCGGCGCACCGCAGGTGGTCTCGGCGGTCTCCCCGGAGCTGCTCCGGCTCGCGCTACTCGGCAAGGTGGTCACCACCGGTGACGACGTCTCGCTGCTGCCCCAGGAGGTGCTGCCTCAGGAGGTGCTGTCCGACACGGCGTTACGCGGCCTCCTGACGGCGGCCCGACAGAGCCTGGCCAACCGTGTCGGCTACGCCTGGACCAGCGCCCTGCTCACCGTCACCGCCGCCACGCCGGCGTCGGCCACGCTGGTCACGATGGAGACCACCGTCGGGTGGGAGCACGGCCCCGCCACCCACGACCAGGCGACGCCCCGGGCGCCCTCCGCCGCCGGGGACCCTCGCCAACCCCGGGCCGCCGGGGCACGGGATGCGGAGCCAGCCGGAACAACCGACCCGGTGACGCCCACCGTGGAGGAGCTACCGGGGCTACGGGCCCAGGCCGAGGACCTGACCGAGCTGCTCGACCTCGGCTTCCACCACGGTGCGGTGCTGCGCCGACTCGGCACCACGGTGGCGCTCGGCGTACTGCTCGACGGGCCGGCCGGGTCCGGCAAGTCCGCGCTCGTGCGCGCGGTCGCCGCCCAGGTCGGCGCACGGGTCCGGCCGGTCTGGGGGCCAGAGCTTGCCGCGTTGACCAACTCGGCCGCCGCCGAACGGCTGCGGGCCGCCGCCGCCGCGGTACGCACCGACGGACCGGCCGTCCTGCTGGTCACTGACGTGGAGGCGCTCGCCCCGGCAGCCGCGCCCGGCCCGGTGACCACCGTCTTCCGCCAGGTGGTCGCCGAGACCGTCGCGGCCGGGGCCGCCGTGGTGTGCACCACCAGCCGCCTCGACGCCGTGGATCCCGCCCTGCGTACCCCGGACCTGCTCTCGCTACGGGTCAGCATCCCGCTCCCGGACGCCGCCCTGCGCCAGGAACAGCTTGAGGTGCTGACCCGACAGGTGTCGCTCGCCGAGGACGTACGACTGGACGAGGTCGCGGCGCGTACGCCCGGTTTCGTCGCCGCCGACCTGGCCGCGCTGATCCGCGAAGCGGGTGTCCGCGCCGCCCTGCGACAGAAGACGGTGGAGCGGCCCAGTATGACGATGGCCGACCTGGACGCGGCGCTGGCGGTGGTCCGCCCGACCACGATGACCGCGTCGACCCTGGAGCTCGCGTCGGTGACCCTCGACGACGTGGGAGACCTGACCGAGGTCAAACAGACCCTGACCGAGTCGGTGTTGTGGCCCCTCACCTATCCGGGCACCTTCGCGCGGCTCGGGGTGCAGCCGCCCCGCGGGGTCCTGCTCTACGGCCCGCCGGGCTGCGGCAAGACGTACCTGGTGACTGCGTTGGCCGGTTCGGGCCGGGCGAACGTGCTCTCCGTGAAGGGCGCCGAACTGTTGTCGAAGTGGGTGGGCGAGAGTGAGCGCGCGGTACGCGAGCTGTTCCGCCGGGCCCGCGAGGCCGCGCCGACGCTGGTCTTCCTGGACGAGGTGGACGCGCTGGCGCCGGTACGCGGTCAGGCCACCGACGGCGGTACCGCCGACCGGGTGGTGGCCGCCCTCCTCACCGAACTGGACGGAGTGGAGTCTTTACGCAACGTGGTTGTGGTCGGGGCGACCAACCGGCCAGACCTGGTCGACCCGGCCCTCCTGCGCCCCGGCCGGATGGAGCGGTTGGTCTACGTCCCGCCACCAGACGAGGCGGGACGCGCGGAGATCCTGCGGGCGGCGTCCCGCACCGTGCCGCTGGCGCCGGAGGTGGACCTCGGCGCGCTCGCCGGAGACCTGGACGGCTTCTCCGCCGCGGACTGCGCGGCGCTGGTCCGGGAGGCGGTGCTCGCCGCGATGCGCGAATCGCTCGCCGCGGCGACGGTGACCACCGCCCACGTCGCGGTCGCCCGCGCCCGCGTACGCCCCTCCCTGGACCCGGCCCAGGTCGCTTGGCTGGCCGCGTACGCCGCCCAGTGACTCCGGTTGGGCGAGCGACCCAAGAGACTCAGGTCGCGTACGCGATGAACGTCAGCGAGCAGGTGGCGTGGCATCCAGCGACAGCTCAGCGTGGACCTGGCCATCCGTCTCGCGCAGTCTCGCGCCGCAGGTGGTGAGAACGGAGAGCGCACCCCGGTTGTCGGGGGTGGTCGCCGCGACCACCCGGCGCATGCCGACCGCGGCGGCCCTGTTGAGTAGTTCCCGGAGCGCGGCCGACCCGATCCCCCGACCCCGGGCCGAACGCCCCAGCCACAGACCGGTCTCGACCACTTCCGGCTCGTCACAGCGAGTCATCCGGATCACCCCGACGACCTCACCGGCGGCCAGGACGGCGTACATCCGGGTGCGGGTCGGGCCCGGCAACCCGGCGAAGCTGGCCCGGTGGAACTCGCGGAACGCCTCCCGCCGGGCATGCGACCAGCCGGCCGGAGCCTCGACCGGCGGCATGACATCGGTCGGATCCGCCTCCGCGGCAGCTACAGAGAGCAACGACTCGAGGTTGCGCTCACTCACCGGCTCCAACCGCACATCACTCGCCACGTCAGGGAGTCTGCCGGGCTCATCGGTGAGCGTCCAGCCAAGTCGGTGCGGACTGACGATCTGGACGAAGGGATCAGCCAGTCGGCCCTATCCGAATACTCCTCACCCTCCGTTGCCGAATTCCCGGTCCCCCACCACGGCAGAAGGTAGCGTCAACACTGGTGGCCCGCCGGGCTTCCGTGGCACGAGCCGACCGTTTGCGACAGGGGGATCGCGGATGTTGCAGCGCTTGCACGAGACCGGCTTTCGAGCGGAGCACGCCTATCTCGCGGGTTTCGTAAGCATTGGCCTATCGTTTGGCAGTTGGTTCCTCTCCAAGCACCTGGAACGGGCCGGCATGGCCCGCGCCGACCGCTGGGGGATCTTCATCGGCGAGTGGGCTCCGACCTTCTTCGCCATCGGCAACGGCCTGCGCATGCACGAAAAGCGCTGACCCGACATGGGGCCGGCCGTCGCCGGCCCCTCAGCGACGTCGGCCGTGGGCTCGGGCTGAGCGCAGGCGACGAAGCCGGCCCACCAGGAGCGGCTCGGCCGCCAGGGCTGCCGGGTTGTCCAGCAACGCGTTCAGCAGCTGGTAGTAGCGGGTGGCGGTGCAGCCGAACCGGTCCCGGATGGCTTGCTCCTTGGCGCCCGGATGCCGCCACCACTGCTGCTCGAAATCGAGAATGTCTCGCTCTCGCCCGGTCAGCCCGGTGGGCGAGCCGACAGCTTCCCCCGGCGCGGCCACGGCCGACGGCGCACCACCGTCTGCCCCCGCGACGTCCGGCTCACGGTCGGCCGACGCAACGGCCTCCGCCTCGGGCGCCGACCGGGGCGGCGGTACGACGGAGCGCCCACGCCCGTCGCCAGACCGCCCGTCACCGGAGGATTCGGCGGCGGTCGGGGCGGTGTCGGGTGGCATGACACTCCTCGCGAGGGCGGTCGGCCCGGCGAGGCCGACCCGGGTGCCTCAGCCTAGTGCGCCGCTCGGCCGGCCGCACGGGACGGCTGGCCGGGCGGCGCGGCGAGAGCTCGTCGCGGGGCTTGCCGGTTCCCCGCTGACCGGCGTCAGGAGATGTCCCGCCGACGCATCGCCCAGCACGCACCGCCGAGGATGAGCACCAGCCCAGCCGCGAGCAGCCCGAACGAATGCTGCCAGGTGAGGGTCAGGGTCGCCGGTTCACACAGACCGAAGGCGTTGTACTGACACACCGTCCAGTCGTTCAGGATGACCTCCTTGTTCATCCAGGCGAACAGGTAGGTGGGGAGCAGCCACGCCTCAACGAACGTCGCTCCGGTCAGCCTGAGCAGCACGGCGAGACCAAACTGCCCGACCACCGTCACCCCGATCACGCCGCCCAGCGCCATCGCGGTGTGTCGGCCGAGCGAGGCCAGCCCGAAGCCGAGCGCGGCGACGACCAGGGCAAGCACCACACCACGCAGGCCGGTCAGGGCGAAGGACTGCCAGGCGCCGGTGGTCATCCCTTCGGTGGTGCCGCGGGTCGTGCCGATCAGCCAGAAGCTGCCGAACCAGAGCACCGTCGTGGAGACCGCCAACGCCAACAGCCCGGTGAGGAGGGCGGCCAGCTTGGTCAGCAGGACGGTGACCCGCTTCGGCCGCCAGAGCAGCATGGTCATCATGCCGCCGGTGTTCCACTCGGCCCCCACGAAGGAGGAGCCCACCACGAAACCGACCAGGGCGAGGGTCGCCGCGAGCGCGGTCAGCGTCTGGCCGAAGCTTTCCCGGAAGTCGAAGGTGCTCGCCAGGAACAGGTCCGCCGAAACGGCATCCCGGGGTGGGGGTGTGATCTCGGAGCAGTCCGAGGGGAAGCTACCCACCTGTTCGCCCCGGATCGCCGCCTGCTCGCACTCCGCCCGAAACTGTTCGGTCGAGCGCACCTGCTGCTGCCAGTGTTGCTCGGCGGTCACCTCGGCCTTGGCCCAGGCCGCGTCGTCGATCTTCTGGTTCGACAGAAAGACCCCGACGGCCACCGTTGCCAACACCACCAGGCCCAGCACTGTCACCCAGCGGGTGAGGCGCCGCAGCACCAGCCGGCGTAGTTCCGCACGGTAGAGACTCACGCGCCCCACCCTCCTGTGCTGCTGGGACCCACCGCCGCGGGCCTGACGGACTGGTCGACCTGCCGGCTTTGGCCGGGGGCCGGCACGGTGGCGGTCAGCTCGAGGAAGACACTCTCCAGATCGGCGTCGACCCAGACCAGCTCACTGACGTACAGGCCATGACCGGCGAGGAGGCGGGTCACCATGGCGGCTTCCTCCACCCCGGTGAGCATCAGGTGGTCCGGTTCCCGGGTCACGCGGAACCCGGCCCGGGTCAGCGCCTCGCTCGCCTCCGGCAGGTCGGCCACCCTCTCCAGGCGTACCCGGACAGCGCTGGCCGAGTGGGCCGCCAGCACCTTCTCCACCGGGCCGAACGCGACCCGGCGGCCCAACGAGATGATCGTGACCGAGTCACAGATCAGTTGGATCTCGGCGAGGATGTGGCTGGAGAGCAGCACCGTGGTGCCGGATTCGGCCAGGTTCCGCACCAACGACCGCATCTCCCGGATGCCACCCGGGTCCAGTCCGTTGGCGGGCTCATCCAGGATCAACAGTCGCGGCTCCTTCAGCAGGGCGGAGGCGACAGCCAACCGTTGCTTCATGCCGAGCGAGTAGGTCTTCACCCGCTCCCGGGACCGGTCTCGCAGCCCCACCAGCTCCAGCACCTCGTCGACCCGGTGGGAGCGGACCTCGCCCGCGGTTGCCAGCAGGGAGAGCATGTCCCGAGCAGTGAAGTGTGGGAAGAACTGCGGGCTCTCGACGACTGCACCGACCTGACCGGCGACCGTGGACAGGTCGGCCGGCACCTCGTGCCCGAGCAGTCTCATCCGGCCGCCGTCGGGCCGGATGAGGCCGAGCAGCGTACGGAGGGTGGTCGTCTTGCCCGACCCGTTCGGGCCGAGGAAGCCGTGCACCTGGCCCGCCTCCACCCACATGTCGAAGCCGTCGAGCGCGTTGCGGGTGCCCCGCCTTCGGCTTCGGCTGCGGTAGGTCTTTTGGAGACCTTCGATTTCCAGGACAGCCGTCAAGCTGCACCTCCCCCGATTGGCAGTAGTCACGACACAATACGTGGTACTACCCTTTGCGCAATACCCAATCTACGCACCGCTCTGCAAAGAGGCGATCGAGGGCTTTCCTCGGGCGATTCAGGCGCAGACCACCTGCACGTCAGCGGCGCGGAAGGCGGCGACCACCTCCGGCGCCGCACCGGAGTCGGTGACCAGGGTCTCCATCCGATCAACCGGACAAATTCGGGCAAAGGCGTGGCCACCCAACTTGGACGAGTCGGCGATCACCACGACCCGCTTCGCCCGCGCCACCATCAGACTGTTCATCGCCGCTTCCCCCTCGTGGTGGGCGGCGGCACCGAGCTGCGGGTCAACCGCGTCCACCCCGAGCAGGGCCACGTCCAGGGTGACCTCACGCAGCAGGGCCCCACCCAGCGGGCCGACCAGCTCGAACGATTTGGGTCGCACCACTCCACCGGCCACCACGACCTTCATCCGGGAGCGGACCAGCAGCTCGTTGGCGATGTTGAGGGCGTTGGTGACCACGGTGAGCTGGGCACCCTCGGCACTGGTGTTCAGATCCGGCCGTACGGCCAGCGCTCGCGCCACCTCGGTGCTGGTGGTGCCGCCGTTGAGGCCAACCACCGTGCCCGGGGACACCAGTGCCGCGGCCGCCGCCCCGATCCGCTGCTTCTCGGCCGAGTGCTTCGCAGACTTGTACCGCAGCGGCAGGTCGTACGAGACGCCGTTGGCGACCGCCCCACCCCGGGTACGGGTGATCATCTGTTGCTGGGCGAGCTGGTCGAAATCTCGGCGAATGGTGGCCTGCGAGACGGCCAGGCGCTCGGCCGCCCCCTCGACACTGACCCGACCACTGTCGGTCAGCATCTCGAGCAGGGCGTTCCATCTCGCGTACCGGTCCACCCCGAGCCCTCCAGCGGCTGCACGATTGGTGATTGTGCGTGCACACTAGTGCGCGAAACTACGTAAAGGCAACGTCAGTTCTGCTCAATCTCGGGCCTGGTTGCCACCGCTACCCAATTCGGCGCACAATAGCGCGCGAAAGCCGGGCCTAACGAGCCGAATCGTGCACGTTCTGGAGAACCTGATGTCGTACGTCGACATGGAGATCGCGAGTCAACCCGACTGCTGGCGAACCGCGGCGCGGCTGGCCAACTCGGTGGCTGACCGGCTACCCCGGCCCGGCGAGCGGGTCGCCGTGGTGGGGTGCGGCACCTCCTGGTTCATGGCGATGGCCTACGCCGCCCGCCGCGAGCATGCCGGCCACGGCGAGACCGACGCCTTCCAGGCCAGCGAATTTCCCACTAACCGCCGCTACGACCGGCTGATCGCGATCACCCGCTCCGGCACCACCACCGAGGTGACCGATCTGCTCGCCGCGCTCCGCGGGGTGCTGCCCACCACCGTACTGGTCGGCGACCCCGCCGCCCCCGCCGCCGACCTGGCCGACGGCACGGTGCCGTTGGCCTTCGCCGACGAACGCGCGGTGGTGCAGACCCGGTTCGCGACGACCGCGCTGGCCCTGCTCCGCGCCCACCTGGGCGACAACGTCGCCGCGCTCTCCGCCGACGCCGAGGTGGCGGTGCGCGCCCCCCTACCAATCGAACCGGCCCAGATCGAACAGGTCACCTTCCTGGGCCGCGGGTGGACCGTCGGGCTGGCCCACGAGGCGGCGCTGAAGTGCCGCGAGGCCGCCACCTTCTGGGCCGAGGCGTACCCGGCCATGGACTACCGGCACGGCCCGATCTCCGTCGCCGCACCAGGCCGGCTGGTCTGGGCCTTCGGGGAGCTGCCCGACGGGCTGGCGGAGGATGTGGCGGCCACCGGCGCCGCCTTCGTGCACAGCCGCACCCACGGGTGCCGCAGCGTGATCGGGAACTGGGCCGCCGGTCGCACACCGCTGGACCCGATGGCCGACCTGATTCTGGCGCAGCGCTTCGCCGTCACGCTCGCGACCAGCCGTGGCCTCGATCCGGACGCACCGCGGCACCTCGCCCGCTCCGTGGTTCTGGCATGAGTAGCGGGGCGCCGGGCGCTCCGAACGGCACACCGGACCGGCACCAGGTCGTGGTCGCGATCGATGTCGGCGGCAGCAGAATGAAGTGTGCCCTGGTCCACCGGGACGGTACGGTCGCGCGTATCGAGCACCACCCGACCCAGACCGCACGTGGCCCGGCGGCTGTGGTCGACACCATCCTCGACATAGCCGAGGCTCTGGCTGACACGGCCCGCCACGAAGGGCTCGCCCCGGTGGCGTTCGGCCTCGCCGTCCCGGGCGTCATCGACGAAGCGGCGGGGGTGGCGATCTGGTCGTCCAACCTCGGCTTCCGCGAGGTGCCACTGCGGACACTGGCCACGGCGCGGCTCGGGATGCCGGCGGTGCTCGGCCATGACGTCCGCGTCGGTGGCGTCGCCGAAGCGCGGCTCGGCGCCGGTCGGGCCGACCGGCACGTCCTCTTCGTCGCTATCGGCACCGGCATCGCCGCCGCCCACGTGGTCGACGGAACGGCCGCCGCCGGCGCGCACGGCGCCGCCGGAGAGCTCGGCCACGTCCTGGTCCGTCCCGGCGGACCGCGCTGCGGCTGCGGGCGGGCGGGCTGCCTGGAGGCGATCGCGTCCGCCGCGGCGGTCGCCCGCCGCTACGCGGAGCTGACCGACAGCACACCGGGGCTGAGCGCGGCCGAGGTGGTCGCCCACGCCACCGCCGGCGACCCGCTGGCCCAGCAGGTCTGGACGGAGGCGGTCGAAGCCCTCGCCGACGGCCTCGCCATCGGGCAGACGCTCTTCGACGTGGAGACGGTCGTGCTCGGCGGCGGGCTGGCCCGTGCCGGCGCCCAGCTACTCGACCCGCTGCGGGCCGCGCTGCACGACCGGATGACCTTCCACCGCGAGCCGCGGCTGGTCCCGGCAGCCCTCGGCGCCGAGGCCGGCTGCCTCGGTGCCGCCCTGCTCGCCCTCGACAGCCTGGAGAAGCGATGACGGTACGGGTGACCGGCAGGGTGGTGACCCCGGCCGGGGTGATCCGCCAGGGCTGCGTCGAGATCAACAACGAGCAGATCACCGCGGTCGCCGAGTACCCGTCAGGGCGCGACGGGCACTGGATCCTGCCCGGCTTCGTGGACATACACAATCACGGCGGTGGTGGGCACACCTTCACCACCGGTGACGCCGACGAGGCCCGTGCCGCCGCCGGCTTCCACCTCCGACACGGCACCACGACCCTGTTGGCCAGCCTGGTGAGTTCGCCGTTCGAGCTGATGCGCGCCGCCACCATCGCCTATCGGCCGCTGGTCGCCGAAGGCGTGCTCGCCGGGATCCACTTCGAGGGCCCGTACCTCTCCGTGGCCCGCTGCGGGGCGCAGAACCCGGCGTACCTGCGTGACCCCTCAACCGAGGAACTGACCGAGCTGCTGGAGCTGGGCCACGGGACGATCCGGATGATCACCCTCGCTCCGGAGCGTGCGGGAGCGACCGCGGCGGTCAAGCTGCTGACCGCCCACGGCGTGGTCGCGGCGGTCGGCCACACCGACGCGACGTACGAGCAGACCCAGGCCGCGATCGCCGCCGGCGCAAGCGTCGCCACCCACCTGTTCAACGCCATGCGCCCGGTGCACCACCGGGAGCCGGGGCCGGTGATAGCCCTGCTGGAAGCTCCCTCCGTGGTGTGCGAGCTGATCGCCGACGGAGTGCACCTACACGACGGCGTGCTCGCCTTCGCGACCGCCACCGCCGGTGCGGAGCGGACTGCCCTGATCACCGATGCGATGGCCGCCGCCGGTCAACCCGACGGCGAGTACGAGCTGGGCGGCCAGACCGTCACCGTGACGACCGGCGTGGCCCGGCTCGCCGGTGATGGGGCGGTCGCCGGCAGCACGCTGACGATGGATGCCGCGCTCCGGCACGCGGTTGCCACCGGGGTCGCCATCCCGGAGGCCGCCCGGATGATGGCCACCACGCCCGCCCGTGCGATCGGTCTCGGCGATCGGGTCGGTGCCCTCCAAGCTGGTCTCCGAGCGGACCTGGTGGTGCTCGACGACGACCTGAACGTGGTCCGGGTGATGCGCGCCGGCACCTGGCTGGACTGACGGGGCCGGCACGGGCGGGGGCTGACCGGTGCGGACCGCCGTCAGCCCGCGGGCGGAATCTCCACCCCGAGCACAGCCTGCTCGTCGGGGCGGTGCACCAGCACGTCCCCGAGGTACGACTGGACCGCCGGGGCCATGCCAACATCCCGGCCGGCCCGCTGGGAGAGCAGCCACTTGTGCTCGATGATCTGGGCGAAGATCTCCTGCGGTTCCAGCTTGCGGCGCAGATGTGCCGGCACGGCGCGGACCACCGGCTCGAAAACCTCGGTCAGCCAGCGGTGTGCCGCCTGCTGCTCATCGATCAGGTCGCTCTCGGCTCGGTAGGCGTCCAGATCATTGAGGAGCCGACGAGCCTGGTTCTCCTCCGCGTCCAGACCCGTCAGGCGCAGCAGGCGACGCGTGTGGTAGCCGGCGTCAACCACCTTCGGCCGAACCAGATACCGCCCGTCGTCGATCGTCGACACGGCGATCTCGGCCACGTCGAAGCCAAGCTCGTTGAGCGCACGGATCCGGCCCTCGATGTCGTGCCGAGCCTCCCGCTCGATCTGCTGTTCGTAGGTGATCTCATGCCACAGCCGCTCGTACCGCTGCACGACCTCCTCGCACACCACCGCTGGATCGATCGACTCGTGGAGCAGCCCGGCCGCCTGTAGATCCAACGCCTCGCCGAAGATGTTCACCCGGGCGATCTCCAGGTCCTCGCCGCGCTGCCCGTTCGACAACGAACGGTGCAGCACGCCGGTCTCCGCGTCCACCAGGTAGGCCGCGAACGCACCCGCGTCCCGGCGGAAGAGCGTGTTCGACAACGAGCAGTCGCCCCAGAAGAAGCCGGTCAGGTGCATCCGTACCAGCAACGCGGCCAACGCGTCGAGGAGCCGCTGCATCGTCTCCGGTCGCAGCGTGTGCGAGAAGAGCGCCCGATAGGGCAGGGAGAACTGGAGGTGCCGGGTGATCAACACCGGGTCCAACGGTTCACCGGCTTCGGTCTGCCGGTCGGCGACGATCGCCACCGCCTCCACCGTCGGGAAGTCGATTCGCTCCAGGGCCCGCAGCAGGTCGTACTCCCGCTCGGCCACCCGCTCGCCGGTCTCCTTGACGGCGTACACGTACCCGCCGAGTCGGACGAACCGGACGACATGTCGAGAGATGCCCTGCGGCAGCGCCACCAGGTGCTGCGCCGGCCACTCCACCAGCGGAGTCGACCAGGGAAGATCAAGCAGCGCCGGGTCAACGAGAGCCGAGGTGATCCGCACGCTCCCCAGTTTGCGCCCTCCCCCGCCGGAACGCCTCCCCGCGTGGTTCGGCACACAGCGACCCGGGCCGGGCCGGGGGCCGCGCGGGCCGGTAGCGTGGCCGAGATGCGGCAGGCGACGACCCGGTGGCGAGCGGTGCGGCTCCGGCCGGTCCGGCCGGCCGGCTGGTGGTTCGACGGGCTACTTCTCGCCGGCCTGGTCGCCCTGACCGCCGCCCTCGCCGCCGGTCACCTCTTCGGCCTCGACCGGGCAGTGGCCGACTGGTCGGACGCACACCGCCCGGCCACCGCGTACGGGATCGCGTGGACCCTCAACTACCTCGGCCAGGGCGGACCGCTGGCCCTGGTCGCCATCGGGATCGGCGTTCTGCTCGCCGTGCGGCTCCGCTCCGCCCGCCCGCTGCTGCCGCCGGTCGCCGGGGTCGCGCTGATCTACCTCATCGTCGGCGCGCTCAAGGTGTCGACGGCCCGGCCCGCGCCCAGCGCCAGCGTGCGCGAACCCTTCCTCGCGCCGGAGCAGACCCTGCCACTCTTCCAACACGAGCTGCCGCTGGAGTTCACCCGTTCCTACCCGTCCGGGCACGTCGTCAACACGATCGTCTGGTACGGGGTGATCGTCCTGCTCCTTGCCCGGCTGTTGGAGACGTACGGCCGGACGTTGCCACCCCGAATGGCCACCGCGGTGCGGGTCGTCCCACCTCTGGTGGTGCTCACCACGACCACGTACCTGGGCTGGCACTGGCTGACCGACTCGATCGCCGGGCTGCTGCTCGGCCTCCTGCTGGACCGGGTGCTGCACCGGGTGCCCTGGGACGACGTGCCACTACCCGAAAGAGTCGATCAGGGCCGACGAGGGTTGATCCCCTACTCGGAGGAGACCGGCCGCTGATCAACCGAGCCGCCCACCTCCCCCTCCGGCAGGCGGGGCAGCGGCGGGCCGGCCGGGGCTGATGAGCCCTCCGAGGGTGATGCGACCTCCGGGGACGATGGAGCCTCCGGGGACGAACCGACCGGGGGCGATGCGGGCTGCGGCAGTGACGCGGTCTCCGGGGACGAACCGACCGGGGGTGAACCGGCCGGAGTCGATGCGGGCTCCGGGGACGAACCATCCGGGGACGCGGGAACCTCCGGATTGAGGGGGCCGGCCTCACGGAGCAGGGCGTTCAGCCCGGCCCGCCGGGCAACCACCGTCAGCCGGTCCCCTGCCATGATCACTAACCGCCGGTCGAGCTCCCACTCGTACCGCTGACCGGAGCGGGCGTGGGCGAGTAGCCGGACACTCCCCGTGCGGTCAACGGTGGCGAGCGGCTGACCGTCGAGCGAGGAGCCGGCGGCTACCGGAACTTCGGTGACCAACAGGGCGTGCCGGCCGACCGAGATGGTGGCGATGACGGCACGGTCCAGCAGGGCACCGGCGAACGACGGTGCCGCCAGGTACGACACGCTCCGCGAGACGCCGATGCCGAAGGACCGCTGGACGCGCTCGGCGAAGTGCCCGTCGAAGAGCCGCAGAACCACCTGAACATCGTCGTTGAAGGAGCGGGCCGTCAGCGCGGCCCGTAGGTTCACCCCGTCGTCGGTGGAGACCACGACGAGGGCCTGGCAGGTGCCGACCGAGGCGGCGCGCAGGGTCTCCTCGGTGGAGGCGTCCCCCACCACCAGCGGCACGCCGAGCCGCCGGGCCAGCTCGGCACCCCGTGCGTCCGCGTTCTTGTCGATGGCGACCACCTCGACACCGAAGTCGCGGAGCTGGGCGGTCACCCGCGTGCCGATGTTGCCGAGGCCGACCACGACCACGTGCCCGGAACGGTCAGTCAGGGGCCGCCCGGAGTGGAGCGCCAGCCGGGCGTTGACGAGGCCGTCCACCACCACGGCGGTGACCAACGGGATCAGCGCCAGGCCGGAGAGATTGAGCACCACCTGGAGAACCTGTTCGCCGAGCGGCTTGGCGGCGTCCGGGTCCTGCCCGCTCAGGGCGGTGACCAGGGTCAGGTAGAGCGCCTCCCCCCAGCTCACCTCGGCGGTGCTGGCGTAGAGGCCGCCGAGCACGACGATCACCGCCAGCAGCACCAACACGGCGAGGCCGATCCTGCGGGTGGCGAAGCCCCGGACCGCCCGGAGCAGCATCGTGACCGGCCGGCGCCACCGCCGGGCCCGACGCAGTCGGCGCGCTGCCACCTCGGTTCCCGGTGGTGTACCGGCCGCCTCGGCGAGCACCACGTCGGCGGAGGTCTCGTCGGCGGGCAGGACCCGAACCTCCCGCGGGTCCCGGATATCCGCCACCGGGCAGACGATGTCCTCGTCTCGAAGATCGACGCGGCGGGCCACGTACAGAGTCCGTCCGCCGTGTCGGAAGTGAGCCGGCGCGACCTCGCCCAGCGCGGCAGCGACGAAGGCGGGGGCCGCCATCGCGGCGTCGGAGAGCACCGCCGAGTCGGGGAAGATCTGTCGTACCCCGTTGGCCAGGCTGGTGTTGAACATCCGGACCACCAACCGCAGCCTCGGCTGCACCTCCTGCGCACAGAGCGCCGCGTGCATGTTGCCCACGTCGTCCTGGTGCAGCAGCGCCAAACCCTCCGCCCGGTCCAGGCGGGCATCGCGAAACGTCACCTCGTCGAGCCGGTCGGCCCGGATGACCTCGATGCCGTCGAGATCTCGACCGTCCGGGCTGTCGGTCCGCTGCCGCTCGGGCACCACCAGCGTGATCCGGATCCGGGCGAGCTGCGGCTCGGTGGCGAGCAGCGACCTGACCACCCAGTACGCCAGGGCGTCGTGGCCACAGACCACGTAGTGGGCCCAGGGGTCGCTGTTGCCTCGAAGCCGGCGCCCGGTCCACCATGCACGATCGAAGGGCCCGGTCATGTGACGCATGGTAAACAGCCGGTAGCGATCGTGCAGCCCGGTGATCACGAATATCGGCGCAGTCGGCAGCGCGAGTCCATTCTCAACACCGGCATATCTCCGGCAAACTGGTGCGATGGCGCTGTCGCAAATGGTGGGTCGACTTCTCGGCGTACGTGAACACGTGGTGGACCCCGGTGGCGGGGGCGCCCCCCGGCTACCGCACCCCGCACCCACCGTGGTGGTCGGCGGCGGAATCGCCGGCATGTCAGCAGCGGTGGTGCTGGCCGAACGGGGAGTCCCGGTCACCGTCCTGGAAGCCGCCCCCACCGTCGGCGGACGACTCGGCGCGTGGCCGGAGGCCTCGCCCGACGGCACCCGGATCAACGAACACGGGTTCCACGCCTTCTTCCGCCAGTACTACAACTGGCGGAACATCCTCCGCCGGGCCGACCCGACGCTGGGGTTCCTCCGGCAGATCCCGCGTTACCCGGTCCTGTCCACGCAATGGCCGACCGAGGAGTTCGGCAAGCTGCCGCCTGCGGCGCCAGCGAACCTGCTCACCCTCCTCCTGCGCAGCCCCAGCCTGCGCCTGCGGGATCTGCGCGCGATGAACCGAGACGCCGCACTGCCGCTCCTCAGCTACGACCCGATCCAGACGTACGCCGAGTTCGACGACACCACCGCCGACGCTCTGCTCACCTCGCTCCAGCTGCCGGACCGAGCCCGAGCGATGCTCTTCGAGGTCTTCTCCCACTCGTTCTTCAACCACGAAGCGGAGATGTCCGCTGCCGAAATGATCGCCCAGTTCCACTTCTACCTGCTGGGCAACCCGGAGGGGCTGGCCTTCGACTGCCCCGCGGAGGACTACGCGACGTCGATCTGGCAGCCCCTCACCCGGCACATCGAGCAGCACGGCGGCCGGGTCGTCACCGAGGCCGCGGCCACCGGGCTACACCGTGACGCCGCCGGCTGGGAGGTGGTGAGCACCGCCGGCGCGTACGAGGCCCGGCATGTCGTGCTCGCCGTCGACCCACCAGCACTCGCCGCGCTGGTCGCGGCCTCCCCCATCCTCGCCGAAGCCGCTCCCGACCTGGTCGCGCGTATGCCCGCGTTCGGCCGACCCGGCCCGCCGTACGCGGTGGCCCGCTACTGGTGCACCGGGGACGTGGATCCCGGCCGGGCGGTGTTCAACGGGGTCTCCCGGCAGCCCACCCTGGACTCGGTGACGCTCTACCACCGGCTCGAGCGGGAGTCCCACCGCTGGGCGGAGCTCAACGGCGGTTCGGTGGTGGAGTTGCACGCGTACGCCTGTGAACCGGACGTGCCCGCCGAGGAGCTGGCCGAACGGATGTGGACCGAGTTGACGGCCCTTTGGCCGGAGGCGGGGCGGCTGCGAATCCGCGAGCTGCGGGCCCGGGTGGAGGCCCAGGCACCCGCGTTCCCGCCCGGCAGCCACGCGGGGCGACCGGGCGTCCGCACCGACGCCGACCGGCTGTACCTGGCCGGGGACGGCATCCACGCCGACCTTCCCAGTGCGCTGATGGAACGGTCTGCCGTCACCGGCATCCTCGCCGCCAACCACATCCTGCGGGACGAGGGCGGCGCGACCGAGCCGGTCCACTCGATCCGCCCACGGGGCCTGCTCGCCCGGGGACACTGACCGGAAGCCGGCGATCCCAACCGCTACCCGGCGCCGACCGCTTCGCCGGGCCTCGCCTCGGGCGGGGACCACGGAAAGCGGGCCGGCCGGCGCTCGTTGGCCGCCGCCACCCCCTCCCGGGCCTCCCCGCTGGTCCGCACCTGCCCGTGCCACCAGGCGATCCGGTCGTCGTCCGCCCGCTCATCGACGATTTCCTTGGCCGCCATGACGCTGAGCCGAGACCGCACAGTCACGGCGGCGGTAACCTCACCGACCCGAGCGGAAAGCGCGGTGGCGGGCAGCACCTCGTCGACCAGGCCGACCCGCAACGCCCGCCCGGAGTCGATCAGCTCCGCCGTGAAGAGCAGGGCCTTCGCCGTGGACGGCCCGACCAGCCGGGCCAGCCGGCGGGTGGTGGGCGCCGGATAGACCAGGCCGAGCCGGGCCGGAGGTACGCCGAAGCGCGCGTCGTCGGCGGCGAGCCGCAGGTCGCAGGCGACGGCGAGTTGGCACCCACCGCCGACGCAGGCGCCCCGAATCGCGGCGATCGTCGGCTTGGCGAAGGCGGCCAGCCGTTCCTCGGCCGTGACAGCGATACTGGCGTCGCCAGCGTCCAGCAGCTCGTCCAGGTCACCGAGGTCCGCCCCGGCGCAGAAGGTGCCGTCGGCTCCGGTGAGCACCAGCGCCCGTACCGCCGGATCGGCCTCCAGCTGATCGAGCACCCCCGGCAGGCGCCGCCACATCGCCGGGGTCATCGCGTTTCGGCGGGCCGGATTGTGAATCACCACGGTCGCCACCGGACCGGCCACCTCGACGAGCAGTTCCGCGTCCGCCACCGCCACTCTCCCTCCGATCCGCTTCGCCGCGGTGACGATATCGACGCAGCCACCCGGCTGCCCCACTCACGTGACGCCGGTCACGGTTCGATGGCTCCTCCTAGCCCGGGGCGCGATCGGAGCGGGGCCAGACGTAGTCCAGGTCGATCGGGATGTCACCGAACTGCGGGCGATAGTGCTCCGGGTCCTTGCGCAGCAACGACGAACGATGGCTCAGGTGCAGGTCGTCACGGCCCAGCCAGGGCGGTAGCTCACCGGCGTCGGCCAGTTCGGCCTGGGTACGAACGGTGCGCACGCCCCGGGCGGCGGCGAAGTCGGTCACCAGCGTCGCGGCGCAGGTGTCGGCTCGGCCCGGCTCGCACCAGACCGCGCACACGTCCAGCCCGTACCGGGTCAGCGCCTCCTCGTAGCCGGCCCACATCTTCACCGCCGGATGGTGCCGCCAGCCATAACCTGGACGAGTCAGGCCCCGCAGCACCTGAATCGCCTCCACTCGCTGTTTGCCGAGCCGACGTTGGTCCAGTGAGGCCGCGCTGGCCAGGAAGTCCGGGTACGGGAGGAAGGTCTGCACCCCTGCTACCTACCCACCGCCGCACCCGACAACCCTCTCCTGCTGCGGTGTCGTTCCCACCCAGACCGGGACGGAATGGGAGCCGGACGTCGCTTTCGAAGCTCCGCCGCCCGGCCGTGGCGGGCGGCGGAGCGACGGATGTCGCTGACGTTATAGTCGATCTCGAACAACGCCAGAACGCCCACTCAGTCCATCTTGGCTTGCCGACAGGGACGCCAGCCGGACGGACACTGCACAGGGGAACGCGTGGCCGTCTACAGTGCTCAACAGCTCCACGGCTTGCGGATCATCGTCACCGGCGGCGGCACCGGAGGGCACACCTACCCGGCGCTGACGACCATCCGGACACTACGCGCTCGCCTCGCCGAGACCGGCGCCGAGCCCGACATCCTCTGGGTCGGTGTCGAGCAGGGCCTGGAGGCGAGGATCGCCCGGCAGGAGGGCCTGCCCTTCCGCGCCATCACCACCGGAAAGTTACGGCGGTCCCCCAACCGTCAGGAGCTGTGGCGCAACATCACCGACGCTTTCCGAATTCCGATCGGCGTGCTGCAGGCCATGGCGACCGTACTGCGGGTCCGGCCACACGTGGTCCTGTCCACCGGCGGCTACGTCTCCGTCCCGATCGGTGTGGCCGCCTGGCTGGCCCGGCGGCCCCTGGTCATGCACGAGCAGACCCTCAACCTGGGCCTGGCCAACCGGATCCTCGCCCTCGTCGCCAGCCGGGTGCTACTGAGTCACACCTCCTCGTTGGCGAACCTGTCGAAGCGGACGCAGGCCAGAGCAGTGGTCACCGGCAACCCGGTCCGTCCCGACATGCTCACCGGAGACCCGATCGCCGGCCGAGCCGCCTACGGGCTGGAGCCGCACCTGCCCCTGGTCTTCGTCACCGGTGGGGCGCAGGGCGCGGTGCAGGTCAACCAGATGGTCGCCGAGGTCCTACCCGATGTCCTCCAGCGCTGCCAGGTGCTGCACCAGTGCGGGGAGTACGACCTGGTCCGTATGCGACAGGTCGCCGCCCAGCTGCCGACGCACCTGCAGGCCCGCTACCGCGTCGTGGATTACATCCACGGGCAACTGCCCGACGTGCTCGCTGCCGCCGACATCGTGGTCGCGCGCAGTGGCGCCGGCACGGTAGCCGAGCTGACGGCGTTGGGCCGACCGGCAATCCTGATCCCACTCGTGCCGACCTCCGGCGACGAGCAGCGGCAGACCGCCCGGTACCTCGCCGAGGCCGGCGCAGTGCGGATGCTCACCGGCGGTGACGCCACCGGCGCCGCGCTCCGCGCCGAACTGTTGACGTTGCTCGACGACGCACCGTATCGGCACGCCCTGGCGGAGGCCGCCCGCCGCCACGGCCGGCCGGACGCCGCTGCCGCCGCCGTCACGGAGCTGATCGACGCCGCCCGCCGCGGCTGACCGCACAGAGCGGTCGACGCCTCCGGCCCAGCTGACCCGCGCGGAGCTGGTCAACGACCGCCGGACCGATCGATATACCGCCGACGCAGCGCGTACCAGCCAGCGCCGACGGCGAGCACGCCGAATCCCGCCGCGACGCTGGCGAGAGGCAGGCTGACCGCCAGCGTGACACAGCCGGCCAGCCCCAGCACGGCGAGCAGCCGTACCGGCAGCCGACGGCCCGGATCACGGCCGAGGGTGAGCGCCGAGGCGTTGGTGATCGCGTAATACACCAGCACGGTGCAGCTGGAGAAGCCGATCGCCCCGCGCACGTCGCCGACGAGGACCACGGCCGCCACCACCACCGCCACCACCAGCTCGGCGCGGTACGGCACCTGGTGCGCCCGGTGCACGGTGGCCAGGCCGGCCGGTACGTCCCGTCGGCGGGCCATCGCCAGCAGGGTCCGGCCCACGCCGGCGAGCAGCGACAGCAGCACCCCGGTCACCGCCACGGCCGCACCGGCCCGGACCACCCAGGCGAGGCCGGGCAGCCCGACGGTGGTCACCACGTCGGCCAGGGGCGCGGCGGAGGCGGCCAGCCGGTCCGGGCCGAGCACCCCCAACGTGATCACTGCCAGTACCAGGTAGATCGCCAGCACCACACCCAGCGCCAGCGGCACCGCTCGGGGGATCGTCCGCTCCGGTTCGCGTACCTCTTCGCCGAGAGTGGCGATCCGGGCGTACCCGGCGAAGGCGAAGAAGAGCAGCCCCGCCGCGGTCAGCACACCGTGTATCCCGGCACCGCCACCATCGCTGAACACCACGCCGCCGACCGAGCCGGAATCGCCGATCCGCTCCGATGCGAAGCCGGCCAGGCCGACCACCACGACCAGGGACAGAACCCCCAGCACCACCCCGACAAGCGCCTTCGTGGCCTGCGCGGTCTTCCCCACACCGCGCAGGTTCACGGCGGTGACGGCCGCGATGGCGACGACGGCGACGAGCCGGGCCCGGCCCGGCCAGAGGTACGCCCCAACCGTCAGTGCCATCGCCGCGCAGCTTGCGGTCTTGCCGACCACGAAGCCCCAGCCGGCCAGGAATCCGGCGAACGGGCCGAGTCGCTCCCGCCCGTAGACGTACGTGCCGCCGGACTCGGGGTAGTGGGCGGCCAACCGGGCCGAGCTGGTCGCGTTGCAGAAGGCCACCAGCCCGGCCAGGGCCAACGCCAGCAGCAGACCGTTCCCGCCGGCCGCCGCCGCGGCCGGGGCGAAGACCACGAAGACGCCCGCCCCGAGCATCGCCCCCAGCCCGATGACCACCGCATCGGTTACACCCAACCGCCGTACCAGCTGCTCCACGGTCCGAACCCTAGGGGGCCGAGGTGAACGGCAGGGAGTCGTTCCAGCTTGCCGGGCGATGCCTGGGCAGCCAGGTACGCCACTATTTTACCCAAGGCAACTTGTGTATATTTGGCTCGTGACGAGTCGGCGAACAACCCTGCGGCAGGCTCTCCACCGGGCAACCGGTGCCATGACCGCCCAGCAGGTCGCGGACGACGTGGGCTGGCCCGTCGAAACCACCCGGCTGCACCTGGAGGAGCTGGTTGGCGCGCAGCTCGCCGAGCGCGTACCCGGCGCTCCTCGCGGCCGTGGCCGCCCACCGATGACCTATCGCGCAACCGTCGGCATGGACACCGCCGGACCCACCCAGTACCGCCTGCTGGCCGGGCTCCTCGCGCGCACGTTGCGCGAGCAGCCGAATGGTCGCGCACTCGCACGTGACGCCGGACGGGCGTGGGCATCTGAGCAGCCGACGGAGGCCATCGACGGCGCCCCACTCTCCCGGGCCGCAACCGCGCTCACATCCCGCTTCGAAGCCCATGAGTTCGCGCCGACGAGCACCGTCACCGGGGACCGCGCCGACATCACGTTGTGGCACTGCCCCTTCCTCGACCTCATAGCCGACCACGGCGACGTCATCTGCTCCCTTCACGACGGCATGGTGGACGGGATCACCCGCGCCGCTGCCGGGACGTCGGTGACGGCCCAACTCACCGCTTTCCCGCGACCTGACTCGTGTCGGATCACGTTGACCCGCCGCACCCGAAGGAAAGACTGATGCCCACGACGCCAATGAAAAGTCTGCACGAACTCGGACAGGAACTCGTGACCCGCGCCCACGAAGCCTCATCCGGGCGCGCCGCGGCCACGCTCAACGCCGATCACCGCAGCCTGAAGCAACTAGTGCTGGCACTGCGGGCTGGATCGGCGTTGAGCGAGCACGAGAACCCAGGACAGGCCACCCTGCAACTGTTGTCGGGAACAGCCACCGTGAGCACCGCCGAGATGACGTGGCACGGCTCCGCGGGCGACTACCTGGTGATTCCCGATCGCAAACACGACCTGCGAGCGGTCAGTGACGCTGTCGTCATGCTGACGTTCGTCAAAGATGCCAACCGGCCTGAGCCACCCGCGGCCGCCGACCTAAGGAGCGACACATGAGCATCGTCAAAATTAATGCGATAGACATCGTCGAAGGTCACGGTGACGAATTCGTCGAACGGTTCTCGGCACGCCCAGGCAAGATCGAACATGCGGACGGGTTCGAGGGCTTCCAGGTGCTGCGCCCCACCGACGACCGCACGACCTGGTTGGTGGTCACGAAGTGGCGTGACACCGAGGCGTACGACGCCTGGTACGCCACCCGCCCGCACCGCGCCCCCGAGTCGGTGACCTACGCCAACACGTGGGAGCTGTGGTCCTTCGACGTCCTCACCGCGGCCGACCCCGCCTGAAGTCGATCCCGCCTGACCGGGGTCAGAACGCCCCCGGCCAGGCGGGACCAGGCAGTGGATCCGCCGACACCGGACCAGGCCCGGCGTCGACGACCACGTCGCCCGGTCATGCGGTGGCGGCGCGCCGCTCCTTTTGGATCGTGGTGGTGTGGCGACGACGAGTCGGCAGCAACATCGTCGGGTGGACGATGCTCCAGGCCGCGCCCTTGCAGACCGCTTCCTTGTAGCGAGCCGCCACCTTTCCGGTGATGAAGGACGTCTTGGCCTGGTCGTCGGCGGTGACGAACTGGATGAGCCCGTCCCGCCGGCCAAGACTGATGCACTGGTTGAAGTAGCGGAGCGAGACCTTCGGGACCTCCCGATCGGTGAGGCGCGCGGCGATGGCGTCGGCGGCCTGCCAACCCATCGGGATTCCTGAGGCGCAGGACATCCGTAGCGGCTTGCCACCGGGCCCATCGGCGATCGCGGCGTCACCGACCGCGTACACGTCGGGGTGCGAGATCGTTCGCATGGTGGCGTCCACGATCACCTGCCCTGTTTCGGCGAGCTCCAGGGTCGTGGCGGCGGCGATGGGATGAACGGCCAAGCCGGTCGTCCAGACCGTCACCTGCGCCGGGACGGTCCGGCCGTCGCCGGTGATCGCACTGGTCGCCTCGACCCGGGAGATGTCTGTGTGCTCGTGGACGGCGATGCCAAGCCGGTCGACGACCCGTCGCAGATGACGCCGCGCCCCGGCATCAAGCCAGTCACCGAGGCCGCCCCGGGTGGCGAGCGCGACGGTGAGGTCCGACCGCGCCTCGGCGATCTCGGTAGCGACCTCGAGGCCGGTGAGGCCTCCGCCAACGACCAGGATGTTCTCGCCAGCAACGAGGCCGGCCAGGCGGTCGCGCAGCCGCAGCGCGGACTGCTTGCCGGCCACATCGTGGGCGTGCTCGGCGACGCCGGGAACACCGTGGTCGGCGGCGGTGCTACCGAGGGCGTAGACGAGGGTGTCGTAGGCGATCTCGTCGACACCGTGCTCGTCGACGAGCGTGACGATCTTCTGATCAACGTCGACGGCGGTGACCCGTGCCAGTCGCAGCCGCACGCCCGTACCCGCGTAGATGTCGCGCAGCTGGCGGGGGCTGAGGCGCTGTCCGGTCGCGAGTTGGTGCATCCGGACCCGCTCGACGAACTCGGCGTCGGCGTTGACGACAGTGATCTCGGTACCGTCGGGGTGCAGCCGCCGGGCAAGACGTCCGGCGGCGGTAGCTCCTGCGTATCCGGCTCCGAGGACGACGATGCGGTGCTTCATGGTCTCACTCCTGTCTCGGTGCGTCTGCTTCCTGAACCGGATAGCGACACGGTTGCTGACAGGAGCCGGCTATGAGCTGGGTCACCAGGCTTCGAGGAGGGGCTCACCGTGCTCGGACCCGGCCCAGAGCCGGGTGATCCGGGCAAGCTTGTCGGGGTTGACCTGGGTGTGGATGGACGAGATGCCCGTGGAGGTCACGTGCAGGGCCATCACACCGACGACCTGGTCACCGACCACGAACACCACCGCGGGCCCGCCGTTGACGGTGCTGGCGTAGACGGCAGGCCGGCCGCCGATCAGGTCGCGTCTGGCTTCGGTGGGCTTGAACAGACCGCGGAGGAACCTCGCCACCGTCAGCGCTCCGATGATCGGCGTGGTCCGGGCCGGGATCTTGCCACCGCCATCACCGATACTCGTCGCGTCATCGGCCAACAGCTCGACCAACCGCTGGATCTTGCCACTGGTGGCCGCGACGAGGAACTCCTCGACGATCTTCCGCGTGCTGCTCGCGTCTGCCTCCGTGCGCACCCGACTGGTGATGATGTGCTGCTTGGCACGCCGGTAGATCTGTTGACAGTTCGACTCGGTGAGGTCGAGGATCTCGGCGATCTCACCGTGCGAGTAGCCGAATGCCTCTCGGAGCACATACACGACCCGCTCATTGGCCGAGAGCCGCTCCATGAGGGCGAGCACCGCCATCGAGACCGACTCCCGTCGCTCGACGGTGTCGACCGGGCCGAGCATCCGGTCTCCGGCGAGTACCGGCTCGGGAAGCCACATGCCCACATACGTCTCGCGCCGGGCCCGCGCGGAGGTGAGCTGGTTGAGGCACAGATTGGTGAGCACCTTCGTCAGCCACGCCTCGGGCGTCTGGACGTGGCTGCGATCGGCGGCCTGCCAACGCAGAAACGTGTCCTGGACGGCGTCCTCCGCATCGGTCGCCGAGCCGAGCAGACGGTAGGCGATCGCCTCCAGGCGGGCCCTGGAGTGCTCGAACAGCTCGACCTCGTGCGAACTCAGCGGCATGACCCGACAGTAGCCACGCGGTCCCGCGAGCACCACGACTCCACCCCGCGTTGGCGCACGCACCGGCGCTCCTCACCGGTGAGCCACGACCGGCGTCGGACCGTCGTGTGATGCTGGGCTCGTGATCATCACCTTCGAAGCCGAGCTGTGGAGTTGGACTGCCCGACGGGCGGACAGTTGGACCTTCGTCAGCCTGCCCACCGATGTGTCGGAGGAGATCCGTGAGCTGCCCGGGCCGCCGCGTCGTGGTTTCGGCTCGCTGCGGGTCCGGGTCACGGTCGGTGACAGCACCTGGGCGACATCGATATTCCCGGACAAGGAACGAAGCTGCTACGTGCTGCCCGTCAAACGATCCATCCGCGAGGCGGAAGCCATCGAGGCCGGCGACGTCACCACCGTACGCCTCGAACTCCTCGACTAGAGCCCTAAGGCGGAACGCCGCACTGCTGCTGGAGTACGGCAGGATGGCCGACGTGACCGCTGCCCCCCGTCCCGCGCTGGCGACGCTCGACGCGGTTCTAGAGCGACTTACGTACGTCAACGAGGAATCCGGCTACACCGTCGCCCGGGTCGCCACCGACCGCGGTAGTGATCTGTTGACGGTGGTGGGTGCGCTGCTGGGCGCGCAGCCAGGGGAGAGCCTGCGGCTGCACGGGCGCTGGTCCTCGCACCCCAAGTACGGTCGGCAGTTCGAGGTCGACTCGTACACCACGGTCCTGCCGGCCACGATCCAGGGCATCCAGCGCTACCTCGGCTCGGGCCTGGTGAAGGGCATCGGGCCGGTTTTCGCCGAGCGGATCGTCGCCCATTTCGGCCTGGAGACGCTGCGGATCATCGAGGAGGAGCCGGCCCGCCTGGTGGAGGTGCCGGGGTTGGGCCCGAAACGCACCGCGAAGATCACCGCGGCGTGGGAGGAACAGCAGGCGATCAAGGAGGTCATGGTCTTCCTCCAGGGGGTCGGCGTCTCGACCTCCCTCGCGGTACGGATCTACAAGCAGTACGGCGACACCTCCACCGACGTGGTCACGAAGGAGCCGTACCGGCTGGCAGCCGATGTGTGGGGAATCGGCTTCAAGACCGCCGACACCATCGCCCAGTCGGTCGGTATTCCGCACGACAGCCCGCAGCGGGTCATGGCTGGCTTGCAGTACACGCTCTCCGAGGCCACCGACAACGGCCACTGCTACCTACCCGAACCGGAGCTGATAGCGGACGCCACGAAAATCCTCGATGTGCCGGCCGACCTCGTCACCCGCTGCCTGGATGACCTGGTCGCCGAGGAGGGCGTCGTCCGGGAGTCGCTACCGGGCGGCGACGCGGAGCCGGTGCGGGCGGTGTATCTGGTGCCGTTCCACCGGGCGGAGCGGTCTCTGGCCACCAGCCTGCTCCGCCTGCTCGACGATGGGACCGATCGGTTGCCTCACTTCGCGGGCGTCGACTGGGCCAAGGCCCTGACCTGGCTGAAGGCGCGTACCGGCAACGACCTCGCCCCCGAGCAGGAGCAGGCGGTTCGGCTCGCGCTGACCTCGAAGGTCGCGGTGCTGACCGGTGGGCCGGGGTGCGGCAAGAGCTTCACCGTCCGTTCGATCGTCGAACTGGCGGCTGCCAAGAGAGCCAAGGTCACCCTGGTGGCCCCGACCGGGCGGGCCGCCAAGCGTCTCTCCGAGCTGACCGGGCACCCCGCCGCCACGGTGCATCGCCTGTTGCAGCTACGCCCGGGCGGGGACGCCTCCTACGACCGGGACAACCCCCTCGACGTTGACCTGCTCGTCGTGGACGAAGCCTCCATGCTCGACCTCATCCTGGCCAACAAGCTCGTCAAGGCCGTCCCACCCGGCGCGCACCTGCTGCTGGTCGGCGATGTCGACCAGCTCCCCTCCGTCGGTGCCGGTGAGGTGTTGCGCGATCTACTCGCCGCTCCAGCCATCCCGCGGGTGCGGTTGACCCAGATCTTCCGCCAGGCCGCCCAGTCCGGCGTCGTCACCAACGCCCACCGCATCAACGCCGGCCGCCCGCCCCTGCTCCAGGGCCTGCCGGATTTCTTCCTCTTCGCCTGCGACGACACGGAGGCCACCGCCGAGCGCACCGTCGATGTCGCCTGTTCCCGCATCCCGGCCAAGTTCCGCCTCGACCCCCGCCGGGACGTACAGGTCCTCACCCCCATGCACCGCGGCCCCGCCGGCTCGGGGGCGTTGAACACCCTGCTCCAGCAACGGCTCACCCCGCATCGGGAGGGGCAGCCGGAGCGGCGAGCCGGCGGGCGGGTGTTCCGCATCGGCGACAAAGTCACCCAGATTCGCAACAACTACGACAAGGGCGAGGCGGGCGTCTTCAACGGCACTCTCGGCATCGTCACCCAGCTCTCGACCGAGGAGCAGACGCTGACGGTCCGCACCGACGAGGACGAGAGCATCGACTACGACTTCGACGAACTCGACGAGCTGGCCCACGCCTACGCCATGACCATCCACCGCTCGCAGGGCTCGGAATACCCGGCGGTCGTCATCCCGCTGACCACCAGCGCCTGGATGATGCTGCAACGCAACCTGCTCTACACCGCCGTCACCCGCGCCAAACAACTCGTCGTCCTGGTCGGCTCCCGCCGGGCCCTCGCCGCCGCGGTCCGCACCGTCGGCGCCGGCCGTCGGCACACCGCCCTCAACCACCGGCTGGCCGCCGCAACGCCCTGACCAGCCCGCAGCGCCAGGGCAGAGACGAGGACGGGCCCCGGTGTTCCCGGAGCCCGTCTCCGCTGGCGGCGAGAGGTCAGCGAGCTGACTCCCCAGTGGTGCGGATTCGGTCGGTCGCCGGGGCGGAGACCGGCGAGGTCGCGGTCAGGTACGCGACCAACGCGTCCAGGTCGATCTGGCCGGTGGCCGGGTTGGTGCCATCGGTGAGGACGGAGAAGCCGTCGCCCCCGCCGGCCAGGAAGTTGTTCACCGTGACCCGGTAGGTGGCGTCGGTCTCCACCGGCACGTCGGCGAAGGTCAGACTGCCGCGGACCACGCGGGTGCCGGCGCACGGGTCATCCGCCGGGGCGGTGCCACCGGCCGGATCGACGACGTAGCGAACCGTGGCCGACGGGTAGAGCACCCGCTCGGTGACGAACTGCTGCTCCAGCAGGCAGTAGAGCTGCTCGCCGGTGAGGTCGAGGGTTACCAGGTTGTTGCTGAACGGCTGCGCGGTGAACGCCTCCTCATAGGTGACCGGGCCGGCATCGAGGTCAGCCCGGACACCGCCCGGGTTCATGAAGGCGGCGACGGCGTTCTGGTCCCCCTCGGTGGCCCAGTGCTGCGCGTCGGCGATCAGGTTGCCGAGTGGGGACTCCCCGCGAACGGTGTCGAAGAGGGTCTCCTGCGTCCGGGTGATCGCCTCGGTGGTCTCACCGACCTCCCGGCCGGCGACCGGGCCCAGCACGGTCTGGTAGTGGTCGATCAACGCGGTCTGGTCCGGATCCTCGGCGACGTCCCGGGTGACCACCAGGTTCTGGGCGGTCGCGCGCAACACGTCCCCGGTCCGCCGGTCGATCTTCAGGTCAATGTCGGTGATCAGGCGGCCGTACGAGCTGGCGCTGGTCACCAGCTTGTTGTTGACCTCGCAGTTGTACGCCTGGTGGGTGTGCCCGCTGACGACGACGTCAATCGACCGGTCCATCCGATTGACGATGTCGACCACCGGTCCGGTGAAGTCGACGCAGTCGTTGATGCCGCCGGCACCAGCCTGGTTCCCGCCCTCGTGCAGCAGCACCACGATGGTCTCCACGCCCTTGCGGCGCAGCTCCCGCGCGTACCGGTTGGCGGTCTGCGCCTCGTCGGCGAAGGTCAGGCCGGCGACGCCGTCCGGACTGACGATGTCCGGCGTACCCTCGAGGGTCATTCCGATGAAACCGATCTTGACGCCCTGCACCCGGTGGATGGCGTACGGGGGCAACAGTGGCTGGCCCGTCTCGTCCACGAAGGCGTTCGCCGAGAGGTACTGGAAGTCAGCCCCCTGGTACGGGGTGCCGTCGGCGCAGCCGTCGACCGGGTGGCAGCCACCATGCTGAATCCGCAGCAGTTCGTCGGAGCCCTCGTCGAACTCGTGGTTGCCGACGCTCGCGTAGTCGAGCCCGGCCTGCGACAACGCCTCGATGGTCGGCTCGTCGTGGAAGGCGGCCGACAGCAACGGGGAGGCACCGATCAGATCCCCGGCGGCAACTGTGACGGTGTTCTTCTTCTTGCTGGCCTTACGCAGCTCGGCCAGGTGGGTCGCCAGGTACTCGACCCCGCCGGCCGGCTGGTCCTCGATCGTGCCGCTGGACCCACCTGGCGGCTCCAGATGGCCGTGGAAGTCGTTCAGCGCGAGCAGCGTGACGTCGACCGGCTTCGGCCCGGCGTCCGCCTCATTGGGGGCGGTCGCGACCGCGCCGAAGGCGGTCACAGCGAACGCGGTCAGGCCGATCGCGGCCCGACGCATCCCAGGGATGGACATGGAACTCCTCGTGGGAACCGGCGCGGAAACAACCGGGCGTGAGCACGCCCACCATTTCGCGCCATCGGCAGGATTCGGACACCGGCGACGGCTGGTACCGCCACCAGCGTCGATGACAGCCTCTCATCGCGCTCGCCACCAGTCGACCGAATGTCCGGCATCGCTTTCCGGAACGGTGGGATGCCGTAGCTGCGGCGGATCGGATCCCGCGACCCGCTGGCTACCCTGGATCACGGCACCGGCAGCGGCCGGTCACCTCCGACCTGGGGCAACATGCGAGTGGATCACGAACGAATCATCCGGGACGGCACGGCCCGCCTGTCAATGGCGTCGACCGTCGCCGAGGCGTGCCAGTGGACCGTCACCGCCCTGGCCCCGTCCACCCCAGCCACCATCTCGGTGCTCCTGGAGGTTCACGACCGGCTCCGTTGCATCGCGGCCACCGGCTCGTGGCAGGTCTTCTCGACCGTCCCGCCGGCTACCGGCGTCGTCGGTCGGGTACACACCACCGGTCATGCCGCGGTCATCACCGATCTCGGTGCGGACCCGAATCGCCTTCCGGTCCGTCCCGACGCCACCAGTGAGGTTTGCGTACCGGTGCCAGGCTCGACTGGCCGACCTGTCGGCGTCCTCGACCTGCTCTGGAGCCAACCGGCGGACCTGATGGCGTGGCGGGACACTGCCGAACGCCTCGCGGAACGGCTCGGCGCGCGGATCGTCGCACTCGGCGGTCCGCCGGCGGAAACCCGGAGCGAGAAGCTGTTGCGGCACGCGGCCGCGCTGGCCGCCGCCGGCACCGAGCAGGAGTTGCGACACGCGGCCAGCACGGCCGCGCGGGACGTGTCGACGCTCTCCACCGCTGTTCTGGTGCTCCCCGGGCATCACGGGCCTCAACTGTGCGCGCCGACCACCGTCCCCGACGAATTGGAGGCCCGGGTCCGGGCCACGCTCTCCGCGGCCGGCCCGGAGGCGCTGGCGCGGATGGTCGACCTGGCTCACCGCTACGGCGCCGGGTACACCCTCGGTGAGACCGAACAGTCGGCGACCGACGACCACGCTCCGCTGGCCCGGGCCGGGGTGCGCACGCTGGTGGCGGTGCCGGTCAACTCGGGCGGCGACGCCGGGTTGCTGCTCGTCGCCGACGCGCGGCGACTCCGTCCCGACCCGACCACCGTCAACCTGCTGGAGTTACTCGCCGGCCAGGCCGGCAGTGCCCTGGACCGGCTCGAGACCGTGGCTCGGCTCCGCGAGCGGGCCAGCTCCGACCCGTTGACCGGGTTGCGACACACCGGGCCGTTCGGGGAGCGGATCGCGGCGGCCGCCCCCGGACGTACGGCTCTGCTCGCGATCGACGTGGACGGCTTCAAGACCGTCAACGACACGTACGGTCACCAGGCCGGTGACCGGCTGCTGGTGAGGTTGGCGCGGGCGTTGGAGGGCGCGCTGCGCCAGGGCGACGAGCTGTACCGGACCGGTGGCGACGAATTCGTGGCGGTGATCGAGGTGAACCGCCCCGACGAGGCGGTCCGGGTCGCGGAACGCCTCACTGCGGCGGCGCGCCGGATCGGTCGCACCATCAGCGTGGGCGTCGCCCTCCCCCACCCGGACGAGCCCGCCGACCACGCCCTCCACCGCGCCGACCAGGCGCTCTACCGGGTAAAACGGGAGGGCCGCGACGGCGTACGCCTGGCCGCCGCCTGAACCGTCAACGCTGGGTCAGTTCGCTGGCCAGGAGTTCAGCGATCTGCGCCGCGTTCAGGGCGGCACCCTTGCGGAGGTTGTCCCCGGTCACGAAGAAGTCGAGCGCACGGGGGTCGTCCAGGGCCCGGCGGAGGCGGCCGACCCAGGACGGGTCGGTGCCGACGGCGTCAATCGGCATCGGGAACTCGCCTGCCGCCGGTTCGTCGACCAGGATTACGCCGGGCGCGTTGCGCAGCACCTCACGGGCCCCCTCGGCGTCTACCTCGGTGCCGAAAACGGCGTGCACCGCCACCGAGTGCCCGGTAACCACGGGTACCCGGACGCAGGTGGCGGTGACCTTCAGGTCGGGCAGATCGAGGATCTTGCGTGAGTCGTTACGCAAGGTCACCTCTTCGGAGGACCAGCCGCCGTCGCTGGGCACTCCGGCCCAGGGCACCACGTTCAGCGCGAGGGGGGCGGGAAAGGGGCCAAGGTCGTCACCGACCGCCTGCCGGACGTCTCCTGGGCGGGAGCCGAGCCCGCGATCTCCGACCACCTTGACGAGTTGACGGTGCAGGGTGTCCACGCCGGCCTGCCCGACGTCGGAGACCGCCTGGTAGGACGAGAGCACCAGCTCCCGTAGGCCGTACTCGCGATGCAGTGGTGCCACCGCAACGATCATGGCGAGGGTCGTGCAGGTCGCGTTGGCGACGATGCCCCTCGGTCGGTTCCGGACCTGCTCCGGGTTGATCTCCGGGACGACCAGCGGAACGTCGCGTTCGGCACGGAACACCGCGGTGTTGTCCACGACGATGGCACCCTGGTCGACCGCGGTCGGCACCCACTGGGCGGAGACCGCGTCCGGAGCGTCGAACATCGCCACGTCGACGCCGTCGAAGACCTCCGGGGTGAGCGCCTGGACGGTCAGCTCCTCGCCCCGGCAGCGCACCGTCTGCCCGACCGACCGCGCGGAGGCGACCAGCCGGATCTCGCCCCAGACGTTCCGCCGACCGGTGAGCAGCTCACACAGGACGGTGCCGACCGCGCCCGTCGCCCCGACCACAGCCAGGGTCGGCTGCGACGCCACGGGCTACCGCCCCGTCCCCGCGTAGACGACCGCCTCGGTGTCACCACCGAGCTCAAACGCGTCGTGGATGGCGCGCACGGCGTCGTCCAGGTCGGTGTCGCGGCACACCACCGAGACCCGGATCTCCGACGTGGAGATCATCTCGATGTTCACGCCGGCCTGGCCGAGGGCGGCGAAGAAGCCCGCTGCGACGCCCGGGTGGGAGCGCATCCCGGCGCCGATCAGCGAGACCTTGCCGACGTGGTCGTCGTAGAGCAGCCCCTTGAACTTGACGCTGTCCTGGATCTTGCTGAGCGCGGCCATGGCGGTGGGGCCGTCGGTCTTGGGCAGGGTGAACGAGATGTCCGTCCGGCCGGTGCCCTCGGTGGAGACGTTCTGCACGATCATGTCTATGTTGATCTCCGCACCGGCGACGGTGTCGAAGATCCACGCGGCCGCACCCGGCTCGTCGGGCACACCGACGATCGTGATCTTGGCTTCGCTGCGGTCGTGGGCGACCCCGGTGATCAGCGCCTGTTCCACGGGAAGGTCCTCCATCGATCCGGTGACCATCGTGCCGGTGTTGGTCGAGTATGACGAACGGACGTGGACCGGCAACCCCGCCCGGCGGGCGTACTCCACGCTGCGCAGGTGCAGAATCTTGGCGCCGCAGGCGGCCAGCTCCAGCATCTCCTCGTAGGTGATCTGTCGGATGTGCCGGGCGTCCGGCACGATCCGCGGATCGGCGCTGAAGACGCCGTCCACGTCGCTGTAGATCTCGCAGACGTCGGCGTTGAGCGCGGCGGCGAGGGCCACGGCGGTGGTGTCCGACCCACCGCGCCCCAGGGTGGTGACGTCCTTGGTGTCCTGCGACACGCCCTGGAAGCCGGCGACGATGACCACCGCACCCTCGTCGAGGGCGCCCTTGAGCCGCCCCGGCGTGACATCGATGATCCGCGCCCGGCCGTGCACCGAGGTGGTGATGACCCCGGCCTGCGAGCCGGTGAACGATCGCGCCTCGTACCCCAGGTTGTGGATCGCCATCGCGAGGAGCGCCATCGAGATGCGCTCCCCGGCGGTGAGCAGCATGTCCAGCTCGCGACCGGGCGGCAGCGGACTGACCTGGTTGGCCAGGTCGGTCAGCTCGTCGGTGGTGTCGCCCATGGCGGAGACCACCACCACCACGTCGTCGCCGGCCTTGCGGGCGGCGACGATCCGCTCAGCCACCCGCTTGATCCGCTCGGCGTTGTCGACGGAGGATCCGCCGTACTTCTGCACCACGAGTGCCACGACGGCGCACTCCCTCCCAGTAACCCTGAGCGTGCCGACGCCGCCGACGGAGCCGGCGGCGTCATGTCAAGACGCCCTCAGGGTAGCCGGCGGACCACCCGAACGGGTCGGGCGATCCCAGCATCCGGCCCCGAGCGCCGCAACGCTCCGGACGACGGACCGTTACGGGTGCCTTTTCCCACATTCATCCGCCCCAACCAAGGGAACAAAAGCCTCATATAGGATGGTCTTTCCATGACCGACCTCACCCCGCTGATCGCCTTCCGGTGGAGCCCCCGGTCCTTCGACCCCGACGCCGACCTCGGCCCGACCGAGGTCGACCTCCTCCTGGAGGCGGCCCGGTGGGCGCCCTCAGCGGCGAACCGGCAACCGTGGCGCTTCGCCCTCGGCCACCGCGACGACGAGACGTGGAAACGGATCATGGTCAACCTCCCGGAGCGGGACCAGCGGTGGGCGGGCCGCGCCTCACTGCTGCTACTCGCCGCACACCTCGCACCCGCCACCGAACCGGCCGAGGAGACCGCCTACGACCTGGGGCACGCCGTGGCACAGCTGACCACACAGGCGACCGCGCTCGGGCTGCACACCCGTCAGCTACACGAACTGGACCGCACCGGCCTCGCCACCGAGCTCGAACTCCCCGCCGACCTCCGGCCCGCCACGGTGGTCGCGATCGGTCGACTCGGCGACCCCCTCAATCTCCCCGCCGACCTGATCGAGGCAGAGACCGGCCTTCGGCGGCGCCGGCCCGTCGCTGACCTGCTGCTGGTCAGCCCCGCTGCGACCCCCATCTCACAGTACGGGCGATCCTTCCCGGATCCAGTCCACGCCACGTAGGGTGACCCTGTCATGTGGCAGGCGTTGCTTCTCCTTGGTCGCCGCGGCGGGGCCTGACGGCCGGCACCTCGTCGCGGGGTCGAACCGCGCCGCCCGCTCCGACCCGTTCTTCGGCGCCTCGCCGACCTCGACTGCTGACGTCACATGACCACGGAGGCACTCCGCATGGCTCACCCTGCTGTCACCCCCGACGCTGAGACCAACCCCATTGCCCGGCAACGCCCCAGCCGCATGCCGTACCACCGCTACCAGCCCTACCAGCGGCAGTTCCACACCGACCTGCCGGACCGCAGCTGGCCCACCCGGCACGTCGAGGCCGCGCCGCGCTGGTGCGCGGTCGACCTGCGAGATGGCAACCAGGCCCTGATCGACCCGATGTCGCCCGAACGCAAGCGGCGGATGTTCCAGCTCCTGGTGCAGCTGGGCTACAAGGAGATCGAGGTTGGCTTCCCCTCGGCGAGCCAGTCCGACTACGACTTCGTCCGGCAGCTCATCGAGCAGGACCTGATCCCCGACGATGTCACCATCCAGGTGCTGACGCAGTGCCGGGAGCACCTGATCGACCGCACCTTCGCGGCGCTGCGGGGCGCGAAGCGGGCGATCGTGCACTTCTACAACTCGACCTCGACCCTGCAACGCCAGGTCGTCTTCGGGCTGGACCGGGACGGCATCACCGACATCGCGACCACCGGTGCCCGGCTCTGCCAGAAGTACGCGGAGATCCACACCCCGGACACCGACATCCACTACGAGTACTCACCCGAGTCGTACACCGGCACCGAGCTGGACTACGCCGTGGAGGTCTGCACGAAGGTGATTGAGGTCCTCGACCCGACACCCGACCACCGGCTGATCGTCAACCTGCCGGCCACCGTCGAGATGGCGATGCCGAACGTCTACGCCGACTCGATCGAGTGGATGCACCGACACCTGCCTCGGCGGGACAGTCTGGTGCTCAGCCTGCACCCGCACAACGACCGGGGCACCGGAGTGGCCGCCGCCGAGCTGGGTCTGCTCGCCGGAGCAGACCGGATCGAGGGTTGCCTCTTCGGTAACGGCGAGCGCACCGGCAACGTGGACCTGGTCACCCTGGGCCTGAACCTCTTCTCCCAGGGCATCGATCCGATGATCGACTTTTCGAACATCGACGAGGTCAAACGTGCTGTCGAGTACTGCAACCAACTACCCGTACACGAGCGCCACCCGTACGCCGGCGACCTGGTCTACACCGCCTTCTCCGGCTCCCACCAGGACGCGATCAACAAGGGATTCGACGCCCTCGCGGCCTCCGCCGAGACCGCCGGCGTCCCGGTCGAGCAGCACCCGTGGGCGGTGCCCTACCTGCCGATCGACCCGAAGGACCTGGGTCGCACCTACGAAGCCGTCATCCGCGTCAACTCGCAGTCCGGCAAGGGCGGCGTCGCGTACATCATGAAGACCGAGCACCAGCTCGACCTGCCCCGCCGGCTCCAGATCGAGTTCTCCGGCGTGGTCCAGCAGGTCACCGACGACAACGGCGGTGAGGTTGACCCGCAGACCATGTGGGAGATCTTCGCCGGGCAGTACCTCCTGGACCACCAGGCGAACCCCGCGGTCACACTGACCGACTACACGATCGGCACGGTGGACGGCAAGGTCGAGTTCGAGGCGCTCGTCGGGCACGGCGGCGGACAACACGCCGTCACCGCCATCGGCAACGGCCCGGTGGACGCGTACGTCAACGCCCTGCAGTCCCTCGGCATCAACGTACGCGTACTCGACTACCACGAACATGCCCTCTCCTCCGGCGGTGACGCCCAGGCCGCCGCGTACGTGGAGTCCAAGGTAGATGGCCGTACGGTGTGGGGCGTCGGTGTGGACGCCAACATCGTCACCGCCACCATCAGGGCGGTGACCAGCGCCGTCAACCGCGCCCACTGAGGCACCGGGGCCGGTCCGGGTTGACCTCTACCCGAGGTCAACCCGGACACCGACCGCCCCGGAGGCGTCAGGAGGTGGTCTCCGCACCCTTTTCCGGCCCGGTGGCGGCCGGCAGGGACTGGCAGGGCTGCGACGGCGGCGGTGCCCGGCGCGGACGGCGCACGAAGACCACAGCCAGCACCGCCCCCATCAGCAGCAGCGCGGCGCACCAGGCCAACGCTCCCCGGTAGGCGGCGGTCAACTCGTCCGGCCGTTCGTATTCGGTGCCGGAGAGGCCAACCAGCAGCGGCAGAGCGGCCACGGCGAGTAGCCCCCCGGCGCGCGAGGCGGCATTGTTGAAGCCACTCGCGACTCCGGCGAAGCGGTCCTCGACGGCGGCCAGCACCGAGGCCGTCAACGGCGCCACCACCATGGCCAGCCCGAGCCCGAAGAGAAACACCCCGGGCAGTACGTCGCGCCAGTACGACGCCTCCGCCCCGACCTCGCGGAGCAGGAGCAGCCCGATGGCGGACACCACCGGCCCCACGGTCAACGGCAACCGCGGCCCGATCCGGGTCGCCAGGTCACCGGCGACCGGCGAGCCGACCAGCAGCAGCACGGTCACCGGCAGCAGCGCGACACCGGTACCCAGCGCCGACCAGCCGGCCACGTTCTGGAGAAAGACGGCGACGAAGAAGGTGAACCCACTGAGCGCCGCGTAGATCACCACGGTGAAGACGTTGAGCACGGAGAAGAGTCGGCTGGTGAACAGCCCGGTCGGCAGCATCGCGGTCTCCCCCCGGTGTCGCTCGACCAGTACGAAGGCCACCGAACCGAGCACCCCGGCCGCGGCCGCGAGCAGCACCACTCGAGACGTCGCGCCCCGCGCCGGCGCGTCGATCAACGCAAACGTGATCCCGGCCAGGGCGACCGCGCCCAGCACCGTGCCGAGCACGTCGAACCGGCGCCGGCCCGCCCCCTCGGTCCTGGTACGCGAGACGCTCTCGTCCCGGCTCTCCGGCACCCACCTCAGGGCGGCCAGCACCACCAGCGCCGCCAACGGCACGTTGAGAAAGAAGATCCACCGCCAGGAGAACTCGTCGATCAGCCAGCCGCCGACGAAGGGGCCGAGTGCGGTGGAGACGCCGGAGAAGCCAGCCCAGGCACCGATCGCCCGTCCCCGGTCGTCCGGGTGGAAGCTGGCCTGCAGGACCGACAGGGACCCGGGGGTGAGCAGGGCCGCTCCAGCACCCTGCAGAAGCCGGGCCGCGATGAGCTGCCCGGTGTCCTGGGCCAGCCCGCACAGCACCGACGCCACGGTGAACCACACCACCCCGAGGAGGAAGACGCGCCGCCGGCCGAAGCGGTCCCCGAGCGCGCCACCGAGCAGCACGAACGCGGCGAGCATCAGCAGATAGCCGTTGACCGTCCACTGTAGGTCGGACACGGTGGCGTCGAGTTCGTCGCCGAGGCGGGGAAGCGCCACGTTGACCACGGTGCCGTCGAGGAAGACCATGCCGGAGGCGAGCACCGCGGCGAGCAGCGTGCCGGCCCCCGCGGGGGTGCCCAGCCGAAGGGAGGGTGGCGTCATTGCCCAAGAGTGCCCCGACTCGATCTCGAAGCGGCTACGAAACGCCAAAACCGCCCTCCCAGATACTGTGCGGGGCCGCCCGAAACCGCCAAGCTAAAGAGGTGTCTCTGCGTACCAGATCCGCACCGCTGCTCGCGACAGCGCTGGCGCTCGGCCTGGCCGGCTGCGTCCCGGCCACCACACCGGACCCGACGCCCACCAGCGCCGGTGGGAACGCCATGGAGAAGCTGGCCGAGCTGACGGTGGCCAGCGCCGGCTCGATGAAGGGCTACAGCCGCGACCGCTTCCCCCACTGGCGGGGCACCGGCAAGAACTGCGACGTCCGGGACACCGTGCTCGCGCGCGACGGGGAGAGCATCAAGCTCTCCGGCTGTAACGTGGTCGGCGGGCGCTGGGAGAGCGTCTACGACGGCCTGGTCCTGACCGACCCCTCCGAGGTCGATGTTGACCACATGGTGCCGCTGGCGAACGCCTGGCGATCCGGTGCCGACGGGTGGACCGACACGAAGCGGGGTGATTTCGCCAACGACACCCGGCTGCCGCACCTCTTCGCGGTTTCCCGCACCGCCAACCGGTCGAAGGGTGATCAGGATCCATCCCAGTGGCGACCGGCGAACCGGTCGTACTGGTGCCGCTACGCCGAAAGCTGGGTCACGGTGAAACATCATTGGCAGTTGTCGGTACACACCGACGAGAAGACGGCGCTGGCCGACATGTTGGCGGGCTGTACCGGGGCGAGCCGACCATGACCAGCACCGGGACAGGCCCGACACCGAACCGGCCCCCGGGGGCCGACGACTCCGCGACGGCCTCCACCAGCGACCCCGCCCCGGGCAGCGCCGGAATGACGGCCGATGGCGCTGCCAGTGCCGCGGTACCCGGCGCCGGGATGAGCGCGGAGACCACCGGCGCCCCGGCGGGCGCCACTCCCGGCTCCGGGATGCGGGCCGACGGCGGGTCCCGGGTCCGCACCGCGGAGATCGTCCCCGGGCCGGGCGGAGTGATGACCGACGAGGTCGGCGTGATCACCGGCGAGCTGACGCTGCGCACCGAGTACCTCGACGGCCAGGTCGCCCTGCGGGTGCAGTACCGCGAGGCCGACGAGTGGTACGTCGTGACCGGGGGGCGGGCGACGCTGCCCGACCCGGCCGGCCTCGATGCGGTGCACGCGATCGCCGTTGCCCTGCTCGACCGCCCCGACGGCTGAGCCGGGTCGCGGGAAACAGCCGGTCCTGGCTACCCCCGCAGCCGGCGTCGCCGGCTCAGGCGTCGGCGGAGTCCGCCTTCCCGGTCGGGGCCGGGATCGACACCGGCTCCGGGGTCTCGCCGCCGCTGGATGCCCGCGCGACTCGCGCCCCGGCGTTGTGCGGACGGAGTTCCCCGCTGGCGATCCGCTCGGCCCAGTGGCAGGCCACCCGGCTGCCCCCGATGTCACGCAGCACCGGCCGTTCGTCGGTGCAGCGCGTCGGCTGGGCCCACGGGCAGCGGGTGTGGAATCGGCAGCCCGCTGGCGGGTTGGCCGGCGACGGCAGGTCACCGGCGAGCAGGATCCGCTCGCGGCGGTCCTCCACGTCCGGGTCCGGCACAGGCACCGCCGACATGAGCGCCCGGGTGTACGGATGCAGCGGCTCGGTGTAGAGCCGGTCGCTCGGGGCCTCCTCCACCAAAGCGCCGAGGTACATGACGCCGACGGTGTCGGAGATGTGCCGGACGACGGCCAGGTCGTGCGCGATCACCAGGTAGGTGAGGCCGAGGCTCTCCTGCAGTTCGTCGAGGAGGTTGACCACCTGCGCCTGGATCGACACGTCCAGGGCGGACACCGGCTCGTCGGCGACGATCAGCTCCGGACCGAGGACCACCGCCCGGGCGATACCGATCCGCTGCCGTTGCCCGCCGGAGAACTCGTGTGGGTAGCGGGACAGCGCCCACCGGGGTAGGCCCACCTTGTCGAGCGCCTCCCCGATGATCGCGCGTCGCTCGTCCCGGTTGCCGCCGATACCGTGGGTCTGCAAACCCTCGGTGAGAATCGACTCGACGTTCTGCCGCGGGTCCAGGCTGGACATCGGGTCCTGGAAGATCATCTGCATCCGACGACGCATGGCGCGCAGCCGGGCCGGCGGCAACGTGGTCAGCTCGACACCGTCGAAGACGACCTCACCGCCGGTGGGCGTGGTCAGCTGGAGCAGCGCCCGGCCGAGCGTCGACTTCCCGCATCCGGACTCGCCCACCAGGCCGTAGGTCTGACCGCGCGGGATCCGCAGGTCGACCCCGTCAACCGCCTTCACGTGGCCGATCGTGCGGTCGAAGAGCACTCCCCGTTTGATCGGAAAGTGCACCTTCAGGTCACGGACCTCGACGAGGACGTCGTTGTCAGTCACGGGTCTCCTCCTCGTTCCGCTCCGGGCTCGGCGCCCCGGGCTGGCCGGACCGACCGGCCTGGGCCGGGACGACGCCGGGCAGCGGCACCGGGTCGACACAGCGGTAGCTACGGCCGTCGTGGGTGCGGACCAGCGGCGGCGTCTCGTCGAGACAGGCGTCCACCCGCCGGGAGCAACGCGGAGCGAAGGCACAGCCTTCCGACCAGGACAGCACGTCGCGTACCGAGCCGGGAATCGGGTTGAGCGGTTCGCCGCGCCCACTGTCCAGGCGGGGCACCGAACCGAGCAGACCCGCGGTGTACGGGTGCCGTGGCGTACGGAAGAGGGGACGTCGGCGGGCGGTCTCGACCACCCGACCCGCGTACAGCACGTTGATGCTGTCACACATGCCGGCGACCACCCCAAGGTCGTGGGTGATCATGACAAGCGCGGTGCCGGACTCCTGGACCAGTTCCTTGAGCAGCTCCAGGATCTGCGCCTGGATGGTGACATCCAGCGCGGTGGTCGGCTCGTCGGCGATCAGCAGCCGCGGTCGGCAGGCCACCGCCATCGCGATCAACGCCCGTTGCCGCATCCCACCGGAGAGCTGGTGCGGATACTCCTTGAGCCGCCGGTCCGGATCCGGGATGCCGACCCGGTCCAGCAGCCCGACCGCTTCCTCGCGTGCCGCGGCACCGGTCAACCCCCGGTGGCGGGCCAGCACCTCGGTCACCTGCAACCCAATCGGGATCACCGGATTCAGCGAGGAGAGCGGATCCTGAAAGATCATCGCTACGTCGCGACCACGGATGTCCCGCCGGGCGCGGTCGTCGAGTCCGAGCAGGTCGGTGCCGTCGAAGACCGCCTTGCCACCGATCCGGGTGCCGGGTTGCCGGGGCAACAGCCCCATGAGTGCCAGCGAGGTGACGCTCTTGCCACAGCCGGACTCGCCGACCAGGCCGACGACCTCGCCGGCGTCGACCGAGAAGGAGACCCCGTCGACCGCGTGAACCGTACGCTGTCCGCGCCGGGCGAACGTCACGCTCAGGTCATCCACATCGAGCAGTGCCACTACCGGCCCTCCGTTCGCACCTGCGGGGCTCGCGCGCCCATTGTTCGGGCTACACACATGGCGGGACCTACTTCCGCAGCTTCGGGTCGAGGGCCTCACGCATCGCCTCACCGAGCAGGGTGAAACCGAGCGCGGTGATGATGATCGCTACCGCCGGGAAGATCGCCAGTGCGGGTCGAATGCCGAGGTACGGCTGCGCGTCGGCGAGCATGACACCCCACTCGGGCTGCGCCGTGTCCGGGTTGCCGAGGCCGAGGAAGGAGAGCGCGGCGGCCTCGATGATCGCGGTGGCCAGGGTCAGCGTGGCCTGCACGATGACCGGAGCCAGCGAGTTCGGCAGGATGTGCGTCAGCGCGATCTTCGGCTTCCGGACGCCGAGCGAGGTGGCCGCGAGCACGTAGTCGCTGTTGGCCTGCGCGATCATCGAGACCCGCAGCAGCCGGGCGAAGACCGGCACCGACACCATGCCGACCGCGATCATGACGGTTTGGAGACTCGCCCCGAGCAGGGCGGCAATGCTCACCGCGAGCAGGAGGCTGGGCAGTGCCAGCATCATGTCGATGACGCGCATGAGCACGTTGTCGACCGCGCGCCCCCAGCGGCCACCCAGACCGGCAGCCGCGCCGGCCACCCCGCCGATCAGGGCGCCCACGGCCAACCCGATCAGCGTGGCGACCACGCCGACCAGCAGGGTCTGCCGGGCCCCGACGATCATCCGGCTGAAGACGTCCCGGCCCTGGTGGTCGTAGCCGAACCAGTGCTCGGCGGAGGCGCCGGGGATGATGCCCTGCCCCGACTTCACCAGGCCCTCGCGAATTCCGATGGTGTCCTTCGGCTCGTAGGGGACGAAGAACGGGCCGATCAGCGCCACCAGAACGAAGATCGCCAGAATGATCGCGCCGATGATGGCGGCGGGGTTCCGCCGCAGTCGTCGGAACGCCTCCTGCCAGAGGCTGACCCCCCGCTCGTCGTCCCGGTTCACCAACTCGGCGAGCCGGTCCAGCCGCTCCTTCTTACCTGTGATCGTCATCGGACCCTCACCCTCGGGTCGATCAGGCTGTAGGAGAGGTCAACCAGGAGGTTCACCAGCACGTACACCACCGAAATGATCATGATGAAACCGAGCAGCACCGGGTAGTCACGCTGGCCGATCGCCTCGTAGATGAAGGCCCCGATGCCGGAGAAGGCAAAGACCGTCTCGGTCAGCACTGCGCCCGAGAGAAGCCCCCCGGTGAGCAGGCCGATCGAGGTGACCACCGGCAGCAGCGAGTTGCGCAGCACATGCCGTCCCCGCACGGTCCGCTCGGTCAGCCCCTTCGCCTCGGCGGTCCGCACGAAGTCCTCGTTGAGCACCTCCAACACGCTCGCCCGGGTGATCCGAACGATGATCGCCAGCGGGATGCTGGCCAGCGCGAGCCCCGGCAGCACCAGATGCCAAAGCGCGTCCATCGCGGCATCCCACTCCCGGGTCATCAGCCCGTCGAGGACGAAGAAGTTCGTGACCCGGGTCGCGTCGAGGGTCGGATCCTGCCGGCCGCTGGACGGGAACCAGCCCAGGTTCTCCGAGAAGATCGCCTTCAGGACGTAGGCCAGGAAGAAGATAGGGACGCAGATCCCGACCAGCGATCCGCCGACCGAGAGATGGTCGAGTAGCCGGCCCCGACGGCGGGCGGCCAGGTAGCCGAGGGGAATGCCGACGCCGATCGCGATCACCAGGGCGGTGATCGTCAACTCCACGGTGCCGGGGAAACGCTCCAGGAACTCTTCGACCACCGGACGTTTGGTCGACGACGAGGTGCCCAGGTCCAGGCGAAGGAGCCGCTGCACGAAGCGGCCGTACTGCACCAGGATCGGCTCGTCGAGACCCATGCTACGGCGAATCGCCGCGCGCATTTCGGGGGTGCCACGCTCGCCGAGGATGGCGTCCTCGGGGCCACCCGGCAGGCGACGAACCCAGATGAAGAGCAGGAGCGAAAGCCCGAACAGCGTGGGTATCAGCTGGAGCAGGCGTCTGACGATAAACCGAAACACGATGCCTCAGAAGGGTGCGGAGGGGCGCGGGCGGGCGCTGTGCAACACAGCGCCCGCCCGGTCTTTGCGTTAGATCAGGACGTGAACTCAGCCTTCGCGAACCGCTCGTCGGTGAGCGGGCTGGCCTTGATGCCGGTGACGTCCTTGCCGAACACGATCGCCGGCGGCGAGTGCGAGATCGGCACCCCGGGCAGGAAGTCCATGATGGTCTTGTTCAGACCCTTGTACTTCTCCACCCGTGACGCCATATCCGCGGTGGAGTCGGCGTCCTGGAACTGCTCGAAGAGGGCCGGGTTGTCAAAGCCCCACTCGTCCTTCTGCCGGTCGAAGAAGGTGCCGATGAAGTTGTAGGCGTCGCCGTAGTCACCGGTCCAGCCGAGGAAGTGCAGGTCGTGCTCGCTACCGGAGGTGGTGGCGTTGAGGTAGTCCGGGCTCCACTTGAGCGGAATCGGCTCGACCGTGATGCCGGCCGCCTGGAGGTCCGCCGAGACCAGCTCGAAGAGATCCTTCGGGTTCGGCATGTACGGACGGGTGACCTCGGTCGGGTAGTGGAACCGCAGCGTCAGGTCCGTCGCGTCGGCCTCGGCCAGCAGCTGCTTGGCCTTGTCGACGTCGTAGTCGTAGGTGGTGACGTCGCCGTTCCACCCCTCGACCGTGTCCGGGAAGAAGTTGGTCGCGACCTTCGCACCCGGGGGGAGCTTGGAGTCGACCAGGGCCTGCCGGTTGATCGCGTGGGCGATCGCCTGCCGGACCTTGAGGTCAGCCAGCTTCGGGTTCCCCTGCTGGTTCATGCCCAGGTAGAGGATGTTGAACGCCGGCCGGGTCAGGACGTTGAAGCCCTCGCCCTTCAGCGGCTCGACATCAGCCGGCCCGACCAGGTCGTAGCCCTGGATGTCGCCGGAGCTCAGCGCCTGCTTGCGCGCGTTCTCATCCGGGATGGTCCGGAAGATGAGGGTCTTCAGCTTGGCTTTCTCGCCCCAGTAGTCGTCGTTTCGCTCGATGGTGAGCGACTTGTTGGCGATGTCCCAGGACTTGAACTTGAAGGGCCCGGTGCCGGTCGGATGCGCGGTCGCGTACTCGGGGTACTGGACGTCCGTCGCGGTGCCGCCGACGTTGCTCGCGTCGTACTGCTCCAGCGCCGTCGGGCTGTGGATGGAGAACGACGGCAACATCAGGGCGGCCGGGATCTTGCTGGACACCCGGGTGAAGGTCAGATCGACCGTGGTGGCGTCCTTGGCGGTGCAGGACTTGAAGAGGCTCTCCGAGAGCCCTTCGTCCTCGTTCTGGGCGAAGCCGCCCATCACGTCCTGCCAGTAGGCGGTCACGTCCGGGCTCTGCATGAGGCCGGTGGCGTTGTACCAACGGTTGAAGTTGACGCAGACGGCCTCGGCGTCGAAGTCGGTGCCGTCGTGGAACTTCACGCCCGAGCGGAGCTTGAAGGTCCAGGTGGTGCCCGCCTCGTCCGGAGTCCAGGACTCCGCGAGGCCCGGGCTCACCTTGGTGCCACCCTCCTCGGGGCGGACCAGGGTCTCGAAGACCTGACGGGCCACGCGCAGCGACTCGCCGTCGCTGGCAAAGCTCGGGTCGAGCACCTTCGGGTCTCCGGCGACGCCGAAGACGAGGGTGTCGTTGTTGCTACCACCGGAATCCTCGCGGTCGCTCTCGGCGCAGCCGGCTACCGCGAGGGCCGCGACCGCGACGGCCGCGACAGCGACCTTCGGCCTGGATGCACGCATGGGTGCTTCACCTCGTCCTTGTGGATACGGACAACGCGGTGACCGGGGTCACCGATGGCGGGAACCATAGCCGTCCGGCCAACGGTGCGGAAGCTGTCAGGTGGACAGTCCGTGTCGGATCGTGGCTTTTCCCTGCCCTGGTCGAAGGATCGAAGGCAAATCGATGACCCTGCCGAACGATCGGTATCCATGATGCGAAACTGTTACGTCATCCCAGCCCTGAAGAGCCTCAGGTGTTAGATCCATAGACCGTGGACCCGGTTACGGACGAGGATCAGACCGTCCGGCGTCCCTCGAAAGCACGACCAAGAGTGATCTCGTCGGCGTACTCCAGGTCGCCGCCGACCGGCAGGCCACTGGCCAGCCGAGTCACGGCGATGCCCATCGGCTTCACCATCAGCGCCAGATAGGTGGCGGTCGCCTCGCCCTCGGTATTCGGATCGGTGGCCAGGATCAGCTCCCGCACCGCGCCACCGCCCAGCCGGGTCAGCAACTCCCGGACGCGCAGATTGTCCGGCCCGATCCCCTCCAGCGGGTTGATCGCGCCGCCGAGGACGTGGTACCGGCCGCGGAACTCCCCGGTCCGCTCGATCGCCACCACGTCCTTCGGCTCTTCCACCACGCAGAGCACCTCATCGGTACGGCGTGGATCGCGGCAGATCCGGCACTGCTCGGACTCGGCCACGTTGTAGCAGCTGGTGCAGAAGCGCACCAACTCCTTGACCTTGCGCAACGCGCCGGCCAGCCGATTGACGTCGGCCGGGTCCGCGGACAGGACATGAAAGGCGATCCGCTGGGCGCTCTTCGGGCCCACGCCCGGCAGCCGGCCCAACTCGTCAATCAGGTCCTGGATAGCGCCCTCGTACATCGTCGGCTCAGAAACCGGGCAGGCCGAGGCCGCCCATGCCCCCGGCCACCGGCCCCATCTTCTGGTCGGTCAGCTCCCGGGCCGCCTCCGCGGCGTTACGCACGGCAGCGACCACCAGATCCTCCAGGGTCTCGACGTCCTCCGGATCAACCGCCTTGGGGTCGATCGCGACCGACTTGAGCTCGCCGGTGCCGGCGACGGTCGCGGTGACCAGGCCGCCACCCGCGGCACCGGTCAGCTCCGCCTCGGCCAGCTCGGCCTGCGCCTTGGCGATCTGCTGCTGCATCTTCTGCGCCTGCTTCAGCATCTGCTGCATGTTCGGCTGTCCACCTGGGCGCACGAACGGCTCCTTACTCTTCCCACTCGACTTGCTTCTTACGCTCACCGGTGTCGCTCCCGAAGGCAACACCGCCGACCTAACGGGACTTGACCTCGTCGATCCGCTCCGCACCGAACGCCTCACGGAGCAGCCGCACCGCCTGCTCCTCACTGGACTGACGGGCGGTCCGCTCATCAATCACCTCGTCCAGCGGCTCGTCCCCCGGATCGAACCCCTCATGCACCACTGCGGGGGCGGCACCACCACGCGGCACGCCGTCGTAGTCCGGATCGTACGGCGGCTCACCTGCCCAATCCGGCTCCGCCGTCCGCCGCGGCGAGGCAGCGGAACGCTGCGCGCCACCGGCAGCCGCCGCCCGGGCAGCGGCAATCGCGCTGCTCGCCCGCGCACCGCTCGTCACTGGCGGCCGGGATACGGCCGAAGCGGCAGGCGCCACACCCGCGCCGGAGGCCCGGCCACCACCGGTGGTCGAGCCGCCCGGCCCCGCTGCTGCTGCCGCCGTGGCGTCCACTCCCGCCCCACCCGGGCGGGCCGTCGCGGGCCACTCCTCGGCTGTGCCAGCCGCCGGCTCGGGCGGGGCAGCCCCGCCGGGGCGTGCCGGCTCCGGCCACTCCTGCTCATCGGCGGACCCAGCGGAGCGCGGGGCCATGCCATCGACCGCCCCATCACCGGCCGACGATCGCGGCGGAGCGGCGGGAGCCACCGCCGGGTCCGGCCGTGCCGGCGCGGTCGCGGGCCGGGCCGGGCCGGCTGCGCGGGGCCCAGCGGCGGGTCCGCCGACCCGCTCACCAGCTACCTCGCACCTGATCTGCCAGCGCTCACCCAGTTCCTCATGGAGGGACTCGATCAGCAAATCCGGTTCGTTGGCGAGGGCCTGGGCATGAAACGGATAGCGGAAGGCCAACACGAGGGTCTGACCGTCGACCTCGTGAACCGTCGCCTCACGCGCCCAGGCAGCGGCCTTCTTGCTCTTGCGGCCCACCAGACCGACCACCTCCGGCCAGCGCCGACGTACCGCGGCCGCGTCGAGCGGACCCTGACCGGTCGTACCCGGGCGGGGCGGCTCGGGGGTGGCCGGGTCGGGCATGACCGCCGGCCGAGGGGAGGCACGGCGGGGACCGTCGGACACGGCCGGACCATCCATGCTCGCAGACACCGCGGTACCCACCGGACGGGGCGGCGAGCCGACGGCCGGCGCGGGCGGCGCACCAGCAGCCGGCGTGGGGACAGCTGGCGCGGGGGACGAGCCGGTCGCCGGCGTGGGGACAGCTGGCGGGACGGCCGCCGCGGGGGACGAGCCGGTAGCCGGCGTGGGAACAGCTGGCGGGACGTCGGCGCCGGCGTGGGTGTGCCGACGCTCCAGAGTTTCGAGGCGTTGGAGAAGGCCACCGGTCGAGTCGTCAATCCGAGGCAGCAGCAGCCGGGCGCAGATCAGTTCCAGCAGTAGCCGGGGCGCGGTGGCACCTCGCATCTCGACCAGACCGTCGTGCACGATGTCGGCGCACCGCGACAGGGTGCCCGGCCCAAGCCGCTGCGCCTGGGCGGTCATCCGCTCGATCTGGTCGTCCGGGCCGTCCACCAAGCCCTTCGGCGCGGCGTCCGGCACCCGCTGGAGGATGATCAGATCACGCAGCCGCTCCAGCAGGTCAGCGGCGAACCGGCGCGGATCGTGGCCAGCGCCGACGATCCGGTCGACGGTGGCGTACGCCGCCGCACCGTCCCCTGCGGCGAGCGCGTCGCACATCTCGTCGATCAGCGCCGAGTCGGTGACCCCGAGCAGCGCGGCGGCCCGGGCGTAGATGACGCCCTCCGGACCTGCCCCGGCGATGAGCTGGTCGAGCACCGAAAGACTGTCCCGGGCGCTGCCACCACCGGCCCGCACGACGAGGGGAAAGACCGCCGGCTCGACCTGGACACCCTCGGCCTGGCAGAGCTGTTCCAGGTAGGGCCGGAGCACCTTCGGCGGGATCAGCCGGAACGGGTAGTGGTGGGTCCGCGACTTGATCGTGCCGAGGACCTTCTCCGGCTCGGTGGTGGCGAAGATGAACTTGACGTACTCCGGGGGCTCCTCGACCAGCTTGAGCAGGGCGTTGAAGCCGGCCGACGAGACCATGTGCGCCTCGTCGATGACGTAAATCTTGAAGCGGCTCTGCGCCGGCGCGAAGAACGCCTTCTCGCGCAGCTCCCGCGCGTCGTCAACACCGCCGTGACTGGCCGCGTCGATCTCGATGACGTCGATCGAACCGGCGCCATCGGTAGCCAGCGCCCGACAGGAGGCACAGGTCCCACAGGGCTCCGGGGTCGGGCCGTGCTCGCAGTTGAGCGACCGGGCCAGGATGCGGGCACTGGATGTTTTGCCGCAGCCACGCGGCCCAGAGAAGAGGTACGCGTGATTGAGCCGCCCGCCCCGCAGCGCCTGCGACAACGGCTCGGTGACGTGTTCCTGCCCGATAACCTCGGCGAAGGTACGTGGCCGGTACTTGCGGTAGAGCGCCAGCGCCACAGCGTCCCGCCTCCTCTCGACCGAGCCATTCTGCGCCGGTCCGGCCCGGGTGACCACCCGCCCCGCTGGCCCTGTGCAAGGAAGGACCCGGATTGACGTCCGAGTTGACAGAAGGATCCCTTGCTGACAAGGCAGCTCAGTGACAGGCGCCGACGGCGGCACCGAAAGGCCCCCCGTGCACCCGCCAGAGCCCGCTTATCCTTGCTGCCTTCCGGCCCTGGGGAGGTTCACGAGATACACGCCGCACGGGGGGTGAGCCCAGCCTACCCGACTGGAAGTGGATCACCAGGGGGTGGTGGGGCGGGCATCCCTACCGGGACCTGTATCCTGTTCGGCGGAGGATTCGCCTAGAGGCCTAGGGCGCACGCTTGGAAAGCGTGTTGGGTTCACACCCTCACGAGTTCGAATCTCGTATCCTCCGCTCGCCTGAGCAGGAAGAACGACAGGGCCGGCCCCCACGGGGACCGGCCCTGAGTCGTCTCTACGGTCGTCTCAGTTGTCGTCTCACTTGCCCCCTCCACCGGCGCGGCGCCGGTCATCGGCCGCACCGGTGGAGCGCGGTACCGGCTACTTGCTGATGCGGCTCAACTCAACGATGGCCTGCGCGGCCCGGACGTACTTGTTGCCGGCCAGGTCCGCGATGGTCTTGATGTTGAAGGCCTTCTGCAGAGCCTCGCCGTCGGCCTCGCTGACGCCGGCCAACGCGGCGACGGGGGCGGTAGCCAGGTCAGCCAGAGCGCTGGACTCGTAGGCCTTGTCCAGCACATCGTCCAGGTTCACAGAGATCGACACGAGGGGACCCTTCTGGTCGGAAACGGGGTGTTCCAGGCTACGGTGTCCGGACCAAAGGCGACAGTACCGGCTGAGAATCCCGGCCCCCGTCAGCGCCAGCACGCCCCGTTGCCGTGGATATGAGCGCCGTTGCCGCGGGTGCCAGCGCGCCGGCCCGTCCTGGCGCTGATGGCGACGCGACAGGCGATTCGGCATCGACGATCCCTGCCTATGAGGCGGGGCAGGGAAGGGCTGCCCCGACAGCGGGGCTACGTCACACTCCTCAAGGGTGACCGTTGCGAGAGTGAGCAGACTGGCGACATGACCGATGGTGTGGAACCACAACCGCAGTACGACGGGTTCGCCGACGAGTTCTTGGACCATGCACGCGACAGCCTGTACAACGCTCACTACGACCGGCCGACCTGCCTGCGGCTACTCGGTGAGGTCGCTGGACGCACGGTCCTGGATGTGGCGTGCGGTCCCGGGCTGTACGCCGAGGAACTGGTCGCCCGGGGTGCCCGGGTGATCGGGCTGGACCAGAGTCCGCGCATGGTCCACCTGTGTCGAGAGCGCGTCCCCTCCGGCGTCTTCCACGTACACGATCTTGCTGAACGGCTGCACTGGCTGCCGGACGAATCGGTGGACCTGGTCTTGTTCGCCCTCGCGCTGGAGTATGTCGATGACAGGAGATCGACACTGCGGGAGTTGCGGCGGGTGCTGCGGCCGGACGGCGCGCTGGTGCTGTCCCGGCTACACCCCACCGGTGACTGGCTGCGACACGGTGGCAGCTACTTCGACGAACGAATTGTCGAGGAGACCTGGAGCAGAGGCTGGCAACTACGTCATTGGCTGCTTCCGCTGGAGCGAACCTGCGAAGAGCTACACGAGGCGGGCTTTCTCATCGAGCGACTCCTGGAGCCACAGCCGACTGCCGAAGCGGCGCTCGTCGATCAAGCCCGCTATGAGCGCCTGCTACGCGAGCCGATCGGGTTCCTCGCGATCCGGGCGCTGCCGGCCCCGGTGCGGTAGTGCCGCGGCGTGGTGACGACGAGATCTTTGACTGATTTGAGCATGTTTTTCGCTTTCATCACTTGATACGGACTGGTGTCGGTTTAACTCGGCTTGGTTGCTACCGCCTGCCTGGTAGCCGAGGAGCATCGCCCCGGTCAGCCCGGGGTTGGTGGCTTCTCGTCCGTGCCGGAGGAAGGACACCGAGACCGCGATGAGCCATCAGGAACAACCCGACACCGATCGATCCGGTGGAGGGCGAGCGAAGTCACGGTGGTGGGCAGTTGGCGTGACGGGCCTGGCCCTCACCACCGCCGGTGTCGCCGCCGCCGCCCCGGCCGCCAACGCTGTCGAACGCACCCGCACCACTGTCGCCGACCGGCTCTTCACCGACGAGCACCGCGACAAGCGCGACGGGGGCAAGCCCGACGACAAGAGCAAGGGCGACCCGGGAAAGACAGGGAAGAAGTCGCCGGGCACGCCGGTCTCCTGCGACGCGGATGCCCTGATCGCCGCGATCACCTTGTCCAACGCCCGAGGTGGCGGTGTGCTCGACCTGGCCGGGAACTGCACCTACCTGCTGACCGCCAGCATCGACGACGCCGGCCTGCCCGCCATCAGCAGCCCGATCACCCTCAATGGCGGCGAACACACCACCATCGAACGTGCCGCCGCTGTTGACCAGTTCCGCATCCTCAACGTCGAAGCCGGCGGTCACCTCACCCTCAACCACCTGACCGTCACCGGCGGCCAGACCACCGACCCAGGCGCTGACGGGGCTGGCATATTGGTGGCCGCAGGCGGATCGCTAACCACCAATCACAGCACCATCACCCGCAACATCGCCGGCGCCGGCAGCGGTGGCGGCATCGCCAACAGCGGCACCGCCCGGATCCGATCCTCCAAGGTCAGCCACAATACCGCTGCCACTACCGGCGGAGGAATCCTGAACTCCGGGTTACTCGAGGTCAGCAAGGCCGGAATCCACGCCAACACCGCGTTGAATGGAGCCGGGGTCGCCAGTTCGGAAACTGTACGGATCGAACACAGTAGCATCTCGAAAAATCGCGCCCAGGTCGCCTTTGGCGGCCTCCTGATAGACAGCGGCACTGCCGTTGTCGCGGACAGTAGCGTTACGCACAATATTGCCACCGGCGTGGTCGGCGGCATCATCGCGAGCGTTGGCACGCAAGTAACAATCCGATCCACCACCATCGCCGATAACGTATCGTTAACAACAATCTCCGGCGGCCTGGGGGTAGACAGCAACGCATCCGTCGTCGTTACCGACAGCATCATCAAGAACAACAGCGCCGGCACCAATGGCGGCGGTATCTACACCATCTCCGAGCTGGTGCTACGAAACACGAAGATCTTCGGCAACCAGGCGGGCAGTCAGGGCGGCGGAATATACAACGAGCCCCTCGGAACCCTGACCCTGTTCGCCTCCAAGGTCACCAAGAACATCGCCGCCACCGACGGTGGTGGCATCTACAACGAGGCGGGCGGCACGGTGAACCTGAACACCGCCACCGGCACCGTCGTGGTCAAGAATCGACCGAACAACTGCGTCGACGTTCCCGGGTGCGCCGGATAGCAGTCCGAGTACCTCGGATCCACGAGGGGTCCCGTTCCCACCGCTCGCCGGTAGGGCCGGGGCCCCTCCACCGTTCCGCGCGGGCACCGGTAGCGGATACCGTTGCTCCGCGTGACCCCCGGCGACAACGAGATCACCGCGCAGTTGGTCCGGGACCTGGTCCGTGACCAGCACCCCGACCTCGCCGAACACCCGATCCGACTCGGCGCGCGAGGGTGGGACAACCAACTGTGGCGGCTCGGTGACGACCTGGCCGTGCGGCTTCCGTGGGCTACCGTGTCCGCGGACGCGCTACTACACAAGGAGCACGCCTGGGTACCTACCCTGGCCCCACGCCTACCGCTGCCGATCCCCATCCCGCAACGACTCGGCGTGCCCTCCAAACGATTCCCTCGTTCATGGCTCATCACCACCTGGGTTCCGGGCACCCCCGCCGACCGAGCCCCGGTCACACGCGCGTTCGACGCAGCCAGGTCGCTGGCCACCTTCCTGACGGCGCTGCACCAACCCGCCCCCAACGAGGCACCCGTCAGCCGGGACCGGGGTGGGCTGCTGGTCGACCAGACCGAGCAGTTCGCCGAGGCACTCAGCGCCGCCACCGAACGTGGGCTGATCGACGAGCCGGCCGCGGTCCGCGCCGTCTGGCACGACGCGGTAGCGGCTCCGCCCTGGACCGGCCCGCCGCTCTGGCTCCACGCCGACCTGCACCCGGCCAACGTACTCACCGCCGACGGCACCCTCTGCGGAGTGATTGACTTCGGTGACCTCTGCGCCGGGGATCCCGCTTATGACCTCGCCGCCGCGTGGCTCCTGCTACCCGATGGCATCGACCACGTCCACGAGGCCTACGAGCCGGCCCCCGACCCCGCCACCCTGCGCCGCGCCCGCGGCTGGGCGACGGCACGCGCCCTCCACGGCATTCTCATCGGCGACAACGGCGTCCACGGCCGCCCCGGCGGCAAGCCCTCCTGGGGCCCACCCGCGCACACCGCCCTACGCCGCCTCACCGCTACGGTGCGCTGACTGCCGGGTGCCGTTAGCAAAGCCAGCGCCCCCGAAGGAGGCGCTGGCGGTGCAATGATGCCGTTCATGGTCACAAGTTCCGTTCCGTTGGGCCGGCCCTTCTGGACGTTCTGGAGCGCCGCGACCCTCGCCAACGTCGGTGACGGCATCCGACTGGCAGCTTTCCCCCTGCTCGCCGCGTCGCTGACCGCCAACCCGGTCGGAGTGGCCGCAGTGACCGCGGCCCAGGCCCTGCCGTGGCTGGTGACCGGCCTTCTCGCCGGGTCGCTGGCCGACCGCCGCGGCGCCCGCACTCTGCTCGCCCAGGCTGACCTCGCCCGGGTGGTCGTCCTGGGCGTTCTCGTGGTGGCCGTGGCGACGGGCTGGGCGTCGCTGCCGCTGGTCCTGCTGGCCAGCTTCCTACTCGGGATCGGGGAGACGGTACGCGACACCGCCGCGCAGACCGCACTTCCCGGCCTGGTGCCCGAGCGGCTACTCGAGCGCGCCAACGGAAAGCTGGTCGCCGGCGAGATCGTCGGTAACGAGTTTGTCGGCCCGCCGGTCGGTGCCGCGCTCTTCGTGGCCGGCGCCGCCCTGCCGTTCGCGGCGAACGGGGCGTCTCTCGCTCTGGCCGTCATGCTCCTGCTTACTCTGCCGATCAGTGTGGCGGCCCGGCCACCGCAGGGCACACCGAAGCAGGCCAGCCCGGGTGTGGTGGCGGGTCTGCGATGGCTGGCACGACACCGTGTGCTGCGCACGCTCGCGTTGGTCACCGCCGCGGTCGCCGCCGCCGACAGCGCCTGGTTTGCGATCCTGGTGCTGTACGCGGAGAGCCGGCTCAGTGTCGGGGCGACCGGTTTCGGAATCCTGCTCGCCGCGGGTGCCCTCGGCGGCCTACTCGGCTCGTCCGTCGTTGACCGACTCGTCGCGGGCACCGGCACCGCTTGATCCTCACCTGGTCACTGGCCATCACCGCCGGTGTCCCTGCGATGCTCGCCGTGACCGCCCAGTTATGGGCTGCGATACTCGTCATCGTGATCACGAGCGGATCGTTCGCGGTGCTCAACGTCACGGTCGTGTCGCTACGTCAGCGGCTGGTCCCACGGGACCTACTCGGCCGGACGATAGCGGCCGGCCGCACGCTGAGCTTCAGCGCCGCCGCCGCGGGCGCGTTGCTCGGCGGCGTACTCACGGCAACGATCGGAATCGAAGCACCCTTCATCTTCAGTGCACTGATCGCGGCCATGGCGACCACCGCGTGGTGGTTGGCATCCCGGCCCTAACCCACAGCCCACTTTCAATGGCGGCCGTCGCGGATAAGGGAGTGTCAGTCGCCAGCCCACCGAAGCAGGGATACTGACGGCGTGCAGCGGAGCAGGCAACCAGCGGAGGCGAAGCCGGCCGGATTCTTCGTACACATGTCCCATCCACAGCCTGTGGACGCATGAGTTACCAGCTCAGCGCGATCATCGCGGACGCCGGACTGCTGCACCGAGAAACCCGCGGGCTGGATCACGCGGTCCTCGGCAACCTGCGCCAGGACTTCGCCCTACTGCCGGTGACCTCGCAGTTGGTCGAGGAGCTGACCGGGACGCTGCCGGACTACGCCGTCGAGGAGCCCTCCCTGGAGCAGCCGTTCACACTGGTTCTCTCCACCGCGCTGACCGAGACCCTGGCCCACTGGTCGCGGCGGGGGCCGGTGGCGTACGTCGAGGCGGAGTTCGCCGGCGGCGTCGGCCACCAGGCAGCGGCGGTGTGGCTCGGCGGTCAGCGATCCTGGGGGCCGCACGTCGACTCGATGTTCGACGGGTCGCGTGGGCAGTGGCCGATCAACGCCGCCCTGGTCGAGGTGGGGGTGGAGCCGGGCCAATGGGTTGACCTCTTCGCCGAGCTCGGGCTGCACGTGGAGCGGAACACCGCCGGCTGGCTGGCGCACGGGCGTCGGGGGTTGGGGGTCGACTACTGGGACGAGTTGGTCGAGGAGTGGGAGCGGCGGGAAGCCGAAAGCAGCCAGCCCCCCGAGCCAGGTGGGTTTCGGTTCAGCGGACCTCGATGACCTCCTGGCCGAGTGGCCAGAATGCTGCCGGCACGAGCTTGAAGTTGGCGATGCCGAACGGAATGCCAATGATCGTGATACAGAGGGATACCCCGGCGACCAGGTGAGACAGCGCCAGCCACCAGCCGGCCAGCAGCACCCAGAGCACGTTCGCCAACCCGGATGCGACGCCAGCCCCCGGCTTGGTGACCAGGGTGCGGCCGAAGGGCCACAACGAGTACGAAGCCAGCCGCAGCGAGGCGACCCCGAACGGGATGGTGACGACGAGGACGAAGCAGATCAACGCGGCGACGAAGTAGCCGAAGGCCAGCACGATTCCGCCGCCGAAGATGAGCCACAACACGTTCAGGACGAGTCGAATCATGCTGCCAGGGTGACGTACGTCCGCCACCTCGCCGGCCTCACGTGCCACCTCTGGTGCGGACTACCGTCCATGAACCACTTTATGCTCTTATCTAGTGATGATCACTCCTACCCCGCTGATGCAGCTCGTAGCCGGCGTCTGGGGCTTCAAGACCCTCGCCGTTGGCATCGAGTTCGGACTGTTCACCCGCCTGGCTGGCGGACGCGCCATCACCGTGACCGAAGCGGCCGCCGAGTTCGGTATGGACGAACGCCCAGCCGACTTGCTGCTGGCTGCAAGCGCATCCCTGGGGCTGCTGGAGAAAGCCGGTGCCGGCTACCGCAACTCCGAGCTGGCCGAGCAATTCCTGGTGGAAGGGCGGCCGTACTACTTCGGTGCCCAGATCCGCTACTCCGACCTGCGCACCTACCTGCCCTGGCATCGAATCGGCGAGGCGCTGCGCAGTAACCGCCCGCTCACCTGGGATCCGCAACAGCAGCAGTCCATGTTCGACACCAACGATCCGAAAATGGTGGCTGAGTTCTGGGACGCGATGTTCTCCACCTCCCGCTTCACCGCCCACGCGTTGGCCGACGCGTACGACTTCGGCGCGCACCACCGGCTGCTCGACGTCGGCGGTGGTGCCGGAGCCTTCCCGATCGAGCTCTGCCAGCGACTGCCGCAGCTACGGGCGACGATCCTGGATCTGCCACACGTCTGCGCCCGGGCCGAGGAGCGGATCGCCGATGCGGACCTGACCGGTCGAATCGGCACGGTTGCCGGCGACTTCCTCGCCGACCCGACCCTGCCGGACGGGCACGATGTGATCCTGCTCAGCATGATCATGCACGACTGGGACGAAGCGACCAACCGGGCGCTCCTGGCCCGGTGCCACGCCGCGTTGCCCTCCGGTGGCGCGATTGTCATCTCCGAGCTACTCCTCAACGAGGAACGCACCGGTCCACCCGAGGCCGCCCTGATGGGGATGAACATGCTTGTCGAAACCGAGGGTGGCAAGAACTACTCCGGCGCTGAGTACGCCATCTGGCTCGACGATGCCGGCTTCGTTGACGCCCGGGTCGTGGCCTTCGACGCGCCCGGCGCAAACGGCGCGGTAGTGGCCCGCCGACCCTGACCGACGACCTCGGCGTGGCGAGGGCCCCCGATGCTGCTTGGCCCTCGTCATCGTCGACCAGATCCGGTGATGCCGGCTGCCTGACGGCACAGACCAGGCCGGCGGAGGAGGGACGAACGCGCCGCTGGGAAGTGAGCCGCGCACGCCGGCACCGGCGCGATACTCGACGCTATCGAAGGCAGCTCGACCGGCCGGTCGAGCTGACACGCGAGGAGCGAGCCAGGCTTGTCGTGATCTTGCTCGGCCGCGCCCCGTAGCAGCAACTGAGACCACAGGCGGAACGCCCGGTGCGATCCTCACGGACCGACCGGGCGTCCTCGCCTGTTCACGAGCGGTGGCGGCGGGATTTGAACCCGCGGAGGGCGTAAACCCTCACACGCTTTCGAGGCGTGCTCCTTAGGCCACTCGGACACGCCACCGCCGAGTAGGCTACAGGACCGCCAGACCGAAAGCCCAACCGGTACGACGCCCGGTGGACTGGCAGAATCCCTGCTATGAGTACGCACATCGGCGCGAAGCCGGGAGAGATCGCCGAGCGAGTCCTGATGCCGGGTGACCCGCTGCGGGCCAAGTGGATCGCGGAGACCTACCTTGAGGGCGCACAGTGCTACTCGACCGTCCGCGGGATGTTGGGCTTCACCGGCCGCTGGAACGGGGTCGAGGTATCGATCCAGGGCTCCGGCATGGGCATGCCGTCCGCCTCGATCTACGCGCATGAACTGATCAACGAGTACGGCGTCCGATCGTTGATCCGGGTCGGCTCCTGCGGTGCCCTGACCGAGGATCTCCAGCTCCGCGACGTGGTGGCCGCGATCGGTTCCTCCACCGACTCGAACATGAACCGCGTACGCTTCGACGGGTTGATCGACTACGCGCCGGTCGCCGACTTCGGGCTGCTGCGTACCTCGGTGGAGGTGGCCGAGCAGCGTGGCGTCACCATGCGGGTCGGGCCGGTTCTGGCGGCGGACGCCTTCTACACCGACCGGCCGGACCTCTACGACTCGCTCGCCAACTACGGCGTGCTGGCGGTCGAGATGGAGTCGGCCGCGCTCTACACCATCGCCGCCCGGTTCCGGGCACGCGCGCTGACCATCCTGACGGTCAGCGATCACATCCGCACCGGGGAGAAGGTCACCTCCCAGGAGCGGGAGCAGACGTTCAGCCAGATGGTGGAGATCGCCCTGGACACCATCATCGCCTGATTCACGCGTTCGCCGGGGTAGCCGGGGCGCACCGACCGTCGGTGCCGGTGCGCGCCAGGCGCTGCCGGGGGATGATCCGCCGTCCCGCGGACGGCGGGGTCACCCCCTCACCGGAAGAAGGCGCGCAGGACCGCCGCCGTCTCCGTTTCCAGGACACCGCCGTAGACCTCGGGGCGATGGTTCAGTCGACGGTCACGCAGCACGTCCCAGAGCGAGCCGGCCGCGCCGGTCTTCGGCTCCCACGCCCCGAACACCACCGTGGAGACCCGGGCCAACACCAGCGCTCCGGCGCACATCGTGCACGGCTCGAGGGTTACCACCAGGGTGCACCCGTCGAGCCGCCAGCGGCCAAGCCGTCCGGCTGCCCGGCGTAGCGCCAGCACCTCGGCGTGCGCGGTCGGGTCCCCGGTCAGCTCCCGCTCGTTGCGTCCGGTGGCCAGCTCGGCCCCGTCCGGACCAAGGAGCAGCGCACCGACCGGAATGTCGTCAGCGGCGGGGACCGGAATGTCGTCAGCGGCAGTGATCGTGGTCTCCGCCCCGGTGACCGCGACTTCCAACGCCCGGCGCATCCACTGTTCGTGGCGCTGCCGGCGGTCGACGCCGCCCGGGCCGATCCGGCCCTCGCCCTTGCTGACAGGCTTACACCTCACGCAGTTCCTCGACCTCGTCGGCGCAGCCCAACACCATGCACGCCTCGGTGGTGACATCCGCCGGCAGCATCCCCTCGTGGCCGCAGAGCGCAACCAGCTTCGTCCCGGATACCCCCAGGTCGGCGAGGAGGTCCGCGTCCCCGACCGGATCCGCCTCCGGATCCGCAGCGGGCTGTTCGCTCTCCGGGTCACCGCCGGCGGCGCGCGGCTCCTCGGTCTCGTCCAACCCGGTCACCGACGCCTTCAGGTCCCCGACCAGTAGCGCGCCCAGCTGGGTCTCCTCGGCGTACGCCGAGTCCGAGCCGAAGACCCGCAGGTCCTCGCCCTCGTCCAGACGCAGGATCACCAGATACTCGTCCTCGGCCTCGACGAAGAGCAGCGACAGGTCGGCGCCGGGGTCAACGTCCCGCAACCGGTCGGCGACCCCGTCCACGTCAACGGCACCGCGGAGGTTCACCTCGGCGGCGGTCCAGCCGCTCTCGTCGCGTACCACGGCCGCAGCGAAGTACGACACGGTTCCCCCAAACGTCCTCGGCGTCGCCCCGAATTCCTTCGACCGTCCGCGGCTTCGCGTCGTCGGCGGCCGGCCCGCCAACGACCACGGCCGGTTCCGACGTGACCAGCCCGCCAGCTCAACCTGCTCGCTCGCCCGGATGCTCGGACGGTCTTCAGCGTGCACGTTAGCCGGTGGGATCGGCAGGTGACCGGCCAACGCCCCGACAGGCGGCCGATCGAATCCGCCGCGCTGGTCGCATCCGCCGAGGAGAGCTCGGTGGGCCGGGCGGACACGGGCGGCTGATCTGTCTAGAACACGGGTGGCTCATCTGTCTACCAGAGGGGCCAGTCTCCGCTGGCCATCCAGCGGTTCGCGACGACCGCCGCCGCGATGCTCCACCCGCCACCGACGACGATCGCGACCCCGGTGGCGACTCCCCGGTCGCCATGGCGCACCAGCAGCAGAGCCACCAGCCAGGCGAGGCCACCGGCGAGCACCGTCCACCAGGCGTATCCCCGCACACCGGCGCCGAGTAGCCCGAAGAGCAGCAACCACATGGTGGCGACGCCGCCGCCGAGGACCACCGCGGCGCCGTGGATCGGATGGGGTTCGCGGTAGGTGGGCCGCGCCGGCGCCCCCGCGGGGAAGAGCCCCGACGGGTTACGGGGACGAGCCCCGTCGTACGGGTCGGTCACGGTCGCCTCCTCCCCCGGCTTTTCCCTCCCACCGTACTGGTCTGTCAGGATGGCCCGATGCCTGCGCCGTTGACCGGACGCCGCCCGGGATATCCCCTGCTGCTCCTGCTCGCCGCGATGCTCGCCGCGAGCTGCGCGACGACCCGCCCCGGGGTGGACACGGGCACGGCCAGCCGCCCGGCCGCCACGGACCCGGCCACCGCCCCGTCGGCCAGCTCGACTCCCACAGCAGCAACGGCTCCGCCGAGCGCGTCGGGGACGTCACCGGGGACACCGCCCGCCGAGGTCCGACACGTCTTCCCGGTACGGGCCAGCAATGCCGCCTACCATCCGACCCACTCGATCTACCCCGCCACGGACATCTTCGCTGACTGCGGTGTTCCGGTGGTGGCGGTGACTGACGGCTCGGTGCTGGAGGTAAGCCGGGTGGACCGCTTCGACCGGGGTGGCCCCCTCGGCCCGTTCAACGGCGGTTTGTCGGTGGCGGTGCTGGGCGATGACGGGGTGCGCTACTACGGCTCGCACCTGACCGAGGTCGCGGCGGGCCTTGATCCGGGGGTACGTGTGGCCGCCGGGCAGCAACTCGGCACGGTCGGCCGGACCGGCAATGCGAACAACGTCTGCCATCTGCACTTCGGCATCTCACCGCCGTGCCCGGGCAAGGACGGTTGGTGGATCCGGCGGGGGGTGGTGTGGCCGGCGCCCTACCTGGACGCCTGGCGACGGGGGATCAACCGGTCGCCCGCCGTGGAGGTGGCGGACTGGCAACGCCGACACGGCTGCCCGAAGGAGTCGTGAGTGTCCTGGCCTCAGCCGCTAGGTTGCAGGAATGACCGCTCGGGATCCCATCGCCGACCTACGCCGGATAGCTTTCCTGTTGGAGCGGGCCAACGAGGCCACGTACCGGGTGCGCGCCTTCCGATCGGCGGCGAAGGCCGTGGCCGCCCTGCCAACCGCGGAGGTCGCCGAGCTGGCCCGTATCGGCAAGCTCACCGGCCTGTCCGGGGTGGGCGAGGTCACCGCCCGCTGCGTGGCCGAGTCACTGGCGGGTGAGGAGCCGGTCTACCTGCGTCGGCTGGCGGCCACCGAGGGCACTGACCTGGACGCTGAGGCGACGGCGCTACGGGCGGCGTTACGCGGCGACTGCCACATCCATTCAGACTGGTCCGACGGCGGCTCCTCGATCGAGGAGATGGCGTTGACCGCGGTCGAGTTGGGCCATGAGTACCTGGTGCTCACCGACCACTCGCCTCGGCTGAAGGTGGCGCGTGGGTTGACCGCTGACCGGCTGCGCCGGCAGCTGGAGCAGGTGGCGCGACTGAACGAGGCGTTGCCGACGGGATTCCGGATCCTCACCGGCATTGAGGTGGACATCCTCGCCGATGGCTCCCTGGATCAGGACGAAGAGCTGCTCGCCCAGCTCGACGTGGTGGTGGGCTCGGTGCACAGCGGCCTCTCCGACGAACGGGGGAGGATGACTCGTCGGATGCTCACCGCGATCGGGAACCCGCACCTGGACATCCTCGGGCACTGCACGGGTCGGATGGTCTCCACCCGACCGGCAGGCGTGACGGGCCCCGGCGACCGGGGGCACCGGCGGCGCGCCCGGGGGGAGAGCGACTTCGATGCGGACGCCGTCTTCGCGGCCTGCGCGCAGCGGGGCGTCGCGGTCGAGATCAACTCCCGGCCGGAGCGACAGGACCCGCCGAAACGGCTGATTCGGCGGGCCCTGGAGGCCGGCTGCCAGTTCGCGATCAATACCGATGCGCACGCCCCCGGTCAGCTCGACTGGCAACGGTTCGGCTGCGAACGCGCCGCCCGCTGCGGCGTCCCTGCCGATCGGGTGGTCAATGCCTGGCCGGCGGAGCGGCTGGTGGCGTGGGCTGGGAGCAGCTCCTGATCGGCGGTGGCCGGCACTCCCGCCGCCGAGGCGGAGGTGCCGGCTGCCGAGGTCGGTAGCGCGACGGCCCGCGGTCGGCGGCGGGGACCGATCAGCCCCTGGGTGACCGCGACACCGAGCAGGACCACCACCGCGCCAACCGGTTGGTGCCAGGTCAGCCGCTCGTCGAGCACCAGCGCACCGGCCAGCACCGCGAAGACCGGGATCACGTAGGTCACCGTCGCTGCGGTACTGGCGCCAGCGACCCGGATATTGCGAAAGTGAATCAGGAAGGCCAACCCGGTGCCGAGCGCGCCGAGCGCGACCATGCTGGCCAGGACCGAGCCGGAGAGGGCGGTCGGCATCGGCGGTACGCCCGCCACGAACGGAGTGACGATGGTGAGCAGCGCCAGCGCCATCAGCAACTGCGCCGCCGACAGGGCCAGCCCGGAGTAGGAGCGGCCCGCGACGAACTTCTTCTGGTACGGGATGACCACCCCGTAGCAGGCCGCGGCGCCGAAGCACATGAGCTGGCCGACGAAGTGCGAACCACCAGCGCCCTGCCACACCCCGAGCACCACCAGTACGCCGAGAAAGCCCAGCCCGAGCCCGACCGCCCGGGCGGCGGTAATCCGTTCGGTACGGAAGACCAGCACCGCCATGGGCAGCACGACCAGCGGTGTGGTGGCGTTCCAGATCCCGGAGAGCATGGACTCGACCCGCTCCCCGCCGTAGCCGAACAGGGTGAACGGAAGCGCCACGCCGATCCCACCGGTGACGACCAGATGGGCCCAGACCCGCGGCTCGCGGGGCAGTCGGTCGCGCAGCGCCACGAGCAGTATCAGCAGCGTTAACGCGCCGGCCCCGACCCGGTAGAGGGTCAGGTGCAGGGGATGTAGCTCCCGCACCCCGATCTTGATGAAGAGAAAGCTGGAACCCCAGATCGCGGCCAAAGCAAGATACCCGGGCAACCAGCTCCGCAGCGCAGCCCGGTCAGGGGCGGACTCGACTGTCACCCCTGACACTCTGCCCGCCGTGGGGTCAAAAGTCTGGCGGTTTTCGGCGGTGACATTCCGACCTGACGATCACGTAGGGTCGAGATCGTGGGACGAATCGACGATATTGCGAACCGGTACGTCGCGGAGTGGGCCGCGCTGAGCCCAACCGGCGCCACCTATGTCGGCATCACCGGCCACGACGACCGCCTCGACGACCTCTCGCCGGACGGCTACGCCGCCCGCGCCGACCTGAACCGCCGAGTCCTCGCCGACCTCGACGGCGTGGAGCCCCAGTCGCCGGCGGAGCAGACCGCGAAGGATGCCATGCAGGAGCGGCTCAGCCTGGAGCTCGCCCGCTACGCGGCGGGAGAGGTCGGCCGGGGAGTCAACGTCATCACCAGCGGACTACACGAACTCCGCTCCGTGTTCGACCTGATGCCGACCGACGGCGAGGAGGCCCAGGCCAACATCGCCGCCCGGCTCGGCCACTTCGCCGAAGCGCTCGGGCAGTACCAGACCACGCTGCGCGAGGCGGCCGCGGCCGGCCAGTCCAGCGCGCGGGCCCAGCTTCTCGAGGTAGCCAAGCAGTGTGACACCTGGGTGGACCCGGACGGAGACAACTTCTTCCACGGGCTGGTGGAACGGCTGGGCGCGGGCGGCGCACTCGACGCCGAGCTGCGCCGAGGTGCCGCGACAGCCACCGCGGCGACCGCCGAGTTCGGCCGCTTCCTCCGCACCGAACTGGCCCCGCAGGGTCGGGCGAAACAGGCTGCCGGCCGGGAACACTACGAGCTGGCCTCACAATACTTTCTCGGCGCCCGGGTCGACCTCGACGAGACGTACGCCTGGGGGTTCGAGGAGCTGGCCCGGCTCGAGACGGAGATGCGAGCGGTCGCCACCCGGATCGTCGGTCCCGGCGCCACCGTCGACGAGGCGGTGGCCGCGCTGGACGCGGACGGGACGCGGACCATCCGGGGCAAGGAGGCGTTCCGGGACTGGATGCAGGAGCTCGCCGACAAGGCGATCAGCGAGCTGCACGGCACTCACTTCGACATCCCGGAGCAGGTCCACCAGATCGAGTGTTGCCTGGCGCCGACGAGTGACGGCGCGATCTACTACACCGGCCCGAGTGAGGACTTCTCCCGACCCGGTCGAATGTGGTGGGCCGTGCCGCAGGGCATCGACGACTTCTCTACCTGGCGCGAGGTCACAACCGTCTACCATGAGGGCGTTCCGGGTCACCATCTTCAGGTTGCCCAGACGGTGCTCCGGGCGGAGACCCTGAACCGTTGGCAGCGGCTGCTCTGCTGGGTTTCCGGGCACGGCGAGGGTTGGGCCCTCTACGCCGAGCGGCTGATGGAGGAGCTGGGCTACCTCGAGGATCCGGGCGACCGACTGGGCATGCTCGACGGCCAGGCGCTTCGCGCCGCCCGAGTGATCGTCGATATCGGCATGCACCTGGAGCTGGAGATCCCCGCCGACAACCCGTTCGGCTTCCACCCGGGCGAGCGCTGGACGCCGGAGTTGGGCTGGGAGTTCATGCGGGCGCACTGCCGGGTGTCGGATGAGGTCCTGCGGTTCGAACTGAACCGCTACCTGGGCTGGCCCGGGCAGGCACCGTCCTACAAGGTTGGTGAACGAATCTGGCTGCAGGCCCGGGCCGACGCCAAGGCGCGCAGGGGCGCGGAGTTCGACCTCCGGGAGTTCCACCGGCAGGCACTCGACCTGGGCTCACTCGGCCTGGACCCGCTCCGTCGGGCGCTCGCCCGAATCTGACACGGCGGACCCCTGCCCGCCTACTCCTGGTGGCACCCCAGTCCGAGCTGGGCAGTGGGCCAGGCCGTGCGGGGACGACGGACTCAACGCGGCAAGGGCCCGGGGGCAGGGGCGGGCACACAACCCGCCCCTCGCCCCGGGAGCCACCGACCACGCGGCTAGCTCGAATCTTGATCCTCTTTGCCGGTTGCCGGACCACCGGCGGCCGGCGCTGCGGCGGCGTGCCGGCCTGCGGCACCCCCGGTTTGAAGGAACAGCCGGAGGCCGACGGCGAGGGCGATCAGACCGAGGACGCCGGCGGCGATCGGACCCCAGAGCCTGGCCAGACCAATCTTGAGGCGATTCGTCTTAACCGACTCGACGCTGTTGTTCACCGTGTCGTCCGTGTAGTTGAAGTCAGCATCGAGCAGGACGGTGGTGGATCCAACGTCCGGACGCAGCTCCTTTCGCTGTTGTTCCCGCACGTCGACCCATGCGCCAGTTACCGGATCAACCCAGTACGTCCGGGTGTTGCTGTAGACGATCTCACCGGTGGTGGAGCCGGGGGCGAAGGTGCTCAGCAGCACCTGGAGGCTCTCCTCCGGGGTGTCCAGCACCCTGTTCTCGATCCGCTGCTCGTAGCGGTAGACCTCGACGCCCTCGACGGTCTCGGTGCCGACGAAGGTCGCCGGGATCGCCTCCTTGAGATCGCGGTCGAAGACCGGGTAGTCCTTCTTCTCCGCACCGAACGGAAACTTGTAGATGAGCCCCGAGTAGCTGACGTTGCCCCGCGGGGTCTCGTCGCTGTCGTCCTGTTTGAGCCACTGATCATCCCAGGGAGCGGCTTCGGCAGAGACCCGGTAGAGGGCGAGTTGCGTGCTGTACATGGTGATCGGGTCCTGAGTGTCACTCCGTACCACGGTCTGGTAGACATCCCAGATCACCGCGTCGCCCTTGAGCTGGTCTGGAAGCCGATCCTTGGTGTCACCGGGCTGGGGAAGCACCTCGATTGTGGAGCGCAGGGTGGCTCGTGGAACTTCTACGGTGACCGTTTCGCTGTCGGCCGTGATCTGCAGGAACCGGGCGTTGTTCGCTTCTGCGACCAACGTCGTCGGCTTGAGGTCGTAGGGGAGCTTGGATATGGCGGGGGCGACATAGAGCGGCAGCCCGACCGCGAAGACCAGTAACAGGACGCCGAGCCCGAAGAGCGCGGCACTCACACGAAGCTTCACTCATCCTCCTGTATCGCCTGCCGCCCTACGGCCTGTCGCCCGGGGCAATCGATCCCTAACATGGCGGGAGGTTACTCCCCAGTCAACATTAAAGTGAACCCTCTGGATGTCTAGATGTCGGCACCCGCTACCCCGAGTTCGTCGCATCCTCCGACCACCGTCCGCCTACCTGCCCTGGATGCGCTCCGCGCGATCGGTTCGGTAGCCGTCGTCGCCCACCACGTCGGATTCCATACGGGTGTGAGCCTGAACAGCCAGTGGGGCACCTGGTTGGCACGGATGGACGTCGGCGTCGCCATCTTCTTCGTACTCTCCGGATTCCTGCTCTTCCGGCCCTGGGCATCCAGTGTCGCCGCCGGGCGCCCCCGGCCCGGCGTTCGCCGGTACTTCTGGCGGCGTGCCCTGCGAATCCTGCCGGCCTACTGGCTGACGGTGTCGGTCTGCCTGATCGTTCTGCCGCAGAACCGGCCGGCCTCGGCCGGTGACTGGCTCCGTCACCTGACCTTCACCCAGATCTATCAACCCGATCAGCTTCGTGCGGGCCTCGGTCAGACCTGGAGCCTCGCCACCGAGGTCGTGTTCTACCTGGTCCTGCCACTGGTCGCGGTGCTCGCGGTAGGCCGGACCTGGCGCCCGGTCCGCACCCTGGTGATCGCCGCGGGGGGCACCCTGATGACTGCCGGGTGGCTCATCCTGATGGGGTTTGGCGTCATCGACACCGCGGTCCACACCATGTGGCTCCCCTCGTACGCGGCCTGGTTCTGCGGGGGCATGGTCCTGGCGGTGGCGCATGTTGCCCTACAAACCGGTACGGGCCCGGCTGCCCTGCGCGTCCTCGACGACCTCGCCGCGGCGCCAGTCGCCTGCTGGTCCGCGGCCGCGGGCCTACTGGCGATCGCGACGACACCCATCGCTGGCCCGCTTGACCTCGCCGAGCCGACGGCGGCGGAGTTCGCCGTGAAGCTCACCCTCTATCTCGCGGTCGGAATCCTGATCATGATTCCGGTGGCGTTCGGTGAGCGGAAGACCCGAGTCCACCAGGCGTTCGGCAGCGCCTCCGCCCGTTGGCTCGGCCTCGTCTCGTACGGGCTGTTCCTCTGGCATCCGCTGGTGATCGAAATGATTTACCTCGTGGGGGACCGCCCGCTGTTCACCGGCGACCTACTCGAGACCTTCGCTCTGACGATGGCGGGTGGCCTGGCGTTCGCGGCGGCGAGCTACTACGGCATCGAACGCCCGATCCAGTCGCTCGGCGACCGTCGCCGCTCTCGGCCGACCACTCCCCGAGCAGGGGACAGAGCGACAGCAGTCAATTCACCACATTGACTCACATAGTTCATGCAGGCATTGCCGACCCGACTCTCGAGCTTTAGTGTGGCGCTAAATTACTCGAGAGTAGGGATAACGTGGAGCGCTTTCCCGCCACCGCCGGACATGTACTGTTCCTCAACTGGCGGGACACCCGGAACCCCGAAGGTGGTGGATCCGAGGTGTACGTCGAGCGGATCGCCGCGGAGCTGGTTGCCCGCGGCTTCCGCGTCACGCTGTTCTGCGCCGCACATCGTCGGGGCCGTCCCGAGGAGGTCAATGACGACGGAGTCCGGCTGATCAGACGGGGCGGGCGCCACACCGTGTACCTGTGGGCCGCGCTCTGCTACCTGGCCGGCGCACTCGGGTTCGGCCCCCTGTCCCGCCGACACGGCCCCCGACCGAAGGTGCTCGTCGACGTCTGCAACGGTCTACCGTTCATGACCCCGCTATGGGCCCGACGACCGATTATCAAGCTAATCCACCACATTCATCGAGAACAATGGTGTGTGGTACTTCCACCTTGGGCAGCCCGGTTTGGCTGGTGGGTGGAGTCATCATTCGCCATACGCGCCTACCGGCGCTGCCACCACGTCACGGTCTCCGAAGCCACCCGTCAGGAGCTGGTCCAGCTCGGTGTACCCGCGGGTCAGGTCTCCGTGGTGCACAACGGCACCCCGCCGCTCCCACACACTGACGCCGAACGTGCACCCTCCCCACTGCTCGTCACGCTCAACCGGCTGGTCCCACACAAGCGCGTCGAGGTGGCACTACGGGCGGTCGCCACCCTCGCCGACGAGCTGCCCCAGCTACGGCTGGTGGTCGCCGGACAGGGCTGGTGGGAGGGGCGGCTCCGCGAGGTCGCCAACGACCTGGGCATCACCGGCCGAGTGGAGTTCCGGGGGTTCGTGACGGAGGAGGAGAAGGCGACCCTCCTCGCCTCAGCCTGGGTGGCGCTGACCCCGTCACTGAAGGAAGGGTGGGGTCTGACCATTGTGGAGGCCGGATCGGCCGGCACCCCGACGGTCGCGTTCCGGAGCGCGGGCGGCGTGGGGGAGGCGGTGGTGGACGGCCAGACCGGACTTCTCGCCGACGACATCGACGACTACGTGGCGAAGGTGCGGTCCCTCCTCCACAACGCCGAGCTACGGCACCAGCTGGGTGCGGCGGCCCGGGAGCACGCGGCGAACTTCACCTGGCCCGCCGCCGGAAGCCACTTCGCGGCCGTGCTGGAGAGTGTGGAGTCGCCCCGTCATCCGGATTCACGGGGCGCCCCGTCCTACCTGCTGCCGTAGATCTCGGGAGCGTAGGGGTCACGCTCGTTGGCCTGCTTGGCCTTCTCGATGAGCTCTTGGGCCTTGACGGCCGCCTCCTCCTCGGTAGCGGTCGTCGCGGCCGCCAACCCACCGACAGACAGGATCCCGAGCATCGCCGCCACCAGGCCGGTGACGACCAAGGTCAGGGCTTTACGCATGCCAATCCTCCAATGTCTGAACCTCGGAGCGGAGGTTACCACGCAGTAGCCCACCGGCGTACCGGCGCAAAAAAGCAGCTACCACCACCACAATGGCGACGACCAACGCCACCGCCACCGCCCATCGAGCCGGAGACACCACCACCGGGCTCGGCGGCACGGCTGGATTGCGGTAGAGGACGAGATACGTCCCCTGGTGCACGACCTCGAGGCCGGCGAGGGTGACCGGATCCACCTGGTCCGCACGGTGTTGCTGCACCAGCACCCAGCGCACCCCCGTCTCCGCGACCGGCCGTCCCGCCCCGAGCACCTGCCGGATCTCCCGCAGGCGGGTGTTCTCACCAGTCACCGCGACATCGCCGACTCGGAGCGTGTCATCAATCAGCACCACCGCCGGCAGGTAGCGAGGGGCCGGATCCAGGACGATCCGCCCGGAATTCCACGGGTACGCACGGTAGCCACTCAACGGCAGCGCCAAGACCTCGCCGCCAGGGTCGGCAGCCAGTCGGGCGGCCACCACCCGCCAGTCCGCTGGATAGCTCACCGGCCACAACCGACCCACGCCACCAAACGCGAGATCCGGCATGGCGGCGACCGGCAGCAGCAGCACGCCCACCAGCACCACCCCCGCAACCTCCCGGTTTCTTCGCTCCATCCGGGCGGCGACCCGCTCGGCACCCAGCGCCACGCACACCACCAACAGCAACGCGTAGGGTGCCAGGAACTTCTGCCCGTCGCGAAGCAGCCCGGCCCCCGGCAGCTGCGCCACCGCCCACCGCAACACGTCGGCCGTCCCCGGCACCGCACCGAGCGCGGCGAGCAGAAAGCCGCCCCCCGCGAGCACCAACAGTCGGGCCGAAGCATCCCGCGGTATCCGACGCCGCAGCAGGCCAAACCCGAAACCGGCCAGGGCCAACAGCACCAGGGTCACCAGCGGCACCAGGGGCAGGGCTCGGCTCGCCGGAGTGGCCTGAGCGCTCCAGATACCCCCGGTGCCGGCGAGCGCAGCCAGCGGACCGGCCCAGTTCTCGCCCCGGGCCGCGAAGGCGGCCACTCCCGCCGGATCGGAGCTTCCGCCCGCGTCGGTGACCAGGGCAGCGGTCACCCACGGGGCGTTGAGCAAGGCGACCCCCGCCACCGCGACCGTCGATCCCCGCCAACGCCCCCGCTGTGGTGCGAGCAACGACACCACACCGAACGCGATCAGCCCACCGGTTGGGGTAATCGCAGCCGGCGCGGCGGCGAGCAGCACGCGGGCCACCGCGCCGGCCCGCCCGGACCGCAGCTCCAACACCGCCCGTACCAGCCACGGCAGGGCGGCGTATCCGACCAGCAGTCCCCACTGCCCGATCAACAGCCGCTCGGCCAGGTAGGGCGTCCAGGCATAGCCGACCGCAGCGAGCAGCCGAACCCCGGGCCGTTCGGTCGGCACCAGCCGCCCGGCACCGACCGCCGCCAGCAGAACCGCCCCACCCAGCGCGATCCGCTGCACCACCCAGCCCGGGACGAGTTGGGTGAGCACCGAGACCACCGCGTCCATCGGCACCGCCCGCGGCAGGCCCTGCACCGGCGCCACGAGATCCCAGGTCAGCGGCTGTCGGGGCACGAACACCATGTCGTAGAGCAGCACGTAGCCCGGTGCCGCCAGGGGAGCGAGCACCACCGCCGTCACCGCCGTCGCGACGGTGTACAACAGGAGCCGATCACGAACCACCCGGGCTCGGTCGGCCGGTCGGTCAACCACTCACGACGCCGGCACCACCCGCCCGACAGTGATCAACTTAGTACAGAGGGCAACATCAGGCGTGCTGAGGGTGACCTCGATAGTCTCTCCCGCACCGGGCAACGGGAAATACAGCTGGTTCAGTCCACGCCGCACCGTGATCTCCCGGGTGGCCTCGCCCAGACGCATGGTCGCGGTCGCGTCACCGGAGCTCAGGTAGCCGAACTCCACCACGTGCGGCCACTGCTCAACACGCGTTTCCAACGGAATCTGCGTCGTTTGCCCGCTCTCCACCCGGTGCCCACAGTCAGGCACCGGGCCCGGCAGAACCGTCACGCCCTCGATCCGGACCGGACGGATTCGACCCTCCTCATCGAAGGTCACCGGAAGCTCGGCTACCTCAACGAACTCCGGCCGGCGCTCCGCCGGCCGGAAGAAGTGCGATTGACGGTTGTCCGGCCAGAAGTACCCGGCGACGACCCGATCGGGGACGACAGCGTCCAGAAAGACGGTATCCGCCGGCGCGGCGGCAAGCTCGGCCTGGGCCGTGGTCAGGTACTCCCGACCATGCTTGGTGCTCCAGTTCTCCCCGAACCGAACGGTGCTCCACACCGCGCCAGTTCCGACCGCGACCAGGACGGCGATCGTCACAACCCGACCGACCGTGATGGAGCCGAGCGCCCGCGGGACCCCCGGCAGCGGTCGGGCGGCGTACCGGGCCCTTTCGCCGTCGTCGCGAAGCCCGAACAGGGCGACTCCGACACAGATCGCGGCGACCGGCACCACATCGGCCACGAAGCGCGGAACCGTACCCACCATCGGGCCGAGCACGCCACCGACGTGGGTCACCGCGAAGAGCGCGGCGACCAGCCCGACGTAACAGGCCAGGAGGAGCCAGGCCCGCACCGCCGACCGGCGCCGTCGGACGGTGACCACGACCAGTGTCGCCAGCACCAGCCAAGACAGCCACATCGCGACCGGATAGGGATCCACCAACGGTGGCCCGTCACCGGCGTACGTCCACCGCCATGGCCCCCCGAGCAGGCCTGGCACGACGGTCGCGCCGACCAGGTCACCGAGGAACGTGAAAGCCTGACCGGGCGAGGTCAGCTGGTCCAGCGCACGTGCCGGTCGGGTCAGGTAGAACGCCAGGTAGGCCCCCGAGAGCAGGGTGAGCAACAGCCAGCCCCGCCAGTGCCGGCGCACCACCGTGACCAGGCTGCGCCACGGCGAGCCATCGGAAAACAGAAAGACGGTCAGCAGGAACAACAGCGGCGCTATCAGCAGCGCTTTCGGGTCGAACAGCAGGCCGAACAGCAGCCACAGGGCGACCGTCGCGAGATGGCCGAGGCGGCCGGTACGCACATACCGGACCTGCGCCCGGACCGCGAGGACCAGGGCGAGCTGCATCGGCAACACGAGCAGCCCAACCAACCACAGCGACGACACCTCCAGCGTCAGCGGGCTGAACAGGAAGAGGGCCAACGGGACCAGCAGGCCCCAGCCTGGCCGCAGCAGATCGCGCAGCAGGCGATAGACCGCGACACCCACGGCCGCCTGCCCCACCGCAAGCATCAATACCCAGGGCCAGCTGGCGAAGCCGGCCAGCCGCACCATCAGCCAGGCGGTCAACAAGCCACCGGGCATCAGGGAGTCGTTGACGGTTTGCAGCAGGAAGTCCGCGTCCAACCGGGCATCAAGGGCCTGGGCGGCGAGGACAAACTCGTCCTGGGAGAACCAGCCACGCGCCGCGAGGCCGGCACGCCAGGCGACCGACACAACGATGAGGGCTACCGCCACCGCTCCAACCCGGTCCAGACGAAACCGCCGAGCGAACGCTTTCGGCTCGGCGGGCATCGACGCGACGGACTCCGGAGGTGCCACAGCCCCAGCCTCTGGCATTGACATACTTGGAAGCCTGCCACACGCTTACACGCCGTGGGGGGTGGCCACCCATCCACGTTCGCCACACTGATCATCGACGCCACCTCGCCCACTTCGGTCCCGGCTACGTCGCTCGACCGTCGTCGGCTGCCGATACCCGTACCGCCCGGCGGAACAGGAGCGACATGCGTGCAGAGGTGACCAGTGACGCCGGAGCGCGGCCGAGGCGGGCCCGACGTCTGGACCGGGGATTCCGGCACCTCGCCATCTGCGTCGTCCTCACCGCCCTCGCCTTCCAGCAGGCTCCCGGGCTGATCGTCCCCGACACCAAGGTCGACCTGAACGTCAATCCCGCCGGATGGCTGCTCCGCTCTTTGCACCTCTGGGACCCCACCGGCGCCTTCGGCCAGCTACAGAACCAGGCCTACGGGTATCTGTGGCCGATGGGTCCGTTCTTCCTGGTGGGCTCGGAGCTGGGCCTGCAACCGTGGGTGATTCAACGGTTGTGGTGGGCGCTGCTCTTCTGCGTCGCCTACCTGGGCGTGGTGCGACTGGCCGGCAGCCTCGGCATCGGCTCGCCCACCGGACGCATGATCGCTGGTGTCGCCTTCGCACTGTCGCCCCGGATCCTCACCCAGCTCGGCTGGTCCTCGGTCGAATCCTGGCCCAGCGCGGTGGCGCCGTGGGTACTGATCCCCCTGATCGGCCTCGCCCGAGGTGCGCCCCTCCGCCGGGCGGTCGCGGGGTCGGCACTCGCCGTGGCCTGTGCGGGCGGGGTCAATGCGACCGCCGTGTTCGCGGTGGTACCGCTCGCCCTGCTCTGGCTCGCCACGCTGGCACCGATCGGCCGCCGAATCAGCGCAATCGCCGCCTGGTGCGGCGCGGTGGCCCTGGCCACCGCCTGGTGGCTGGTTCCCCTGCTCATTCTCGGGCGGTACAGCCCACCGTTCCTCGACTACATCGAAACCGCCCAGAGCACCACCAGCGTGACCGACGCCGTGACGACGCTGCGCGGCGCGTCGTACTGGGTGGCGTACCTGGCCTCCCCGGTTGAACAGGCCATCCCCGGCGGCGCCCGGTTGGCCAACGAGCTTCCGCTGATCCTCGCCACGCTCGCCGTCGCCGCCCTGGGTGTACTGGGGCTTTCCCGGCGCGGAATGCCGCACCGCCGCTTCCTGGTCACCGGCCTGATGCTCGGCGCCGCGATGGTCGGACTCGGACACGTCAGCGATCTTCCCAATCTCCTCGCCGGGCCACAGCAGCAGTTCCTCGACGGGATCGGCGCGCCACTACGGAACACCCACAAATTCGACGTCCTGCTCCGGCTACCGCTGACGCTCGGGTTAGCCCACCTGGTCAGCCTGGTCGTGAAGGCAGCGCGTACCGCACCCGCCGCGCGACACAAAAAGGCCGTGGCGCGGGCCTGGATCACCACCGGCGTGACCATGGCAGCAGTCGCGGCGGTCGCCAGCCCAGCGATCATCGGCGGGATCGCCACCCCGGGAAGCGCGCGGGAGGTGCCCCCATACTGGCAGGACGCCGCCGACTGGCTGGACGCGAACACCGGTCCGGGACGGGTGCTCGTCGTCCCCGGAGCACGCCGCCCCGCCTACGACTGGGGCAGCACCACCGACGAGATCGCCCAACCGCTGTTGGAGAGCAGCTGGGCTGTCCGCAACTCCATCCCCTTCACCCCGCCCACCACCATCCGCCTCCTGGACGCGATCGAAGCCACGCTCAGCTCCGGCGCCGGCTCGGCGGGCCTCGCCGACCTCCTCGCCCGCTCCGGGGTCAGCCACGTCCTGTTCCGCGCCGACCTCGACCACGGTCGCTCCGACACGACCCGCCCCGCCGTGGTTCGCCAGGCCCTACAGCGCTCACCGGGGCTGACCCGGGTCACCACCTTCGGCCCGATCCGGGGTGGGCCGGAGGCAGTGGACGACATTCCCGACCAAGGGCTCGACGTGCCGGGACGGGCACTCGAGGTCTACCAGGTCAACCGCCGGGTGGAGCCGGTTGTCGCCTACGACCGAAAGGATGTCGCCACCGTCGTCGGTGGTCCGGAGTCCCTGCTCGACCTCGCCGCGGCGGGCCTGTTGAGCCCGGCCCCCACGGTCCTGGCCGGTGACGCGGACACCGACGACCTCTCCGGTCCGGTCGCGATGACCGACGGGCTCCGGCGCCGCGAGGTCTCCTTCGGCCGGTCCCAGGACAACGCCTCACATACCCACACCGCCGACGAGACCCTCGCACCGTCCGCACCCGCGCACGACTACCTGCCCGATTGGGCCGAGAACTGGTCCACCGTGGCCCAGTTCGAGGGCATCAACTCGATTCGCACGTCAACGGCACGCTCGCAGGTCAGCATCCCCGGTGGCAACCGCTCCGAGCATCAGCCGTATGCGGCGATGGACGGCGACCCGACGACCTCCTGGCAGTCCGCACCGTACAGCCGCGGCGATCGGCAGTGGATCGAAGTCGGGCTGGAGAACCCAACCAACATCACCACGGTGGAGCTCAGCTTCGACCTGACGGCGGACGTGGTGCCGACCACGGTGACCGTCACCGCCGGATACGAAAGCCGGACCGTGGAGAGCTTCGGCGATCGCATGATCTTCGAACTGGAGGGAATCCACGCCACCCAGCGCATCCGCATCTCCATCGACGACACCTTCACCCTCCGCCCGTTCGGTAGCGGGGTGGTGGGGATCTCCGAAATCAGCATCCCGGGCGTCCAGACCAGTCGCACCCTCCGGCTGCCGGACGCACCCGCCACCGAGCAACCACCGGCCGTCGTCGTCTCCGCCGACCCCCGGACGCCCGCCTGTTTCATGGTCGACGGGAAGCCGCGCTGTTCCACCAACGCGATCCGCGGCTCGGAGGACGGACGCACGATCGACCGTACGCTCACCCTGCCAGCTGCCGGGACCTACGACCCGCAGCTGTGGGCCCAGCCGATGGACGGCTCCGCCCTGCACGCGGCCCTCGACCAGGCGGTGACCGACGCGCAGGCGTTGGGCCTCGCACCCGAGGTGAGCGCCTCGTCAACCGGCGTCCCTCATCCGAGTCGCCGCCCCGGAGCGGTATTGGACGGGGACCCGGCCACCAGCTGGTCACCGGCGATCAGCGACGACGCCCCGATCCTTCGCCTCACCTGGTTCAAGCCCCAGGTGATCAGCGGCCTTCGCTTCGCCGTTGACCCGGCCGTCGCGGCCACCCGGCTCGGCAGCGTACGGGTGATCGCCAACGACGGCATCCGGGGCGGCCTGCTCCGCGACGACGGGGTACTAATGCTGGATCCACCGGCGCGAACCAACGAGATCACCATCCAGTTCCTCGATCCGCCCTCCGCCACCAGCATCGATCCGTACGGACTTCGGTTGCCCGAGCCCCTACCGATCGCGGTCGGTGAGATCACCGTGCTTCCAGGCGCCCCCACCAGCCCCGCAGACCTGGACACACCCTTGACGCTGGGCTGCGGCTCCGGCCCGACGCTGACGATCGGCGAGGAGACGGTGACCACCGCCCTACGCGGCACAGTGCGGGACCTCCTGGAGTTGCGGGAGGTGCCGGCCGAGCTGTGCGGCACCGACACCGAGTTGCCGCTCGGCGCCGCCGAGCACCGCCTCGTCGCCGCCGCCAGCCAGTTCGCCACGCCGACCCGGGTCGCTCTCGTACCGCAGCAGCGCACGGACGTGATGACCCCGAGCGCCCTCGACGTCACGGCGTGGGAGGCGACCGAGCGGCGGGTACAGGTCGCTGAGCACGCCGTCGAACGGGTACTGGCGGTGCGGGAGAACACCAACCGGGGCTGGCAGGCCACGCTCGCCGGCGAGCCGCTGCGCCCCGTGGTCGTCGACGGCTGGCAGCAAGGCTGGCTCCTGCCCGCCGGCGCCGCCGGTGAGGTTGTCCTGCGCTTCACCCCGGACGGCCCGTACCAGGTGGCGCTCCTGACCGGAGGCGCCCTGCTCCTCGGCGTCACACTCCTCGCGCTTCTCCCCGAACGTCGGGGCAGCGCACCGGCGCGGCCGGCACGGCGAGCGCGACGCCGGGCCACTCGCTCCCTTCCCCTGCTGGCGGTCGGTGCGATTGCCCTGATATTGCTCGGCGGCCTCGTCGGTGGCGTACTCGTCGCCGCTGGAGTCCTACTCGCCCTCCCCGGTTCGCTGCGCATGCCCCGGTCGGCCGCCCCCCACTGGGTACGGCTCGTCCCCCGGTTCGTCGAGTCATGGCTCCCCGCCGCCCTCGTCCTGCTCGCCGGCTGGACGTACCTGGAGGCCACGCAGCGGCACACCGCCGCGCTTCCGCAACTCCTGATGGTCCTCGCCCTCGGGTGCCTCTGGTTGTCGACATGCCTCCGACACCGGCCGGTTCACCGCGCTCCCCCGCACCCCGCGAAGCCGCCGTCCGCGGCGGATGTGCCCCGGCAGTCGGGGGGCGGCGTCGCCGGGGCGACCTCCTGGCGGGACTCCGACCCATCGGGATTCGTGTGATCCGGCGAACCGACGATGTGGACGGCTCGGGGACGCCTTCCCCAAGCACCGGCGCCCGGGCACTCGGCACCGCCGGCCTGGCCGTGACCGCCGCGGGGCTGCTGGCCAACGGCCTCGCCTATCTGGTCCCGGTGCTGGCCGCCCGCCAGCTCGGCTCCGCCGACCTCAGCGCGCTCGCCACCACGCTCGGCCTGATCGCCATCGCGAGCGTGCCGGGGTTCGGCCTACAGCTCGCCGTCGCCGTGCACCACGCGAAGCACGGTCACACCCAGACCCGCCGGGCGGCCCTGTTGACCGCCGCGCTCTGCGCATCCGCCCTGATCCTCGCCAGCCCGCTACTCGTCACGAGCTTGCGTCTTCCGGCCGAAGCCCTCGTCCTCTCCGCGATCACCACGGCCGCGATCGTGCTCTCCTGCCGGACGTTGGGAGAACTCCAGGGCGGGCAACGGTTCGTTCGACTGGCCATCGGCATGGGGCTGCTGGCCACCGGTCGGTACGGAGGAGTGCTGGTTGGTCTGCTGCTGGACGCCGGCCTGACCGGATCTCTGCTGCTCGGTGCCGGCACCGCCGCGCTCACCCCGGTCGGGCTCGCCGCACTGGCCCGGCCCGCCGCCCCGGCGGCCCCCGCCACGGCGCCACCGCTGGATGCCGGCCAGATCCTGACCGGCTGCGCCGCGATGCTCGCCATGCTTGTCGTCTCGTACGTGGACCTCTTCCTCGCCCGTCAACTACTGCCGGCCGACGACTCCGGCGGGTACGCGGTGGGGACGGTGCTGACCAAGGGCGCGCTGTGGGCACCGCAGGTCGCCACCGTACTCGCCTTGCCCCGGCTGGCCCGCGACGATCGGTTCAGCCGGGCCGTCGCACTCGCCGTGACCGCCGGCTGCGGCGTACTGCTGATTCTCGGCTCGACGTTCGCCGGCACCCTGGCCTTCCACCTCGTCGGCGGCCCGGACTACACCCACCTGGGCCCGTTCGCGCCGCTCTTCGCCGCCGTCGGGGCGCTCTACGCCGTCGTCTTCGTCCTACTGAACGCGGCGGTCGCCACCGGCGTCCGTTGGCCCGCCGCGCCGCTGTGGGTGGGCAGCGCCCTGCTGACGACGGTCGCGCTGTGGACCACGCCGCGGACCGTCTCCGGGCTGCTCTGGCTCGCCCTGGGAGCTGCCGTGGTCACGACCCTGGCCATGACGCTCCGAACGTGGATGTCGACACCAGCGCGCGTCGACAGGCTGGTTCCGGCGCCGCGGAGGGCGTCAGCGGGGAGCTGACGCGGCTGCTTCGTCCTCGGCCAGCCAGCTGCTGAGCAGGTGGTGACCGATCGAGTCCAGCCGACCGAGTGGGTGGCCTACCGCAGCCCGTTGGCGCAGCTCGGCGCGGGTGAACCAGCGTGCCTCCAGCAGCTCGACCCCGTCCACCCGGATCTCGTCGGATACGGCGGTGGCCCGAAAGCCCACCATCAGCCCCGCCGGGAACGGCCAGGCCTGCGACCCCTGGTACGCCACGTCGGTCACCACCACCCCCGCTTCTTCGGCTACCTCCCGCCGGACCGCGTCTTCCAGCGTCTCCCCCACCTCGACGAAGCCGGCGAGGGTCGAGAACGCACCCTCGGCCGCCCCGGCGTGCCGGGCCAACAGGCAACGCCCGGGCGAGCCCGCTGTCTCCACCAGCACAATGATGGCGGGCTCGATCCGGGGGAAGTACAGTCGGGCACAGGTGGGATCCGCGCACCGCCGGGCGTGCCCGGCGTCCTGGACGCTGGTCGACCCCCCGCAGGTGCCGCAGTACCGCTGCTGCCGGTGCCAGTGCAGCAGACCGCGCGCGTACGCCTGGATAGCCGCCTCGGCCGGGCTGAGCGGCCCGACGAGCCCGCGCACATCCACCACCCGAGTCGCCCCGACAGCCGCCAGAGCGGCATCCTCAGCGAGCTCGGAGAGGTCCACCGCGAAGACTGCCCGCCCCGCCGCGAACCCGAGGAATACCGTTTCCCGCGCGGCGACGTGCGCCCTCGCCGCCGCTTCGCCGCTCAGCCGAACCGGCGCCGTCCCGTTGACCAGGCAGCGGTCCTGCCACAGCGGCAGCACTCTGGTGTCTACAGCGCCCAGCAGCGTCGCCAGCCGATCCGGATCGGCACGGAGGGCACCGGCCCGGTCCACCCAACCACCGCCGTACGCCAGAGCCACGTCGTCCTCCCGCATGGACCCCACCGTCGCACGCCAACACCGACACGCGAGGATCGGGGGAGGCGACACGCGACGCAAGACGCGACCTGCCGCCACGCGCACATGTTGGTTACCGTAGTTTCCTTCCGGGTGTGACAACCGCCCGGGTGCGACGCCCCTGATCGAGGTGACTGTGACCCTGTACGGCGACAAGGTTCCGCCCGCCGACGACCGGCCCACCGTGCAGGTAACCGCGGTGCAGTGGCCTGTTGAGGAGGCGGAGAAACCCACCAAACGGGGTGGAAAGTGGTCCTTTCCACCTGGCGGGAAGTGGTCCCGCCGCACCTGGCTGCTCGCCGCCGGGGTCACCACCGCTGTACTCGCCTCCGCAGTCGGCATCGGTGCCTACGCGTACGCCGGTGACGTACCCCGTGGAACGACGGTCCTCGGCACGGAGCTCAGCGGCTACAGCCAGGCAGCGGCCGTCGAGGAGCTGCGCGCCGCGGTGGAGCGACAGGCCGCCGAGCTGAACGCACCCCTGCCGGTGGTCGTCGGCGACAACACGGCGGAACTGGTGCCGGCCGAGGTGGGTCTCCGGGTTGACGTGGAGGCCACCGTGGCGGCCGCCATGCAGGTGGAGGCGCACGTCTTCGAACGACTCGTCGGCTCCCGCACCGTGCCACCGGTGGTGACGGTGGACGTGGACCAGCTCGACGCGGCACTCAAGAAGGTCCTGGGGGACGACGGCCGCACGATGACCATGCCGGCGATCACCTGGAGCGGCCTCACCCCGAAGGCAACTCACCCGAAGCCAAGCCTGGAGCTCGACCCCGAGCGCTCCGCGCAGGCGGTGCGGGAGGGCTGGCTGAGCGGTGAGCCAGTCACCGTCCCACTGGCCCAGATACACCCGGTCACCACCGCCGAGGAGGTCGACCAGATGGTGGCCGAGCTGGCGAGGCCGGCCGTCGCGGCCCCGGTGACCCTGACGACGGACCAGGGCTCGATGAGCATTCCGCCGGCGGCGATCGCAAAGAGTCTGGTGTTCACCGCCGACGATGCCGGCGCGTTGTCGGCGAAAGTCGATGTCGAGAAGCTGCGCACCGCGCTCGGCGACGACCTGGCCAAGGTCGAGGTGACCCCGAAAAACGCTCGGATGACGCTCACCGACGGCAAGCCAAAGATCATCGAAAGCCGGGACGGGAAGAAGCTGGACACCAGCAGCCTTGGTGAGGCCCTGCTCGCGGTCCTACCGCAGTCGGACGACCGCCGGGTGACCGGCACGCTCACGACGGCGAAGCCGGAGCTCACCACGGAGAAGCTGGCGGGTCTGGGTATCAGGGAGCAGGTGTCGACCTTCACCACCCAGTTCTCCGGCGGACTCTCCTCGCCGCGCAGCCAGAACATCATCACCGCCGCCAAAGACGTTGACAATACGCTGGTGCTACCCGGCGAGACGTTCTCCCTGAACGGGCACACCGGCGACCGAAACTACGCAAAGGGCTACAAGGACGCTCCGGTCATTCTCAACGGCAAGCTCGTACCGGGCGTCGGGGGCGGTGTCTCGCAGTTCACCACGACGCTGTTCAACGCCACCTACTATGCGGGGCTCGAGGACGTCGAGCACAAGCCACACTCGTACTATTTCAGCCGCTACCCGGCGGTCATCGAGTCCACAATCTTCTACCCGGAGCTCGACTTCAAATTCCGCAACAACACCGAGTACGGACTCTTGATCGATACCTCGTACACGTCGAACAAGATCACCGTTTCGATCTGGAGTACGAAGATCTGGGATAAGGTAAAGACGGAATACGGCCCCCGTAAAAACATCACCAAGCCAAAGACCGTCCATCTGGAGCCAGGCCCGAACTGCATCGCCGCCAGCGGCAGCGATGGGTTCAGCCAGAGCGCCTACCGAGTGTTCTACAAGGACGGTAAGGAGGTAAAGCGGGAGAAGTTCAGTTGGCGCTACGCCGCGGAGCCACGCTTCATCTGCGGCCCAAAGCCCTCCTGAGCCCCGCACCCGCCCGAACCGACAGGGCCCTGCTCATGCTCCTGATCACTGAGATCCAAGCGTCGGCGCGGTTCTCACCCCGCCCTATGGCAGCAGTACGGCCTTCACGGCGCGTCGTTCGTGCATCGCCGAATAGGCCTCGGCGACCTGGTCGAGGGGCAGGGTGAGGTCAACAATCTTGCTTGGGTCGATACTCCGACTGAAGATGAGGTCGATGAGTTCGGGCAGGAACCGGCGAACCGGGGCCGGGCCGCCATGCAGGTGCACGTGGGAGTAAAACAGTTCGTGCCCAGACAGGGTCACCCCGTGGGGGGCACCGACGAAGCCGACGTGTCCGCTGGGGCGGGTTGAGCGGATGGCCTGCAGCATCGACTCCTGGGTGCCGACGGCCTCGACGGCACTGTGCACACCGAGTCCGTCGGTCAGATCCCTGATCCGGGCGACGCCGTCGTCACCGCGTTCGGTGACGACCTCGGTGGCGCCGTGGGCAAGTGCTAGCTTCTGCCGGTCGGCGTGCCGGCTCATGACGATGATCCGCTCCGCTCCGAACCTCCGTGCGGCGAGGACCGCGAACAGGCCGACGGCACCGTCACCGACCACGACGACGCTCTTGCCCGGCCGGATGTCGGCGGAAGCGGCACCAAACCAACCGGTGCCGAGCACATCGGAGGCCATGAGGAGACTCGGAATGAGGTCTTCGTCTGGGACCTCGGGGGTTGCGACGAGAGTGCCGTCGGCGAGCGGGACACGCAGCAGTTCGGCCTGGGCGCCGAGATTGCCCATGTACTCCCGCTGGAGACAGCTCGACTGGTAGCCAGCCCGGCAGATCTCACAGGTGTTGTCGGACGCAAAGAACGAGCCGACGACGAACTGGCCCGGCTTGATCTTCCGCACGTCACTACCGACGGCATCAACGACTCCGACATACTCGTGGCCCATCGGGATCGGCTGGCTGATCGACTCAATGCCGCGGTAGGGCCATAGGTCCGATCCGCAGACGCAGGAAGCGGCGATACGGACTACCGCGTCGGTGGGTGCGGTAATCGTCGGATCCGGCCGTTGCTCGAGCCGGATGTCACCGGGGCCGTGCAGAACGGTGGCACGCATGAGAGCTCCTCAAACCAAACATAGAGCGGTACCTGCGGCGGTAGCCGGCGTTGCGTTTGTGGATTGGGTCGCCGCGCTGAACGGCTTCGCCGCCGGCCAGGTGCCGCGCTACCAGGCCGTAGCGGTAACGTTCGCGGCCCTGCCGTGGGAATCCACCGGTGAATCCCGGTGGTCGTCAGGGACGGATGAGAACCTTGAGAACCTCGCGTCGGGACATCGCCTGGTATCCGTCGGGCACCTCGTCAAGGCCGACGGTGTGGTCGAACACCTTGCCGGGCTCGACGGCGCCGTCGAGTATGCCGGGCAGTAGCTCGTCGACGATGGCCTGCACCGGGGCCGGACCACCGGTGAGAGTGATGTTGCGGCCGAACACACCCCAGCCGATCTCCGCCTCGTCGTACTGCACTCCGACTCGGCTGATCACTCCCCCGGGGCGGACCATGCCGAGCGCCTGATCAAAGGACTCCCGGTAGCCGACCGCCTCGAGCACGACATGGGTGCCGTCGCCGTCGGTCAGCTCACGAACCCTGGCGACCCCGTCCGCACCGTGTTCGGCGACGACCGCGGTGGCACCGAACTCGTTGCCAAGTTCGGTGCGGGTCTCGTGGCGAACCTTAAGGATGATCCGTTTCGCGCCGAGTCGCGAGGCCGACAGCACCGCCAGAAGTCCCACCGCCCCGTCACCAATCACGGTGACCGTCGTATCCGGGTTGACGTTCGCTTGCTTGGCCGCGTAGTAGCCGGTGCTGTAGGCGTCGGCGAGGGTCAGTAGTGAGGGCAGCAGGGCTGAATCCTCGCCTACCGGCAGCGTGATGAGCGTGCCGGTGGCCTGGGGAACGCGGATGAGTTCCGCCTGAGCGGTGTTGAAGAACCCGCCGTGGCGACAGGACGTCTGCAGGCCTTCACGGCAGAAGTCGCACGTGTTGTCCTGATAGGTGAACGGGGCCACCACCAGGTCACCCTTCTTCATGCCGCGTACCTCGGAACCAAGTTCCTCAACGACGCCGAGAAACTCGCGCCCCATCGGCGTCCCCGGCCCGGTCCTGGGCATGGTGTGGTAGAGATAGAGGTCGGTCCCACCGATGCTGGCCTGGAGAACCCGCACGATCGCGTCGGTCGGCTCCTCGAGCACCGGATCGGGCACGTCTTCCACCTGTACGTCCCAGGCGCCATACAGCATGATCGCTCGCATGGGGCTCCTTCAGACTCGCCGTTCGGACTCCACGCCCGTGTCCGGGTCAGGTAATCTCGCTCGGTTCCAGCCTGTCGCGGTACGGCGATTCCCCATCAGTCTCCGGTAAAACCGAAGTCGGATGCCCCGGCGTCCCGGTCTGTCTCACTGCGTGTACTCGGCAAGGCCGACCGTCGGAGCTCATGGACCAGCGTTGACAGCAGCCGCCCCGGTCAACCTGCGTCGCCCGCCCGCTCCTGTGCAGCTTCCGGTGGAGGACCGTGAATTCGGTGCCGGGGTGGCTCAGAAGAAGCTCGCCTACACACTCGTCGGCATCCCACGGCCGCCAGGGTAGGAACCGTTGTTCGCTTTAGGCGGCGGGATGAGTAGTGGGCTGATAATGCGTTGAGGGCCGACCCGGGTAGGGTCGGCCCTCAACTTGAACGTTTTGCCCGGCGGTGTCCTACTCTCCCACACCCTCCCGAGTGCAGTACCATCGGCGCTGGAGGGCTTAGCTTCCGGGTTCGGAATGTAACCGGGCGTTTCCCCTCCGCCATGACCGCCGTAACACTTATCGACATATCAAACACACCCAACACCACGGGACATGTTTGCTTGCCAAGAGTTACACAGTGGACGCGTAGCAGCTTCGTAGTCAAGTCCTCGGCCTATTAGTACCGGTCAACTGAACCCGTTACCGAGCTTACATTTCCGGCCTATCAACCCAGTCGTCTAGCTGGGGGCCTTACCCCACAAAGTGGGTGGGATACCTCATCTTGAAGCAGGCTTCCCGCTTAGATGCTTTCAGCGGTTATCCCTTCCGAACGTAGCTAACCAGCCGTGCCCCTGGCGGGACAACTGGCACACCAGAGGTTCGTCCGTCCCGGTCCTCTCGTACTAGGGACAGCCCTTCTCAAGTATCCTACGCGCACGGCGGATAGGGACCGAACTGTCTCACGACGTTCTAAACCCAGCTCGCGTACCGCTTTAATGGGCGAACAGCCCAACCCTTGGGACCTGCTACAGCCCCAGGATGCGACGAGCCGACATCGAGGTGCCAAACCATCCCGTCGATATGGACTCTTGGGGAAGATCAGCCTGTTATCCCCGGGGTACCTTTTATCCGTTGAGCGACACCGCTTCCACATGCCAGTGCCGGATCACTAGTCCCGACTTTCGTCCCTGCTCGACCCGTCAGTCTCACAGTCAAGCTCCCTTGTGCACTTACACTCAACACCTGATTGCCAACCAGGCTGAGGGAACCTTTGGGCGCCTCCGTTACCCTTTAGGAGGCAACCGCCCCAGTTAAACTACCCACCAGACACTGTCCCTGAACCGGATAACGGTCCGAAGTTAGATACCCAAACCAACCAGAGTGGTATTTCAAGATTGCCTCCACATGCACTGGCGTGCACACTTCACAGGCTCCCACCTATCCTACACAAGCTAATTCAGATACCAATGTCAAGCTATAGTAAAGGTCCCGGGGTCTTTCCGTCCTGCCGCGCGTAACGAGCATCTTTACTCGTAATGCAATTTCGCCGGGCCTGTGGTTGAGACAGTGGGGAAGTCGTTACGCCATTCGTGCAGGTCGGAACTTACCCGACAAGGAATTTCGCTACCTTAGGATGGTTATAGTTACCACCGCCGTTTACTGGCGCTTAAGTTCTCCGCTTCGCCCCGAAAGACTAACAGGTCCCCTTAACGTTCCAGCACCGGGCAGGCGTCAGTCCATATACATCGAATTACTTCTTCGCATGGACCTGTGTTTTTAGTAAACAGTCGCTTCCCCCTGCTCTCTGCGGCCATACAACGCTCCAGCAGCACGTGCCTTCACGTCTCCGGCCCCCCTTCTCCCAAAGTTACGGGGGCAATTTGCCGAGTTCCTTAACCACAGTTCACCCGATCGCCTTGGTATTCTCTACCTGACCACCTGTGTCGGTTTAGGGTACGGGCCGCTCGGAACTCGCTAGAGGCTTTTCTCGACAGCATAGGATCACTGACTTCACCTGAATCGGCTCGGCATCACGTCTCAGCCACACGCGCCGCGGATTTACCTACGACACAGCCTACACGCTTACCCCGGCACAACCACCGGCCGGGCTCAGCTACCTTCCTGCGTCACCCCATCGCTTGACTACTACCCGCCAGGTTCCCACGCTCCCCCAGCACAGTCCGAAGACCACACCAAGATCGGATGGTTAGCACAACGAGGTTCATCAGGGACGCTCCTTCGCGGGTACGGGAATATCAACCCGTTATCCATCGACTACGCCTCTCGGCCTCGCCTTAGGCCCCGACTCACCCAGGGCGGATTAACCTGGCCCTGGAACCCTTGGTCATCCGGCGGAAGGGTTTCTCACCCTTCTTTCGCTACTCATGCCTGCATTCTCACTCGCACCGCGTCCACAACTCGATCACTCGGCTGCTTCACCCCCGGCACGACGCTCCCCTACCCATCCACACACCTACACACAACCCCAAAAGGCCATGCGAAGTACACGCGTGAATGCCACAGCTTCGGCGGTGTGCTTGAGCCCCGCTACATTGTCGGCGCGGAACCACTTGACCAGTGAGCTATTACGCACTCTTTCAAGGATGGCTGCTTCTAAGCCAACCTCCTGGTTGTCTATGCGACCCCACATCCTTTTCCACTTAGCACACGCTTAGGGGCCTTAGCTGGTGATCTGGGCTGTTTCCCTCTCGACTACGAAGCTTATCCCCCGCAGTCTCACTGCCGCGCTCTCACTTACCGGCATTCGGAGTTTGGCTGATTTCAGTAAGCTTGTAGGCCCCCTAGACCATCCAGTGCTCTACCTCCGGCAAGAAACACACGACGCTGCACCTAAATGCATTTCGGGGAGAACCAGCTATCACGGAGTTTGATTGGCCTTTCACCCCTAACCACAGGTCATCCCCCAACTTTTCAACGTTGGTGGGTTCGGCCCTCCACGCAGTCTTACCCACGCTTCAGCCTGCCCATGGCTAGATCACTCCGCTTCGGGTCTAGGACACGCGACTCTGACGCCCTATTCAGACTCGCTTTCGCTACGGCTCCCCCACCCGGGTTAACCTCGCCACATGCCACTAACTCGCAGGCTCATTCTTCAAAAGGCACGCCGTCACCCCTAAAGGCTCCGACGGATTGTAGGCGAACGGTTTCAGGTACTATTTCACTCCCCTCCCGGGGTACTTTTCACCATTCCCTCACGGTACTATCCGCTATCGGTCACCAGGAAGTATTTAGGCTTACCAGATGGTCCTGGCAGATTCACGGCAGATTACAGGAGTCCGCCGCTACTCGGGAACACCCACAGGAGACTAGCAGTTTTCACCTACCGGACTTTCACCGTCTACGGTCAGCCATTCCAGACTGTTCAACTAACCACCAGCTTTATCACTCCCCACACGAGTGTCAGCCCGTGTCGCAGGATCCCACAACCCCGACCACGCAACCCCTGACAGGTATCACACGCCGCCGGTTTAGCCCCAATCCGCTTTCGCTCGCCACTACTCACGGAATCACATATTGTTTTCTCTTCCTACGGGTACTGAGATGTTTCACTTCCCCGCGTTCCCTCCACACACCCTATGAGTTCAGGTGCAGGTGACACCACATGACTGATGCCGGGTTCCCCCATTCGGACACCCTGGGATCACAGCTCGGTTGACAGCTCCCCCAGGCCTATCGCGGCCTCCCACGTCCTTCATCGGCTCCTGGTGCCAAGGCATTCACCGTTCGCCCTTGACAACTTGACCACAAAGATGCTCGCGTCCACTGTGTAATTCTCAACAAACAACCAACCCGCAACCACCACCCCGCACCAGCAACACCACCACACCCCCACACGAGAGGCACAACAGCATCCGGTATACGAGACAAGCCACGCCAGGCAAACCGCCAACCCACAACACCACCAACCGGTGACATCACAGGCAACACGGCCCAAGAAACAACCACACGGTCATTCCTTCAGGACCCAACAGGGTGTCCACCGCCAGCACCAGCCGCATCATCAACCCCTTCCCCCACCCCCCACAGGGAGCGTGTACAAGAGCATCAAACCGCTGCCAACGCCAACTAGCCAGTGTCTCCGACCAATGAGCACCCCATCACCCAACACAGGCAACCGAGGCTCCATACCGCCCTTCGACGGATGGCGCTCCTTAGAAAGGAGGTGATCCAGCCGCACCTTCCGGTACGGCTACCTTGTTACGACTTCGTCCCAATCGCCAGCCCCACCTTCGACGGCTCCCCCCACAAGGGTTAGGCCACCGGCTTCGGGTGTTGCCGACTTTCGTGACGTGACGGGCGGTGTGTACAAGGCCCGGGAACGTATTCACCGCAGCGTTGCTGATCTGCGATTACTAGCGACTCCGACTTCACGGGGTCGAGTTGCAGACCCCGATCCGAACTGAGACCGGCTTTTTGGGATTCGCTCCACCTCACGGTATCGCAGCCCATTGTACCGGCCATTGTAGCATGCGTGAAGCCCTGGACATAAGGGGCATGATGACTTGACGTCATCCCCACCTTCCTCCGAGTTGACCCCGGCAGTCTTCGATGAGTCCCCGCCATAACGCGCTGGCAACATCGAACAAGGGTTGCGCTCGTTGCGGGACTTAACCCAACATCTCACGACACGAGCTGACGACAGCCATGCACCACCTGTCACCGGCCCCGAAGGACCCCCCATCTCTGAAGGATTTCCGGCGATGTCAAACCCAGGTAAGGTTCTTCGCGTTGCATCGAATTAATCCGCATGCTCCGCCGCTTGTGCGGGCCCCCGTCAATTCCTTTGAGTTTTAGCCTTGCGGCCGTACTCCCCAGGCGGGGCGCTTAATGCGTTAGCTGCGGCACAGAGAACCGGAGAGGCTCCCCACACCTAGCGCCCAACGTTTACAGCGTGGACTACCAGGGTATCTAATCCTGTTCGCTCCCCACGCTTTCGCTCCTCAGCGTCAGTATCGGCCCAGAGACCCGCCTTCGCCACCGGTGTTCCTCCTGATATCTGCGCATTTCACCGCTACACCAGGAATTCCAGTCTCCCCTACCGAACTCTAGCCTGCCCGTATCGACTGCAAGCCCGCAGTTGAGCCACGGGTTTTCACAGTCGACGCGACAAGCCGCCTACGAGCTCTTTACGCCCAATAAATCCGGACAACGCTTGCGCCCTACGTCTTACCGCGGCTGCTGGCACGTAGTTGGCCGGCGCTTCTTCTGCAGGTACCGTCACAAACGCTTCGTCCCTGCTGAAAGAGGTTTACAACCCGAAGGCCGTCATCCCTCACGCGGCGTCGCTGCATCAGGCTTCCGCCCATTGTGCAAGATTCCCCACTGCTGCCTCCCGTAGGAGTCTGGGCCGTGTCTCAGTCCCAGTGTGGCCGGTCGCCCTCTCAGGCCGGCTACCCGTCGCCGCCTTGGTAGGCCATCACCCCACCAACAAGCTGATAGGCCGCGAGCCCATCCCAAGCCAAAAAATCTTTCCACCAACCACCATGCGGCAGCCAGTCATATCCGGTATTAGCCCCGGTTTCCCGGGGTTATCCCAAAGCCTGGGGCAGGTTACTCACGTGTTACTCACCCGTTCGCCGCTCGAGTACCCCGAAGGGCCTTTCCGCTCGACTTGCATGTGTTAAGCACGCCGCCAGCGTTCGTCCTGAGCCAGGATCAAACTCTCCAACAAAAACTTGAAGAACATCCCAGCAACAAACAAAAATTTGCTGCCAAATTCAAGTCCAAACCAACCCACCAACACACAGCAGGCCAACCCAGACCAAAAACGGCACTGGCTTTCCAAACACCCTGTTGAGTTCTCAAAGAACAACCACACACCAGCCAGAACCCCACAACAGGGCCCCACCGGAGGCAACCGCTCCACCTGCCACTCTCGCGCCAGGCACTCTTACTACTTTACCTCACCGTCTCCGCCGTGTCAAACCGTTTGTCCCGGTCTGGCGTGCTTCGCACGGTTCAGCACCCTCAGATGTGCACACGAGGTTACCCGCGTGTGTGATCCTCGGATTTGGCAGACCGACCGCCCGCGGTTTCCCGCTGACTCGCCCGGTTCCTGCCGGAGTTACCTTACCCGGTCGGTTTCGCCGCACCAAATCGGCCCCTCGGCAGACTCGGCGGGCACCGCCCGACCGGCGACTAGAAGGTGAGACCTTCTTGGCGCCGGTGCCGCTTGGAGCGGGCCTCAGGACTTTCACCCTGTTTGCCCCGTTCCGCGCTGGCAGAGAGAAAGTTACGCGGATTCGGGTTCGCACGTCAAATCGAGGAAGTGCGGCCCCCGTCACACCGGCACCCCGCGCTCGTTACAGCCAGGTCAGTCCGACCGCCCGCCGCATTCGGCGTCCGCTCGGTAGAAGACGTACCGACCCAGCCGGGCCCGCCCGTAGCCGTTTTCCCGTGCCCCGCTCAGACCGGCGTCAGCGAGCGCCGCCAACACCAGCTCGGGAAGGCTCTCCTCGGTCTGGCCGAAGCGGTGCGGATGACCCCCATCCTGTCCGGGATGGGACCCGTCAATGTCGGCCAGGTGCAGCTCACCACCGGGACGCAGCACCCGCCGGACCTCACGGAACACCGGCGCCCACTCGGCGACGGCGAGGTGATGCAGCATGAACGAGGAGAGCACCCGATCAACACTGTCGTCCGACAACGGCAGATCGTCGGCGAACGCACGCTCGTACTGGATCTGGAGCTTGCTCCGGGCCGCCTTGCGACGGGCGCGGCGTAGGGCGCTCAGGTCCGGGTCGATGCCCAGCACCTCGACATCGGAATGCCGTTGCTTGAGCGTCCGCAGAAGGTCGCCGGTGCCGCAGCCAATTTCCAGGATCCGTTGTCCCGGCCGGATATTCGCACGATCCAGAAGCTTCTCATGAACCCGTCTGATGCCAATATACCGGGCAAAAGGATCGTAGAGGGGCAGTAGCCACTGCTTACCCATGGCGGGCAGATAGCCCCGATTCTCGGAGTGGAAGTTGTGGTGTCCGGTCATGGCACGCTCCGGTAGTCGAAGGAAACTCGGTCGTACCCTCAGCCTCATGGCGGGCGAAGCTGCGGACAATGGCAGAACTGTGGACAGGATGCGACGGAATGTGGCTCCCACATCCCGCCACATCGGCGTCACCGGGCGAGGCGTGCCGATCTTCGGCTTCGGCTACGTGCCCGGCATCGCCCCGGTCTCGGTGGCCCGTCACTGCCGCGGAGAGCCGGTCGTCGACGTCGGCAGCATCGGCGCCCACACCCACGACTTCCTGGTGCTCTCCTACGCCCACCTGGCCCACGGGACGGTACACATCGACGAGCGCACCTGGACGGTAAGCGACGGTGACCTCTTCGTCATCGCACCAGGGCAGGTTATGTCCGCCGGCGACCCGTTCGAGGAGGCCACCACCGACGGCTGGACCGTGTGGTTCCCGGCCGACGTGGTCCGACCCGGGATGCCTGGCGCCTACTCCTCCTGGCGGACGCACCCGTTACTCTTCCCGTTCGCCCAGGGCGCCAACCGGGCGCAGCGACTACCGGTCCCACCGGTCGACCGGGCCGACCTGGTGGAGCGCTTCGCCGCGCTCGACGCTGAGCTCCGGGCCCGCCGAGACGGTCACCAAGAGGCCGCCCTCGCCCACCTGACCCTGCTGCTCGTTACCGTGGCCCGGTTGTCGACCGGCCTCGCCGACCATCTACGCTGCGCTGACGAACCGCTACTGGCGGCTGTCTTCGAGGCCATCGAGGAGCGCTACCACCAGCCCATCTCCCTCGCTGACATCGCTGCCGACCTCGCGCTCACCGCCGGTTACCTCACCACCGTGGTGCGTCGAAAGACCGGCCGAACCGTTACCCAGTGGATCGCCCAGCGCCGGATGCAGCAGGCACGCCTGCTGCTGGCCGAGACCGACCTGGCCGTAGGCGCGATCAGCCGCCGGGTCGGCTACCCCGACACCAGCTACTTCAGCAAACGCTTCCGCGCCCGCCACGGAGTCACCCCCACTCAGTGGCGCGCCACCTCCCCTCCCACCGGGTGAAGTAAACCCGCGCCACCGGCGGCGCCCCCGCTGTGGTGGGCTGCCGGACTCACGCGTCGTCCGGCGGCGCCAAGACGACCGAATCGATCCAGCCCAGCGCCGCGATGGCGGTAGGAAAGCCACAGGTGGTGATGGCGGCGAGCGCAACGGCTCGCACCTCGTCCACGGTCGCCCCGTGCTGGAGCGCCTTGCGGACATTGGAGCGCACCGCTCCCTCCGCCTCGGCCCCAACAGCCACCGCCAGCTTGATCAACCGGTCGGTCCGGTCGTCAAACGAGTTGCGCTCCCGCACCGTCCGCGCCAGCGCACCCTGCGCCTCCGCGATCTCCGGAAAGCGTTCCAGGAACTTCACGTAGATATCCGGAAGATACTGCTGCTGCATATCACCCTCCGCTACTGCCCGATATCGACACATTAACCATCACGCTGTGGTCACCGTGGTCCGAGGACGCATATCCCGAAAGAACTCGCACCTCGGCTGCGTCGCGCCGGTAGGGCTTCCGGTCGACCCACGCCAGCCCCGCGACGGTCACCGCCGGGCTGACGGCTCCCGGGCAGCATCCCGTACCTGATTCGGCGACGCCGTTGGCGACGGCGCTGGGCCGCGGCGAGCGCGGTAGACGACGTACGGACGCCACAGGTACGCCAGTGGGGCCGACCAGACGTGCACCAGTCGGGTGAACGGCCACAGCGCCAGGAAGAGGAAGCCACCGATCGCGTGCAGCTGGTAGACCAGGGGAGCCCCGCTCATCAGCGCGGGGTCAGGCTGGAACCAGAAGATCCCGCGGAACCAGACGGCGATCGTCTCCCGGTAGTCGTAGCCCCCACCGAGCAGGTTGACCCCCACCGTGGCGACCATGCCGAGTGCCACCATGCCGGCGAGCGCGGCGTAGAGCACCTTGTCCATCCGGGTGGTGACCCGACGGACCCGGCCGTTGACCATACGACGGATGATCAGCAATACCAGGCCGACCGTCAGCATCAGGCCGGTCACCGTGCCGCCCCAGACCGCGATGAGGTGGTAGGCGTGTTCGCTCAGACCGAGCTTCTCGGTCACCGACGCGGGCACCACCAGACCCATGGCGTGCCCCGCAACGACGCCGAGAGCACCGAGGTGGAACAGGGGCGAACCGAGCCGCAGAATGCGGTTCTCCAGCACCTGGCTGGTGTGCGTGGTCCAGCCGAACTGGTCGTGGCGCCACCGCCAGACGTGGCCGGCGACGAAGACCGCGAGACACAGGTACGGCAGGACGATCCAGACGAGGTTGGTCATCGCGATGCCTCCGAGGGGGAGCAGGCGGAATAGGGGGCGAGCGCGGCAGCGTGCAGGTCCGGACCCTCGCCGAGGGATTCCAGCCCAACGGTCTCCACCGGCGGCCCGTCAACGGCGAGCGCCGCGATGGCAGCCCGGTCGGCATCGGTCAGTGCGGGCAACACGGCGCAGATGACGTCCAGCAGCAAGCGGTAGGGGGTGCCGCAGTCGGTCAGTGCAGCGCGGAGCAGCTCGATGCCCTGCCGATGCTGGCGCAGGGGCGCCTCCCCCTCTCCGGGGCCGACCATGGCGGCGTACTCGAGCACCACCGGCAGCAGGTCCGGCAGTTCGCCATCCGCGAGACGTAGTCCGTGCGCCCGATATCGCTGCTTGAGCACCAGCAGCGCCATGCCCCGCTTACGGGTGTCTCCGTGCAGGTAGTAGGTGAGGTAGAGGCCAGAGCGGCGGCGTAGGTCAAAGGTCTGGACGAAGTGCTGCTGTACGTCGATCGGGGTGTTGTCCAGCAACCAGTCCAGGAACCCGTCGATCCGCTCCCGCGCCTCCTGCGCCCCGATTCGTGCGGCGGCTCCGCGAAGCTCGGCTCCGGCACCGAGCAACTCGTCATCGGGGTACGTGAGCAGCAGCGAGACCAACTCGAAGATGCGGGCCCGGTCGGTCGCGGCGGTCATGCGCGGCCTCGCAGCGGGTTGATCGTGAAGCCACGCCGGCCGTCAGCACGACGGGAGAAGAGTCCCGGCCGGCCGGGACGAACCTGCTCGCCGTCGACCAGGTGGAAACTCTCCGCGCCGGCTTGCGTGGTCATTCCCGGCCCGCCCTCGCAGTCCAGCGCGCAGTCCGGATGTGCGGTCGCCTGCGCTTCCAGAGCGGCGGCATCCTTACTGTGCGCGGCCGGGATCACATAGCGCTCGTCGTACTTGGCGATGGCCAGCAGCCGGTACATGGCCTCGACCTGATCCGCGGTCATACCGATCCCGTCGAGCAGATCGTCGGCGACGGTACCGTCGAGGGTGCGAGCGCGCATGTAGGAACGCATGGCCGCCAGCTTCATCAGGACCCCGGCGGTCGCCTCGACGTCACCAGCGGTGAAGAGCTCGGCCAGGTACTCCACCGGAATCCGTAGCTCCCGGATGGTGTGGAAGACGTCGTCGGCGTCGGTGTCGTCCCGGCCGGCCTCCCCCACCGCGTCCAGCACCGGCGACAGCGGTGGGACGTACCAGACCATGGGCAGCGTCCGATACTCCGGGTGCAGCGGCAGCGCCACCTTGTACTCGCTGATCAGCCGCCACACCGGGGACCGTTCGGCGGCGTCCAGCCACTCCTGCGGCATACCGGCGGCCCGGGCGGCGTCCCGTACGGCCGGGTCGGTCGGGTCCAGGAAGACCGCACGCTGCGCGTCGAGCAGGTCGTGCTCGTCGGTCACCGATGCGGCAGCGAGCACCGCATCCTCGTCGTAGAACACGATGCCCAGGTAGCGCAGCCGGCCCACGCAGGTTTCGGAGCAGATTGTCGGCTGCCCCGCCTCGATCCGCGGGAAGCACAGGGTGCACTTCTCCGCCTTCCCGGTGGTGTGGTTGACGTACACCTTCTTGTACGGGCAGGCGGAGACACACATCCGCCAGCCCCGGCAGCGGTCCTGGTCCACCAGGACGATCCCGTCCTCCTCCCGCTTGTACATCGCGCCGGAGGGGCAGGCCGAGACACACGCCGGGTTGAGGCAGTGCTCGCAGATACGCGGCAGGTGGAACAGGAAGGTCTTCTCGAACTCGAACTTCACCCGCGCCGCCGCCTCGGCGGGCATCCGGGCGATGTTCGGGTCACCGGTGCCGTGCTCATGGGCACCGCCGAGGCTGTCCTCCCAGTTGGCCCCCCAGGTGAGGGCCATCGGCTCACCGGTCAGCGCGGAACGGGGCTGCTGGACCGGGGTGTCCTTGAGCCCGGCGGGGGCGTTGGCCAGGATGTCCTTGTCGAAGGTCGCCGGCTCGTAGTAGTCGTCGATCGAGGGCAGATCCGGGTTGACGAACAGCCGGCTGAGCCGCTTCATCCGGCCGCCGGAGCGCAGCTTCAGCCGGCCCTTCTCGTCCAGCTGCCAGCCCCCGTGCCAACGGTCCTGATCCTCGTAGTGCTTGGGGTAGCCGATACCGGGCTTGGTCTCGACGTTGTTGAACCAGACGTACTCGGTACCGTCCCGGTTCGTCCAGGTCTGCTTACAGGTGACGGAGCAGGTGTGACACCCGATGCACTTGTCCAGGTTCATCACCATGGCGACCTGCGCTCGGATCCTCATCAGTACTCCACCTCCTGGTCGCGGCGGCGGATCACCGTGATCTCGTCGCGTTGGCTGCCGATCGGGCCGTAGTAGTTGAAGGCGTAGGTGAGTTGGGCGTGTCCGCCGGCCAGATGGGTGGGCTTGACCAGCAGCCGGGTCAACGAGTTGTGGTAGCCGCCCCGGCGACCGCTCTTCTCCGCCTTGGGCACGTTGATCGTCCGCTCCGGCGAGTGGTACTGGAACACCGTGCCCTCCGGCATCCGGTGACTGACCACCGCTCGGGCCACGATGACTCCGTTGCGGTTGTGCGCCTCCACCCAGTCGTTGTCCCGTACGCCGACCTTCGCGGCGTCGGGCACGCTCATCCAGATCACCGGCCCACCTCGCGACAACGCCAACATCAGTTCGTTGTCGTGGTACATCGAGTGGATCGTCCACTTCGCGTGTGGGGTCAGGAAACGTACGGTGACGCCGCCATCGACCAACTCACCGGGCGCGCCGAAGTGCCGGGCCATGTTCAGCGGGGGTCGGAAGCCCGGCAACTGCTCGCCCAACTCCGCCACCCAGTCGTGCTCCACGAAGAAGTGCTGCCGGCCGGTGATGGTGTGCCACGGCTTGAGCCGCTCCACATTGAGGGTGAAGGGTGAGTAGCGACGGCCTCCCTTCTCCGAGCCGGACCACTCCGGGCTGGTGAAGACCGACTGCGGCGCCCGCTGGGTGTCCGCGTACGTGATCTGGTCGTTCTCGTGGCCGGCGATCAGATCCGCGAACGGTTGACCGGTCCGCTTCTCCAGTGCCGCGAAACCGGCCGCGGCAACCCGACCGTTCGTGGTGCCCGACAGCGCCAGGATCGCCTCGCACATCCGATCGGCGGTGGCCAGCGACGGCCGGCCGGCGAACGGCCCGTCAGGGACGACCCCGTTCCGCTCCCGCAGGTACGCCAGCTCCACGGTCACGTCCACGGTGAGCGCCTTCGTGCTGGTGCCGAGCCGGTCGAGTAGCGGGCCAACGGCACGCATCTTCGCGCCGATCTGGGAGTAGTCCCGCTCGATCTCGATGAGCTTCGGCATGGTGGCGCCGGGGATCGGCTCGCACTCGCCAGCCTTCCAGTCCCGCACCCGCCCGCTGGGCATGGCCAACTCGTCTGGTGTGTCGTGTTGCAGCGGCGCGGCCAGCACGTCCCGCCGCACGCCCAGGTGGCCGGCGGCCAGCTCACTGAACCGGTCGGCGAGCGCCAGGAAGGTGTCGTAATCGGAGTGGGCGTCGGCGGGCGGCTCCACCGCCGGGCTGAACGCGTGCACGAACGGGTGCATGTCCGTGGTGGAGATGTCGTGCTTCTCGTACCAGGTTGCGGTGGGCAGCACCACGTCGGCGTGCAGACCGGTGTTGGTCATCCGGAAGTCGATCGCCGTGAGCAGGTCAAGCTTCCCTGTCGGCGCCTCATCTCGCCACACGAGGTCCCGGGGTCGGTGCTCCGGGTCGCACTCCGAGGCGGTGGCGGTCGAGTCGATCCCCAGCAGATGGCGCAGGAAGTACTCGTTGCCCTTGCCGGAGGAGCCGAGCAGGTTCGCCCGCCACAGCGTGAGGCAGCGCGGGAAGTTCGCCGGATCGTCCGGGTCCTCCGCCACCGACCGTAGCCGGCCGGCCTTCAGCTCGGCGACGATGTGCTCCTGCACCGTCACCCCGGCCGCCGCCGCCTCGTCGGTGAGGTCGAGCGGGTTGCGGTTGAACGACGGGTGGCCGGGGCTCCAGCCCATCCGCTGCGCGGCGGCGACGGTGTCGGCGAAGGCCATCCCGGCGAACCGGCCGGTGCCCAACGGGGAGGACAACTCGTCGACCGGGACCCGCTCGTACCGCCACTGGTCGGTGTGCAGGTACCAGAACGGCGTACTCGCCTGGTGTCGCATCGGCCGTTGCCAGTCGAGCCCGAAGGACATGTGCTGCTGGCCGGTGATCGGGCGGGCCTTCTCCTGCCCGACGTAGTGCGCCCAGCCGCCGCCGTTGACACCCTGGCAGCCGGTCAGGGTGACCAGGGAGATGAGCGCCCGGTAGGTCATGTCGGAGTGGAACCACTGGTTCGCGCCGGCGCCCAGGACGATCAACGACCGCCCCTGGCTGCGCTCGGCGTTGCGGGCGAACTCCCGGCCGATCCGGGTGGCCACCGCGGCCGGTACCCCGGTGATCCGCTCCTGCCAGGCCGGCGTGTTCGGGGATTCCGGGTCGTCATAGCCGGTCGGCCACTGCCCCGGCAGGTCGCCGCGGCGCACCCCGTACTGCGCCAGCACCAGGTCGTAGACCGAGGTGACCAGCTGCTCGCCGACCCTCATGACCGGCACGCCGCGGCTGATGGTGGACCCACCCTCGGTCTCTCCGACGTCGAAGCGAGCCAGCTCGACCTCGATCGCCTCGTCGCTCCGGTCGAGCAGCCCAAGAGCGGGGAACACCTCGCCCAGGTCGAGGTTCCAGCGCCCCTGGCCGGCCTCGCCGTACCGGAAGCCCAGCGACCCGTTCGGCACGACCAGTTCGCCGGTGTGCTCGTCAACCAGGACGGTCTTGTGCGCTCCGTCCTCCTGGCCCAGGTCTGCTGCGGTGAGGAAACGGTCCGTAGCCCACCGGCCACCTGCGGTCGGTCGCAGCGTGACCAGGAACGGCAGGTCGGTGAAGCGGCGAACGTAGTCGGTGAAGTAGTCAACCGTGCGGTCCCGGAAGAACTCGGTGAGCACGACGTGGCCCATCGCCATCGCCAGCGCACCGTCGGTACCCGGGTGCGGGGCAAGCCAGTCGTCGGCGAACTTGACGTTGTCGGCGTAGTCCGGGCTGACCGCGACGACCTTCGTGCCCCGGTAGCGGGCCTCGGCCAGGAAGTGGGCGTCCGGAGTACGGGTGACCGGAATGTTCGAGCCCCACATCATCAGATAGGTGGCGTTCCACCAGTCGCCGGCCTCGGGCACGTCGGTCTGGTCACCCCAGATCTGCGGCGAGGCGATCGGCAGGTCGGCGTACCAGTCGTAGAAGCTCAGCAGGGTGCCACCGAGCAGGGCGTGGTAACGGGTGCCGGCGGCGAAGGACGCCATCGACATCGCCGGAATCGGCGAGAAGCCCACCACCCGGTCCGGCCCGTACGTCTTCGTGGTGTACACGTGCGCGGCGGCGACCATCGTGGTCACCTCGTCCCAACTGGCGCGCACAAAGCCGCCACGTCCCCGCTGGGTCTTGTAGGCGCGCGCCTTGAGTGGGTTCTCCACTATGTCGGCCCAGGCGGACACCGGATCGCCCAGGCGCGCGAGCCCGTCGCGGAACATCTCGGCCAGCACCCCCCGTACGTAGGGGTGGCGCACCCGGGAGGGCGAGTACTCGTACCAGGAGAAGGAGGCACCGCGGGGACAGCCACGCGGCTCGTAGTCCGGCGAGTCCGGGCCGGTCGTGGGGTAGTCGGTGGCCTGGTGTTCCCAGGTGATCAGGCCGTCTTTGACAAAGACGTTCCACGAGCACGAGCCGGTGCAGTTGACGCCGTGGGTGGAGCGCACCACCCGGTCGTAACGCCACTGGTCGCGGTAGAACCGGTCCCAGTCACCGTCAGCTATCTGGTGCAGTGTCCGGCCGTGGTCACCGACCAGCTCCCGGCGGAGGAAGCGCCGAGCAGCCAGCAACGGCGCCGCACCGGGTACCTGGTCCGTCGCAGGATCATGAACTTCTGGCGGGCGGTGCGCTGACACGTGGGCACTCCTCCGGCGGCGAGCGACAACGCTAGAGCTGTCGGCGGCGCACGGCAGTGCGCCACGCATACCAGGATTCGCGAAGTCAACCGCCAGATCGGGAGGCTGCGGTCCCAAGCCGCCGGGACCAAGGTCCCGGCCGCCCCCGCCGAAAACGCCCCACAGCCAGGAGTTCCACCATCCCGAGTTCGCCCGACGGGACCTGCTGCCAGCCAGAGGGGGAGAAGGTCCCTACCCGTTGTAGATAAACGACAGCAGCCTTGGGCAGACAGTCGCGCCAGTGACGCCACCGCCGACCTCCCCTACCGCTGATCAAGGAATTGCCGTGTACGTCAAACCCGCTCCAGACGACTCGACGCCCGACGAAACGGCGACCGAGCAGAACAGCCGTAACGATCGTGGGCGCACCCGGGTCCTGACCCTGTCCACCATCGGCTTCACCGTCATGTTCGCGGTGTGGCTCATGTTCGGCATCCTCGGCAAGCCGATCAGCGAGGAGTTCGGGCTCTCCGAGGTGCAGCTGTCCTGGATCATCGCCGCCGCCGTGCTCAACGGTTCGCTCTGGCGACTCCCCGCCGGCATTGTGGCGGACCGGGTCGGTGGGCGCCGGGTGATGACCGCGATGCTCCTCCTGACCGCGGTCGCCTCATTCCTGGTTTCCCGCGCCGATTCGTACGCGATGCTGCTGGTGCTGGCGTTCCTGGTCGGTTTCGCTGGTAACTCCTTCACGGCGGGTATCGCCTGGAACTCCGCCTGGCAGCCGCGGGAGAAGCAGGGGTTCGCGCTCGGCCTGTTCGGTGCCGGCAACGTCGGCGCCTCCGTCACCAAGTTCATCGGCCCGCCGCTGATCGCCGGGACCGCCGGCGCCACCTACCTCGGCGTCGTTGAGGGCGGCTGGCGCCTCGTCCCCGTCGTCTACGCGGTGTTGCTGCTCGCCCTCGCCGCGGCCACCTGGTTCATCACTCCGCGTCAGGACCGCGTACCGAGCCACGGCACCCCGCTACGCACACAGCTCGAGCCGCTCAAGCAGCTGCGAGTGTGGCGATTCAGCCTGTACTACGTGGCGGTGTTCGGTGCCTACGTGGCGCTCGCCGCGTGGCTGCCGACCTACTACATGAACAACTACGACGTGTCCCTGCAGACCGCGGCCTACCTGACCGCCCTGTACATCTTCCCGGCCTCGCTGCTGCGACCGGTCGGCGGATCACTCTCCGACCGTCTGGGGGCCCGCCGGGTCATGTACTGGACGTTTGGCCTCATGCTGCTCAGCACGGGGATTCTGATGATGCCCCCGGGCCACATCGTCGTCGACCACCCTGACGGCACGCAGACCACCCACCTCGCCTACCAGCTCGGCATCGTGCCCTTCACCCTGCTGGTCGTCCTGCTCGGCTGCGCCATGGGCATCGGCAAGGCCGCGGTGTACAAGCACATCCCGGAGTACTTCCCACGCCAGGTGGGGGCGGTGGGCGGCCTGGTCGGCATGCTCGGCGGCCTCGGCGGGTTCTTCCTGCCTCCGCTGTTCGCCTACACCAAGGCCTGGACCGGGCTCCCGTCGAGCACCTTCCTGGTCCTGTTCGTACTCACCGTCATCTGCGCGGTGTGGATGCACCTAACCGTCGTGCGCATGCTGCACGGTGAATCGCCCCAGCTTGCCACCCACTTCGAAAAGCCAGAACCCGCTGACCAGCCGGCCGCTCCCGCCTCGGCGGCGACCCGTGCGTCCAAGGAGGCCCACGTATGAACACCACGAGTTCCTCCCGGAGAGCCGGCCGAGCCGGCAACGGCGAATGGCTGGAGTCCTGGAACCCGGAGGACACCGACTCCTGGGACAAGGGCCTGGCGTGGCGCACCCTCTGGATCAGCACCTTCACGCTGACCCTGTGCTTCACATCGTGGTTTCTCGCCTCCGCGATCGCCCCGAAGCTGACGAACCTCGGCTTCGACCTCAGCACGAGCCAGCTCTACTGGCTCACCGCCATGCCCGGCCTGGCCGGCGGACTCATGCGCCTGATCTGGATGGTGCTGCCGCCGATCATGGGCACCCGCAAGATGGTCACCCTGACCACCGTGCTCCTCCTCCTTCCCGTCGTGGGTTGGGGAATCTTTGTTCAGGACCCGACCACCCCGTTCTGGGTGCTGCTGTCGCTGTCATTCCTCTCCGGCATCGGGGGTGGGGCATTCTCCGGCTTCATGCCGAGCACCTCCTACTTCTTCCCCCGTCGGCTCCAGGGCACCGCGCTGGGCGTCCAGGCCGGTATCGGCAACTTCGGAGTCTCGCTGGTTCAGCTGCTGACCCCGTGGGTCATCGGCTTCTCGCTGATCGGCTTCCTCGGCAGCTCGCGGCCGATGGCCACCGCACCCGGCGAACCCCCCAAGGACGTTTGGTACCAGAACGCCGCGTACATCTACATTCCGTTCATCATCGTCGGTGCGGTGCTCGCCTGGACGATGCTGCGTTCGGTCCCCGTCAAGGCGAACATTCGGCAGCAGTTCGACATCTTCCGCAACGTTGACACGTGGTGGATGACGCTGCTCTACATCATGACCTTCGGTACCTTCGCCGGGCTGTCCGCCCAGTTCGGGCTGCTGATGAAGAACCTCTACGGTGCCGGTAACCCCGACATCGTGCAGGGCACCGGGGCCGCCGCACAGCTACTCGTGGACGGCTACTCCGTACCCGATCCGGTGAAGTTCGTCTTCCTCGGTCCGCTGGTCGGCGCCGCCGCGCGCGTCGTCTTCTCGCCGCTGACCGACAAGTTCGGCGGTGCCCGGTGGACTCTGATCTCCGGAATCGGCATCGTCGTCTCCATCGGCTTCACCCTCACCGCGCTCCGACCCGACACCAGCTCGGCCGCGGCGCTGGATGCCGGCTTCGACCGGTTCCTCTGGGGGATGCTCGCGATCTTCCTGTTCAGCGGAATCGGCAACGCCTCCACCTTCAAGCAGATGCCGATGATCTTCGAGCGCCGGCAAGCCGGTGGCGTCATCGGTTGGACCGCGGCGATCGCCGCGTTCGGCCCGTTCTTCTTCGGAATCGGCCTGACGATCATGTCTCCCAGCGCCTTCTACCTCGTCGGGCTGGCGTTCGCTGTGCTCTGCGTCGTCGTCACCTGGCAGCGCTACGCCCGCCCGGGAGCGCCAAAACCGAGCTGACCTTCCCGGGCGCGTTCCGGCCGAATCCGGAAGCGGGCCTTGCGAACTACGGCCGGGCTACCTCGTTGCTGATCAACGAGGTAGCCCGGCCGCCGCACTTCCCACCGGTTGACACCGGGTGGACCGCCTCTTTCGGCAGGGCTGGTCGGGAGCCGTTGCGATGGCCTCAGCCCAGGGTGCTCCAGTAGTCCCAGAAGCGGTGCAGGATCACGACGACGACGAACGCGGCCCAGACAACGAGGACCAGGCTGTGGTAGCGGGCGACCCGTTCCGTTACGCGACGGAGAGCGCGCGGCAGTGCGGTCGTGTTGTCGCGCAGGGTCTGCAGCGTCGTGTAGAGGAAGATGGGGATGGTTACCGCCCAGACCACCATGCAGTACGGGCAGAGCGCGCCGATCACGTAGAGGCTCTGGTAGATGAGCCAGTGCACGAAGACGACGCCGAAGGTGACGCCGCCCTGTAGACCGAGCCACATCCACCGGGGGAGGTGGCCGGTCGCGAGCAGTGTGACACCGAGCGTGGTGACCACGGCGAACCCGGCGATGCCGAGAAGCGGGTTGGGGAACCCGAACACCGCGGCCTGCGGGGTGTTCATCACCGAGCCGCAGGACAGGATCGGATTGATACTGCACGTGGGGACGTAGCCGGGGTCAGCCAGCAGGTTGATCTTCTCGACGGTGAGGGCGGCGGCGGCGAGCAGGCCGACGGCACCGCCGATGGTGAGGACCCACGCGGTGACGGCGGCTAGGAAGTGGCGTTCTGCGGGGGTGGTGACGGGTCGGTTGGCGGTGGTCGTCATCCGGCCAGGGCAGCGTCGATCATGGTGGTCAGATCGTCCTTGCGCAGGTCGGACAGGGGCTCTCCGTTGAGGAAGAAGGTGGGGGTGCCCTGCACACCGACCGCCTCACCGTCGGTCCGGTCCTTCGCCACCCGGGCGGCGGTGGCGGGGTCGTCCAGGTCACGCTGGAAACGGTCGATGTCCAGACCGAGGGTACGGGCGTAGCCGAGGAAGACCTCGGTCTGCGGCTCGTCCTGGCGGCTCCAGGCGTTCTGGTTCTCGAAGAGCAGCTGGTACATCTCGGCGAAGCGGTCCTGGTTGGCCGCGGACTCCGCGGCGCGGGCGGCGAGCTCGGCGTTGGGGTGGCTGGAGATGGGGAAGTACCGAACCACGAAGGTGATCTGCCCCTCGTAGTCGGCGAGGATCTCCTTGACCGTCGGGTACGCCGCCGCACATGGCCCGCACTCAAAGTCGAGGAACTCCACCAGGGTGACCCTCCCGTCGGGAGCCGAGGTCAGTCGGTGGCTGTCCTCCCGGACCAACACCGCGGGTTCGACCGCGCCACCGGTCGTCTTCGCGCTGGGGATCGCGTCGCGGCGGTTCATCGCCAGCACGCCGACCATCACCAGAATCAACGCCACGACCGCGGCAAGGGTCAGCCGGGTGTTCCTCGTCATGTCTGCATCTCCTGTCGGTCTGTCCGATACCGCGGCTACCGGCCTGAGCAGGCGAGGCGCCGGACGCAAAGGTACCGGTCACACCACCCGGGATCACTGTGATTCACCTGAACTGCGCGCAACGGGCAGAGCCGCACGGACCGACTGGCCCATCGGGACCGCCACCCGGCGCACTGGCGCCCGCAGCCAGGCCGGCCAACCGCCTCCTCACCGACGGACCTGCCGATCGCGTTCGGCCAGACCAGCCAGCATCCGGTTGTACGCGGCCAACTCGGCGTCCTCGCGCCCTTCGGCTTCGGCACGGTCGGCGGCCCGGTCCCGGCGACGGGCCTCCCGCTCGTCGGCCTTCATCCACTGGCGCATCAACGCGATCAGCACGACGACGGTGGGCAACTCACCGAAGGACCAGGCGATGCCGCCAGCGGTGCGCTGGTCCTCCAGGGGGGCGGGGCCCCAGGGGCGGTCCAGCGTGATCCACCAGGTCTCCGCGATCAGGGTGGTGGACTGCATGAGCGTGACGCCGAGGAAAGCGTGCAGCACCATGCTGATCAGGACCAGGATCAGCTTCAGCGGATACGGGATGCGGCGGGGCGCGTGATCAACGCCGATGACGACCCAGAAGAACAGATAGCCGGCGCCGAGGAAGTGTCCGACCATGGCCAGGTGCGCGGCGTGCGAGCGCAGTGCCAGCTCGTACAGGCCGGTGAAGTACATCATGTAGAGGCTGGCGACGTAGATCACCAACGCGACCACCGGATTGGTGAGGGTGCGCGAGAGCCGCGAGTGCAGCGCCACCTGTAGCCACTCGCGGGGGCCGGGCCAGCGCGGATCGGTCGACGGGGCGAGGGCGCGCAGCGCCAGGGTGATGGGTCCGCCGAGCGCGAGCAGAATCGGGGCGAGCATCATCAGCAGCAGGTGCTGAATCATGTGGATCGAGAACAGCAACGGCCCGTAGCGGGCCAGACCGCTGGAGGTGGCCACGATGATGAGGGCACAGCCCACCAGCCACAGAGCGGTACGGGAGACGGGCCAGGAATCGCCGCGACGGCGGAGCCGCCACACCGCAGCCGTGTAGAACCCGGCGGCGGCGAACACGGCCGCCATGATCAGTGGCTCGGGCAGCCACGCGGTGGCGAGGGTGTCGATGGTCATCGGCGGAGGCATCGGGAAGCCGAGCAGCGCGGTGGCGACGTCCTCCGTCTCCGTACCGACTGGCGCCGGGGTACGGGACAGGGCGACCGAGGTACCGATCGCAGCGGCGAAGAGCAGCGTTTCGACGACCGCAACCCGCAGGAACGGCCCTCGCCGACCAGCCGCCAGGGCGGGCAGGGCCCGGCGACGGTGCGCCAAACCCACGACGGCGATCGCGACGAGCGCGGCAGCCTTGATCAGGATCACCTGCCCGTAGCGGGTACCCAGCACGTCGGCAACGCTCGGGAGCCGAACAGCGGCCGACAGCAACCCGGACAAACCCACTGCGGCGAGGCAGCCAGCGGCGAGCGGGGAAAACCTGCGCACGGCCCGCGCGAGGTCGGCGGTCGTGCCGCGGCTGGTAACGGCCAGGGCGAGCAGGCCACCGGCCCAGATGGTGACCGGCAGCACGTGCAGGAGCAGGCCGGATACCGCCAGCTGATGGTCACCGCTGGCGGCGGCGTGGCCGGTGAAGACCGGCGGCACCAGCGCGCCCAGCGCCAGCAGCAAAGCGGTCAGCGCACCACCGGGTCGCAGGCTGGTCGCCGCGACCACCGCCGCCGCCAGGGCCAGCACACCACTGAGCGCCAGGGCCTGCCCAAGCGAGACGGTGGTGGCGAAGTTGAGCACCCCCCGCAACGACAGCACCTGCGCGGCAGGGAGGCCGAACAGATCGACCATGGTGTAACAGACCGCGACCGCGGAGGCCGCAGCCCATACTCCGGCCGCGCCGGCCGCAGCGCGCATGCGCCGGTAGCCGACCGGGGACAGCCGCCGGCCCTCGTCGCGGGGAGAGAGCACCACCGCGGCCAGCAGTAGACCGACCGTGGCGACCGCGCTGACCTGCATTCCCAACCGGGAGGCCGGCAGCAGCCACGCCGTGGTCGGTCCTGGATCAGGAAACCCGGGCGGGGTCTGCACAACAGCACCGCCCCCCCACCACAGCAGCGCCGCGCCGACGGCGGCTGCCACCAACACCGTCCCCGCCGGCAGCAGAAACGGCCGACGCCGTACAGCGGCGAGACTCATCACCGTGCCGCCAACGGGTGCGGGTGGCCGGGGGTCGGCCGGGGGTCAGCGACTACCCGCCCGACGGCGGCCCGGCGGGTAGTCAGGCTGGATGGGCGGTTCACGAACAGCTCCCAGATAGATGGTGGTACATCGGGTAGTCGATCTGTTGCGCCAGCTGGTTCCCGGGCGCGACGCAGGTCACCATCCGCTCCCGTGGCAGACGTCGTCTGCGTTGGCCGGCTCCGCCGGTTCGGCTTGCAGGGTGGCGTGCTCAACAGCGAAACGATCCCGCAGCAGCCGCTGGGACGTGGCCAGCACTGCGGCGAAGTCGGCATCGCGCTCGAGAGCCAGGTGCGCCGAAGCAACCTCCATCCCTGAGGTTAGCGTCCATACGTGCAGGTCGTGCACGTCGGCTACCCCGTCCACACCGAGCATCGCCGCCCGTACCACAGAAATGTCCAGGTGCACCGGCGCGGCCTGCACCAATACCCGCAGCGCGGCACGGCCCAGTTGGTAGGCACGGGGCAGGATGAACAGCCCCACCACCACCGCGATCAGCGGGTCGGCGTACCACCAGTCGGTCAAGGTGATCACGACAGCCGCGATGATCACACCGACGGAGGTGAACAGGTCTCCCAGAACCTCCAGGTAGGCGCCCCGCACGTTCAGGCTCTCCCGCGAGCCCGCGCGCAGGAGGAAGAAGGCGACGACGTTGGCCAACAGGCCCGCCACCGCCACCACCACCATCGGCCTCGCCAGCACCTCCGGCGGCTGACCGAACCGTCGTACCGCCTCGACAACCACATAGCTGGCCACTCCGAACAGCAGGACGGCGTTGGCCAGCGCCGCCAGCACCTCCATCCGATAGAGCCCGAACGTTCGCTGGCCGGCGCGGGACGCCTTGCTGGCAGCGGTGATCGCGGCCAGGGCCATGCCCATACCGAGGACGTCGGTAAACATGTGGCCGGCATCGGAGAGCAGCGCCAAGGAGCCGGTCATAACCGCCGCGACCGCCTCTACCACCATAAAGGTGAGGAGCAGCCCGAAGGCCGCCCAGAGCCGACCCCGGTGCTTCTCACCGGCCCGCGCTGCCTGTTGACCGTGATCGTGCCCCGCACCCATCCAGCTTCCCTTCCCGTCGACCGGTGCCACCACTAAAATATGCTCACATCGCTATACGTGCAACTATTGGCGAGATCACCACCACAGCCGACCCGGGGGCAGGCTCTGCCGATCAACAAGCGACGCGTCGGGTCGAACGGGCGACAAGAGACAACAGGGTCCGGACGAGAAACACTTTGACCAACTCAGGTCAGTCTTTTGACTCGCTGTCGCCGCCAGGAGCCCTGGCACGTACCGACCTACCCCAACCACCGGCAAATGAGATATCTCCGATGAATCGGTTACGGGTCAGGGCAGCGAACCGAGCCCACAACCGCCAGAATCCTCAATCCCTCGCGAAGGTAGGGCTAGCCCCACGCTCGAAGGTAGGCGCAGCCCTGCCCTCGTTTGGCGGGCTGGCCACCATGGACGAACGCCTTTCGCCAGCGCCAGAATCATGCCCGAGACGAGGGGCATGGCACATTCACGAGGAGCTGAAGGGCATGGGCGGTGGCACCACACAGAATCGACTGGGTCCGTCAGGACAGCGACCCAGCACGCGCGCATCGACATCGACCGACCCACCGGCACAGTACTCACTGAAGAAAATCCTGGGAATCTGGGCGGCTGTCACCCTACCCATGGGCCTGGGCTATTGGGTGATTACCCCGGCAGTCGCCGACGGCCCCTACGACACCGTGGTGCTGGCAACAGTCACGCTAGCGGCCGGCCTGGTCTGGCAGTTCGTGCTGGCAATGTTGATACTCCGGCGGGAGGAGGGGTCGGTAGGGCTCTCCGCCATGGCTCGCCGGCTGTGGCTACAGGTCCCCAGAGACCCGGTAAGCGGTCGGCCACGCAAGCGACTCCTGTGGCTGCTGGCGCCCCTGGGAATAGCGTTCGTACTCAACATGCTGTACGTGGCACCGGTGATTCAGAACCTGCAACAGCATCTACTACCCGGACCGGCTCCACTGCCCTTCCAGAAAGCCGAAACGCTATTCTCGGCGGAAGTCGCCTCGCAGATGGAAGGGGCTTGGTGGTTCTTTGCGCTGTTCCTGACGCTCAGCGTCTTCAACGTCTTCCTCGGTGAGGAGTTCATCTTCCGCGGAATCCTCCTTCCCAGGATGCAAGGCGTGTTCGGTTCGGCTGACTGGCTCGCTAACGGCGTCTTGTTCGGCCTGTACCACGTCCATCAACCCTGGACTGCCGGTGGCATCATGCTGACCAGCGGACTAATCATGTCGCTACCGGTGCGGCGCTATCGGAGCATGTGGCTCTCGGTCATCCCGCACTCGATCCAAACAGTGATCGTATTTGGGATGCTGCTCGGCCTCATGCGGGGCACGGCGTGACACCACCGACGCCGCCGGCACCACCCGGCGAGCTCCATCCCCACAACTACCTGGGGAGGGCGGGCTTGGGGACTGCCCGCGTCCGGGCAGTCCCCAAGCCACAATCGCACGCCGTATTGGCCCTCGAATCGACTGACAGAAGTCACAACAGCCGTGATCCTGCGAGCCCGGAGGGCACCCCTCACTCAACTCGCCCAGCGTCCCGGCGCAGTGTTGACGAGGCCTGGGACACCGTCGACTAGTTGGCCGGAATCGTCACCAGGTCTGCCAGCGGCTTCCCTGTTGCGTCTTCCTGCGGCCGGGAGAGGTAGAAATCGGCGTACAGATATCCCTCACTCTCCATGTCGGCCGGGTCGACCCCCCGCGCCGCCAGCTCCGCCATTGCCCACTCTCGTTCGGTGTCGTCGATAAACCGCCGCTGCCGAACAGCCTGGTCCGCCTTCTCGGTCACGAGCCCGTACTGCGCGAGCACCTCCGAAATCGGCTCATAGTCGTACGTCCGAAGGCAGAACGCGGCGACCCAGGGCGGGGCTTCAGTGCAGGTAAGTAGCCGCTCGAACGTCCGCTCAGTGACATAGCCAATGCCACCCGTGGTCGTGATGAGGTCGACCTCTGACATCTTCTTAGCCAATTCCGACGATGGCGTTGTCGCCTCCAGGTTCTCGACAAATGCATCGTCGAGCGCGCCGACTGCCACACCATGCCGAGCAGCGTTCTCGGCGACGTCCAACCCGATGACATGAGGAGCGGCCGGCCGGGCACGCTGACCCAGAAATTCGTTCTCGGCGCGGCGCACCTGGTCCACGGTACGCCCGTCGTCACCGGCACCCTGGTAGTACGTGTACACGTCGTCCAGCTCAAGATCGGTCTTGGTGAGCACCCCGACGATGCCATAGGAACAGCACACATCGAGCACAGTGGGGCGATAGCCATCACCCCATGGTTGGGCATCGATCAACTGGTTGAACACGGTAGCCCCATGCTGCGGGATCTCGTATTTCAACCGTCGCAGGTTAGCGTAGTACGCGCACGGCGTCTCCTGGTTGTAGATTCCGCTGAAGTTGGCCTTACCGGACTCGTCGGTCAACGCTTTGACTCCCTTTACTCCGGGTGCAAACTCAGGGCCCAAACACAGCCTCCGACCTGCGGCGGCCGGAGGCAACGGGTGCTACACCGGTAGGATATGGTGAATTCGTAGATTAGCCAAGCCGGCAAATCAGACAACCTACTCCGGCCACGGGGGTCGCGTAGTGTGGTGATCCCCGCGAGATCGCAGGTAGGAACGGGGATGGGGCACGAGTACGTCGCACGGTGCCGCTGATTGTGATCGGTGACAGTGACGCGTCGCAGTACTCTCCGACGTCACTCTCCGGTGTCCTTTCCAGGAAGCCGCGCACGTTCTCCGGCCAGGGGCGCCCCGGGGCGCGGCCACTCGGTGCCGCTGGTGTCCTAACCCGCCGGGCGGAGGAGAGTGTCGATCCTGGCAACCGCGTTCGCGACACCATCCTCGGCCGCGAGGCTCCTCCCCAGCTTGAGCGCGGCGGCCCGGATGTCGGCGTTGGTGGTCACCGTACGGATCGCGGTGGCCAGCCGCTGCGGAGTGAGCTTCCGCTGCGGTATGGGTGCACTGCCCACGCCGAGCGCGAATACCTGCCGACCCCAGACGAACTGGTCCAGGAGGAACGGACAGATCACCGAGGGCTTGCCAGCGCGTAGCGCCGCCGCGGTGGTGCCGGCCCCACCGTGGTGCACAACGGCGGACATCCGAGGGAAGAGCCAGTCGTGTGGGGCCTGCGTGAGGTGCCAGATGGTGTCTGACGGCTCGGTCTCCGCCAGGCCACCCCAGCCGGTGGCGACGATGCCGCGGACGCCGGCCCGGCGCAGTGCCTCGCCCACGAGACGGGTGAGTCGGTGCGGGTCGCGCCCGGCCATACTGCCGAAGCCGACGTACACCGGTGGGTCGCCCGCCTCGATAAAGTCGACCAGGCCGGCCGGGGGCTGCCAGCGGGCGGCGTCGTCAAGGAACCAGTAGCCGGTGAGGTGCGCGTGCCCGGGCCAGTCGGCGGGGCGTGGCAGGACGTGCTCGCTGATGCCATGCAGCACCGGGATTGGCCGCCCGTCAGGTAGCCGGGTGGTCAGCGCGGCACCGCTGGTCTTCGCGAGTCCGAGCGTGTCGCGACGAAACGTGTTCACCATTCCGTCGTACATCCGGTATCCGGCACCGGCCAGGCGGTAGGTCAGTCGGTTGTACCAACGGCCGAGCGGCAGTTCGGGCAGCCCGACGAGGGGGAAGTCACCGGTTGGTACGGAGACCGGCACGGGCAGCGCCAGTACCACCGGTACGCCGAGTTTCTCGGCGATGTGCGGACCGGCCAGCACCTTGGGGTGGTAGACGACCAGATCTGGCTTGGCCTGCCTGGCTGTCGCCCAGGCATCGGCCAGCAGCCTCCGGTTGATCGGATTCGCCTGACGGGCGAGCCTGATGTTGGTCCTGACTGCGCCGAGCACCCCGGTGGTGTCCTCCATCGCGGCCCGGCCCGCCGCCGAATCCAGCAGCTGCAATATGTCGTCACTGAGCTGGCCGTACGCCAAACCTTGGTCGGTAACGAACGACCGGAACCGGGCGCAGGTGGCCAGCGTGACGTCATGGCCGGCCGACTGGAGGCCTTTGCCGAGGGCCACGTACGGCTGGACATCCCCTCGCGACCCTACGGTGATCACCAGAATTCGCATCCCTAGCTGCCCTTTCGTGCTTGTCGACGGAACTCTTCCATCAGGGCTGGTGTGCGCTCGACCATGAAGGTGTAGAAGTCGCGGGTATGGCGTAACCGGCTGGCCTCCGGTGCCGCCGCGTCGCCGACCAGATCGATACCGCGCTGCATCAGATCGATGAAAACGCGCATCCTGTCGGTTGGGTCAATGGCACGGGCGAAGGCGTCCGGATGCATCTCGTACGCGTGTCCCCGGCCCTGGCTCGGCACCCGTCGGACCATGCCGGACTGTTCCAGCACCCGCATGCCGGTGGATACCGAGGCCTTGGACAGCCCCATCGCCTCGCACAACTGCGCGGTGGTCTGTCTCGGCGGGTCGCAGATGAGCAGCCAGCCCAGTAGCTTGCCGAAGGCGGGTGTGGTGCCCATCCGAGCCAGGACGACGCCGACCTCCTCGGCGTACCGCCGGCCAGCCTCCGGGTCCATAAACTCCCCTTCCGACACAACAGTCTCGAATGTTCAGAACTTTCTAAACAAAAATTTAAACCCGGTCCGGAAACCAGGCCAGAGCGAAATACGAAAATTTCCACCACGGATCTATTCCCGAGGGAAGTATTGACGATCCGCCCTCCTGCATGACTGCCGCCAAATAACTGGAATTGAGCTCTTTGCAATGCTGCATCGCCACCCGTCAGCCGGTATGGTCCCGGCCTATGGGACAGGAGATGGTCGATCCCTTCGATGTCCGACAGGATTTCGCACGGTTCTCGCTCCGCAGCTCGCTCCTCGTTCCCGCCTCGACGCAGCAGGCATTCGCGGTATTCACCGGCGCGATAGCCGACTGGTGGGTGACGGAGTACACCTGGTCCGGCCCCGACCTCCTAACCACGCTGGGCATGGAGCCACGGACCGGCGGGATGCTGTACGAAATCGGCCCGCACGGCTTCCGCAACGACTGGGGCCGGGTGCTGGCCTGGACCCCGCCCCACCGACTCGTCTTCACCTGGCAGATCGGGGCAGACCGCGTCCCAGCGCCTGATCCGGCCCGGGCCAGCGAGGTCGAGGCGCTCTTCCGCCCCGACCGGTCGGGGCAGACCCGGGTAGAGGTGGAACACCGACACTTCGATCGGCACGGCCCCGCAGCGGAGGGCTACCGCCAGGCGCTGACCGCTGGCTGGTCTGAACTCCTCGCTCGCTACGCGAGCGTGGTTGCGAAGCGCGTCGTCGGCTGAGGCCGTGACTCGGCCACTCCCGCCACCTCATCTCACTCTGAGTAACCGTAACGGTCAACCTCGGATAGCAATACCGCCAGGCTCCCGGCTCTGGGCGAGGCACGCTACCCTGCGTAGCGTACCGTCGCGCCCGAGGAAGGACGCCGATGCTGATCTCACGCGCCGCGCGAGCTGCCACCCTGGCCGCCTGTGCGACGTTCCTACTCGCCAGCAGCGCCTGCGGGACCGACGAGTCCGACCAGGTCACCGCTAGCCCGGTACGCCTCTACGGCACCGACGGCACCATGCTCAACTCGTTCCCCACCGAGTTGGGGGACCGGGCCGACCTGGTCGACGGGATGAAGGGCACCACACCGCTGACCCCGCTGCCGGAGGACTTCAAGGACCGGTTGCGTTCGATTGACCCTGACCTGACCAGCTTCGTCTATGCGGCGGAGACCTACGACGCGGTGCTGATCAGCGCGCTCGCGGCGCAACTCGCCGGCACCACCGATCCGGCGGCTGTCGCGGAACAGATCGTCGGGATCACCAACGGCGGCCAGCGGTGTGAGACCGCCGTTACCTGCCTCGCGCTGGCCCGAGACAGACAGGACATCGAATACCGCAGCGTCTCGATCACCCGAGGTGGATTCACCGCGGCCGGCGAGCCTTCCACCGCCAGCTACGCCACTCTGCACTTCGACGGAAAGCAGATCAACGACGCCAAGACGGAGTTCCTCGGTGCGGGCTTCGAGTCGACCGCGAGCAACTCGCCGCCACCGGATGCCGCGAGGGCCGGCCGGAACGGTAAAGCCCCGCTGGTGCTGGGGGGCCTGCTACCGCAGACCGGTGACCTCGCGCTGTCCAACCCGCCCCTCGCCGCCGGCGCTGCCCTCGCAATTCAGGAGATCAACGCCGCTGGTGGCGTCCTTGGCGCCCCGGTCACCTGGATCGACGGCGATGACGGCACGAATCCGACGGTCGCCAAGGCGACCGTGGCGCGCCATGCCGCCGCCGGCGTCCACGTCATCATCGGCGCTGGCGCGTCCGGCATCTCCCGGGCAGTGCTACCCGACGTGGTACGGGCCGGGCTGGTGCTGTTCTCCCCGTCGAACACCGACGCGAGCCTCACTGAACTGGACGACGAGGGCCGCTATTTCCGAACCGCCCCACCCGACAGCTTGCAGGGCCGCGCGCTGGCCGACGTTATCTTGCGGGACGGCCCGCAGCAGATCGCCATCGTGGCCCGGCAGGACTCCTACGGCGAGGGCCTACAGAACATCGTGCAGTCCGAGCTGGAACGGGCCGGCGTCGACCCGGACCGACTCAAGCTGATCACGTACCAACCACCGGAGGGCACCGACGTAGCAGCGGTCGACTTCGCCTCCGGTGTCCGCGAGATCAAGGAATCTGGAGCCGACGCTGTCCTGATCATCGGGTTCAGTGAGTCGGCCGAGCTGATCCGGGCCCTCGCCGACGCGGGGGTACCGCTGCACCACTGAGCCTCCATCGGGTGGTGGCCGCACCGGAGCACCCCGCCGCCGACCAGTGTGCACACGTCCGCTGCGGCCACCCCGAGTGTCTACACGCCGACTGTCCCTGCCGATATCGCCCGGTTCAGGACCGGCTCCGACGCTCGAGAAAATCGGTCATCCGTCGGTGCTTCTCCTCATCCTCGAAGAGCACCGCCTGACTGACCAGATCCAGGTGGGGGTGCGCGGCGGCCGGAGCGTCCACGGCCAGCTTGGTCAGCCGCAACGCGAGCGCGGAGCCCTTCGCCACCTCGTCGAGCAGGGCGTGGGCCGCCGGCAGCAGCTCGGCCGGCTCGGTGACCACCTGGTTGACCAGACCGATCCGCAGGGCCTCCGCAGCGTCCACCCGCCGGCCGGTGAAGAGCAGCTCCTTCGCCCGTGCCTCCCCGACCAGCGCCGGTAGCCGGTGCGTCGCCCCCGCCCCGGCCAGAATGCCAAGCCGCACCTCGGGCTGCCCGAAGAAGGCACGCGAGGTGCACACCCGTAGGTCGCAGGCGTACGCCAGCTCGGCACCACCGCCCAGGGCCGGCCCATCAACCGCGACCACGGTCGGCATCGGCAGCGCCCTGATCCGGGTGAAGACGGCCGAGTTGATCGCGGCGAGGGCATCCAACCGGTCGCGCTCGCGGAGCTGCCCGATGTCGGCGCCCCCGGCGAAGATGCCTTCGGCCCCTCCGGTGAGCAGCAGCAGCCGTGGCCGGGCCTCCAGTTCGGCGCAGAGTTCGTGGAGCGCCTGGACGAGGTCGACGTCGATGGCGTTGCGCTTCTCCGGGCGGTCCAGCATCGCCACCACCCGGTCGGCCTGTTCGTCGATCCGCAGGCCGGTCACGCCTTCACCCCGTTCTCCCATCGATAGAAGCCCTGGCCGGACTTCTTACCAAGGTGTCCGGCGGCCACCATCTCGACCAACAGCGGGGGCGGCGCGAACCGCTCCCCGTACGCAGCCGCGAGGGTACGGGCGATGTCGAGCCGCACGTCCAGCCCGACCAGGTCGGTGAGCTCCAGCGGCCCCACCGGATGCCGGTAGCCAAGCATCATCGCCTTGTCGATGTCCGCTGGTTCCGCCACCTTGTCGGCGACCATCCGAATCGCCTCCAGACCAAGCGTCACTCCCAGCCGCGAGGTGGCGAAGCCGGGCAGGTCACGTACGACGACAGGATCCTTGCCCAGCCGAGCGGCGAGCGCGATCGCCGCGTCAGTGCTCTCCGGTGCGGTCCCCGGGCCGACCACGACCTCGAGCAACGTCATCGCCCAGACCGGGTTGAAGAAGTGCAGGCCGAGGAAACGCTCTGGGCGGGTCAGCCCCTCGGCCAGCTGGGCGATCGAGATGCTGGAGGTGTTGCTGGCCAACAGCGCAGGATTGAGGTTCTCGGCGTCGCGCAGCACGGAGCGCTTCAGGTCGACCCGCTCGGGGACGGCCTCGACCACGACGTCCGGGCTGGCGCCGACCTCGGTGAGGCTTCCCCGAAGGGTCACCCGGGATCGGTTGGCGCCGGCCTGCTCGACAGTTATCCGACCCCGGCCAACCGCCCGGTCCCACAGCTCACCGAGGCGCACCGCGGCGGCTTCGCCCCGGGCCGGATCGACCTCGACCAGGTCCACGTCGTGGCCGGCACCGGCGGCCACGTACGCGATTCCGAGGCCCATCGTGCCGGCCCCGACCACGACCCAACGGTCACCCATGCCGTCTCCTCCCTCTGGCGGTGAGCCGGGGATCACCCGTGCCGTCCCGCCTCGTCGTGTCGCTCGTCCCCGCGACCCTATTGGTTGGGAGGCGCCACGCGGCAACCCGGCACCGGGCGGAAGGATTTCCCGGATGGACACCGCCGGGGCCGTTCCACGACCAGGTCTGAGGTACACGGCACGCCGTCGGGCTCACTGCCCGGTCAGCCGGCCGCGGAGTCGTATCCTTGGCGGCGTGACCACGCTGGACCGACTCGCGACCGAGAAATACATCCTGCTCACGACCTTTCGCAAGGACGGCCGTGCGGTGCCGACCCCGGTCTGGGCGGTCCGTGACGGCGATGCGCTCGCAGTCTGGACCGTTACCGGCTCCGGCAAGGTGAAGCGGATCCGGCGCAGCGGCGATGTGACCGTCGCCCCCTGCGATGTCCGAGGACGACCGCACGGTCCGGCGGTACCCGGTCACGCCGCGCTCGCCGACTCGGCGGGCACCCGGCGGGTCCGCGGCCTGATCAAGGAGAAGTACCGGGTACTCGGCCGGCTCACCCTGCTGGGGAGCCGGCTACGCCGGGGCGAGCAGGGCACGGTGGGGATCCGGGTCACGCTCAAGGGTTGAGCTGCGTTCGCCCCGCGGAGACCCTCCGGGGGGCGAGCCGCGTTCGCACCCCCAGGAATCCCGTAGGGCGGTGGACAGACCGTCCACCGCCCTACGCACGTTTTCCGTTGGTGCTCACCCGGTCAGTCCCCCTGGCGCTGCTGGGGGATCTGCCCCTGCAACAGCGCTCTGACCTCCGATTCCCGGTATCTGCGGTGCCCGCCGAGGGTCCGGATCGCACTCAGCTTTCCGGCCTTGGCCCAACGGGTCACCGTTTTCGGGTCGACACGGAACATCGACGCCACCTCGGCCGGCGTGAGCAGCGGCTCCGGTTCGTGCGTTCGCGATGCCATGGGTCACTCCTCCACATGTATAGACATCGGCCGGGGTCCCGCCGGCCGACGCGTCTCCCATGGTCCGGCTAGTCCCCGATGTCCGACATGGGCCGAACGGCCGAACGTCCCTAGACGGACGGATGAACCATGACCGAATTTTTCGCCTTTAATATGACAGGACGCACCTTATCTACTCTCATGATCACGGTTCGTGACGTATCAAGTGCGAATGGCTCCCAGATTGGCGAGGTGGAATCAGCTGATTTGGCGTCAGTTGCACCGCTCGAGCAACTGCACCGCACGCCACCGCGCGACCAGCTTGTCGTAGGCCGATGACGCCTCCTCCGCCTCACCCCGAGACAGCCCGGCCAGGCCGGCGGCGACCAACTCCGGCGAGTCGTCAGCCGCCAGGGTCTCGTCGGAGAGCAGCGACACCAGCCCGCCGTAGTCCAGTTCCACCACCGACCGTGGATGGAACTCCTCCAACCAGCGCGCGGCCTCCTCCACCGCCTCGGTGATCGGCGCGGCACCGACCGACTTCCGCAATACGGCGAGGGCTCGCGACGAGCGACGGCGGGCCTTGGAAATCTCCGTCCGGTACCGCAGTGCCCGCCGGCCGGGCTCGGTGACCTGGTGCCGCTCCGCCGGCTCGAAGAGGACGAACCACCGCAGCGGCACGCCCCACGTGGCGATCTGCTCGTGCACCCGGGGAACGCCATGCTCCAGGACGCGCGCCCCGCTCCGCCAGTCGTCAACCACCGCCTTGGCCTTTCCGGCGAGCACCGGCGGCACAAAGGCGTCAGCCAACACCGGGGGTACGCCATCGCGGGCGTTCAGCGCCGCCTCGGCGACCCGGATACGCAGGTTCCACGGGCAGACCAGCAGAGTGTCATCGGCCTCCAGGACGTACGCCTCGTCTGGCAGATCCGGCAACCGCGTCCAACCCGCGCCGAGCGCCTCGATCACCGAGGTGAGCTGCCGGCCGGGCCCCTCCACCGGGGCGACAGCCCGTCCCTGCTCGACGTAGCGCCGCCAGTACGCCTGGCGGCTACGGTCAAAGGCAGTCAACGGTTCGTACACGCGCAGGTATGCGGCGAAGAGCGAGGGCACGGCGCGATCCTCCCACGAGTCGGATGCGAATCCCTGGTGGCACAGTTTCGCGTGCACTCCGGGGAGTCGCCGGGCGGCTGGTCCCGCCGTACGGACGCACACGTCGGTGACGACGGAGACGATGTCGGCCGATACTAGGCTCAGCGGCACCGGCAGCATCCCGCCGGCGTCCGCAGGTCCGCGGCCCACAAGGCCGCACACCACACCAGGAGTGAGTCATGGGCGTATTCGCCACCACTGACGCCCCGGCGTCGGTCGGCCACGAGCAGGTCGTGTTCTGCCAGGACAAACAGTCCGGCCTCCGAGCGATCATCGGCATCTACTCCACGGCACTGGGGCCCGCACTCGGCGGCACCCGGTTCTACCCGTACGCGAGCGAGGAGGCGGCCCTCGCCGATGTGCTCGACCTCTCCCGCGGTATGGCGTACAAGAACGCCCTCGCCGGGCTGGACCTGGGCGGCGGCAAGGCAGTCATCTGGGGGGATCCCGAACAGCTCAAAAGCGAGACCCTGTTGCGCGCCTACGGCCGCTTCGTCGCCACCCTGGGTGGCCGCTATTACACCGCCTGCGACGTTGGTACCTACGTCGCCGACATGGACGTGATCGCCCGAGAGACCCGGTTCGTGACCGGCCGTAGCCGTGAGCACGGGGGCGCCGGCGACTCCTCGATCCTCACCGCCTGGGGCGTGTTCCAGGGCATGCGCGCCGCGGCCGAGCATGCCTGGGGCACGTCGACGCTGCGCGGACGACGAGTCGGCGTGGCCGGCCTGGGCAAGGTCGGCAAGCATCTGGTCGGCCACCTCCTCGACGACGGCGCCGAGGTCGTGGCGACCGACGTGAACCCACGGGCGCTGGCCTGGGCGCGGACGACCCATCCGCAGGTGACACTGTTGGACGACGCCAGCGCGCTGGCCGCTTCCGACATTGATGTGTACGCCCCGTGCGCGCTGGGGGGCACGCTCAACGACCACACCGTTCCGGCGCTGCGGGCGACGGTGGTCGCCGGGGCGGCGAACAACCAACTCGCCCACCCGGGCATCGAGAAGCTCCTCGCCGACCGGGGCATCCTGTACGCGCCCGACTACGTGGTCAACGCCGGTGGTGTGATTCAGGTCGCCGACGAGATCGAGGGCTTCAACTTCGACCGCGCCAAGCTACGGGCGACGAAAATCTACGACACCACGCGGGAGATCCTGGGGCTCGCCGATGCCGAGGGGGTGCCACCGGCGGTGGCCGCGGACCGACTGGCCGAGCGACGGATGGCCGAGGTGGGCCGGCTGCGAACAGTCCTTCTACCCTGATCACGGCCCAGGGGCGGGCCGGGCTGGTTCCGCCCCTGGGCCGCGACAGCGACGCGGCGCGGTTAAGCTGGATTCACGGTGATTCGCCTGCTGTTAGGGGTGCTCCCCGGATTGGCCCTTACCGAGTACACTGGGTGACGACCGGCCCGCTGCGACGCGCGGAGCCGGGCGACGGTAACCCGAGGTGCCGAACGATGGCATCTCCATGTACCGTAAGAGCCACGAGAGATGCCTGACGTCATCGGGGCCCGCCTTCGGGCTGCCCCGCATTCTGTGCGAGGGGGTCGAGCCATGGGGCGCGGCCGAGCTAAGGCCAAGCAGACAAAGGTGGCCCGGGAGTTGAAGTACCACTCCCCGAACACCGACCTCGCCGCCTTGCAACGCGAACTCGGCGGCAGCCACAAGTCGGACCACGACTTCGACGACGACTACAAAGAGTATGTCGACGACGATGACGAGGACCACGTGGACGACGACCCGGACAACCGGGCTCGTCCCAACCGCTGACCCCTGGTCGCAACTGAGCACGCGGATCGACCGCGTGCTCATGTCTGTGCCCATCGGTCGGCGGTCCCCGACGGAAGCAGGGCATGTCTCGGAGTGCTGGCAGTGGCTCCGAGACATGCCCTGTCCGGCAGGTGGCAGGGGAGCACCGGAGCAGGGCGGACGGCTCGGTGTAGGTAGCCAGCCGGCGCAGCGTAGCTCGCGGTAGCCAGCCGGCTCAGCGTGGACGGTTGTTCCAGTTGTAGAACGTCGGGATGTTCTCGAAGTGGTTCCAGGCGCAGACCGCGCTGGAGGTGCCGTCTCCCGCCGCCTCCGCCCGTAGGTGGCGGGCCGCCTCGGCCTCGCGAAGCAACGTGGTGAGGTCGGCGCCAGCGACGCGGATCCGATCGACCACGTCGTCCGAGACCGCGCCCGCCGTGCGCTCAGGTTGCCGGGGACCGGTGTTCTCGGGCATGCTCCAACACTCCCTCCAGTAGGCGGATCTTGCTGTTGCGGCAGTGCTCGGTCTCCGTACCGTCAAAACGTCCCTGCTCGAAGTAGCGATTGGCCGCGTGACCACCGCCGCAGAAGCCGAAGTAGGAACACGATGCCCGGCAAGCCTCCACCCCGGCGAGGAACTCCCCGACCCAGGGTGTCGCCGCGGCCTCGGCCAGGATCTCTGCCAGCGAAGTGACCAGCACGTTGCCGCTGCTGAAGTCGCCGTACCGGGGGTTCGTGAAGCCGGCCAGTTCGGGCGAGAGCACGGTCACCGAACCGTCGTGGCCGACCGTGGGGATCGGATCCAGCCGGCGGGGCAGCACCTGGTCCTCGACGCCGTCCAACACCGCAGCGGCGTACCGCAGGGACCACTCAACCTCACGCAGGTGGATACGGGGGTTCCGGCGCCAGGCCGCCACCAGTTCTGACCAGAAGGCGGTCACCGCAGCCGCGTCGTGGCAGTTGGCCCGCGTATTGACCCCCTCGGTCTCCTCGATGTTCACGCCCACCACATCCGGGCCAAGATCGAGGAAGAAGTCGTACAGTTCGCGGGCGAGACCCAGCTCGGGGCGCCCCACCACGGCCAGCGCGGAGAACGGCAGCCCATGTCGACGCAGCGCCTCGACTCCCCGCATGATGTGGGCATACGCGGGACGCCCGCCCCGAGTGACCCGATCCACGTTGCGCTCCCGCGGCCCGTCCACGCTGACACTGACCCGGATCTGGTGCTCCGCGAAGAATCGACACCAGGCGTCGTCGATCAGCGTCGCGTTGGTCTGGACGTGATGCTCGACCTCCGGCCCGAACGGGGCAATCAGCGCGCCGAGCAGCTCCTGCCCGGCGGCGAGCGGCTCGCCACCGTGCCACACGACGGAGAATCGCCCGGCCCGCGCCCATGGATTGACCGATGCGGCCACCGCCTTCGCCACGCCGACCGGCATCCGCCGGTCGGCGTGGCGAAGCGGGAGGTAGCAGTACACGCAGTCGAGATTGCAGAGCGTGGTTGGCTGCATCACCACATAGGCTGGGACGGCGGCCAAGCCGCGCATCCCAGCTGTCGACCGCCCCCGTACAGCCATCGCCCTCCTCTGCCAGGCCTGGGCGCTGAAGCGACACCCCGACGTGCCCGGCAACGTTGAGGGTGCTCCTCAGGCTAGGCGGAGTCGGCCACCCGGGTGAAGCCCTGATCGGCAGTCCATCCGGGCGTCGGAGCGATCAGCCACGGGTGTGCTGCCCGACCAGCTGAACGTTGCCAGTACCTTCGATGATCTCGCCGGCCTGCCACGCGTCCACGCCACGGCCGGTGAGAGTGGCCAGCGCGCGGTCGGCGTCCTCGGCGGAGACGATCGCGAACATGCCGACGCCCATGTTGAACGTCGCCTCCATCTCCGGGGCCTCAATCCGTCCCTTGGACTGCACCAGGTCGAAGATCGGCTGCGGCTTCCAGGTGGCGCGATTGACCACCGCGTCCACGTGCTCCGGCAGGACCCGGACCAGGTTCCCCGGGATACCACCCCCGGTCACGTGGGCGAATACCCGGACCTCCGCCTCAGCGATCAGCTTCAGGCAGTCCTGGGCATAGATCTTGGTAGGAGTCAGCAGTTCCTCACCGAGGGTGCGCTGCCGACCGAAGTCCTCGATGACCACGTCGAGCCGCATCCGGCCGGCACCGAGCAGCACGTGCCGGACCAGGGAAAACCCGTTGGAGTGTAGGCCGGACGCGCGCATCGCGATCACCACGTCGCCGACCTCCACCCGCTCGGAGCTGAGGATTCCGCTCTCCTCCACCACGCCCACCCCGGTGGCTGAGATGTCGTACTCATCCGGGCGGAGGACACCGGGGTGTTCGGCGGTCTCCCCACCCAGCAGGGCACAACCGGCGTAACGGCAGCCATCGGCGATGCCAGCGCCGATCTCGGCAACCCGGTCCGGGACAACCTCCCCGGTGGCGATGTAGTCGAGCAGGAACAGCGGCTCGGCACCGCACGCCACCAGATCGTCCACGACCATGGCGACCAGGTCGATGCCGACCGTGTCGTGAATGTCGAGCTGCTGCGCGATCACCAGCTTCGTGCCGACACCGTCGGTGGAGGAGGCCAGGATCGGGCTCTTGTACTTCTTCGTGTCCAGCCGGAACAGGCCGGCGAAGCCACCCAGGTCGCCCATCACCTCTGGCCGTCGAGTCTGCTTCACCTTCGACTTGAGCAGCTCAACCGCGCGGTCGCCCGCCTCGATCGAGACACCGGCATCCAGGTACGAGGCCGAGCGTTTGCGCACCGGGCGCCCGGTGGCGGTGGTCCAGGGCTGGCGGTCACCGCCGGCACCGGTCTGGCTACTTCCTGCGCCGCTGCGCTCGGACACGTGCGTCACGGTTCTCCCCTTAGATGGTCCTGGTGCGAACCGGCGATGGCCGGGCCGTACCCGGATGGTGCTACCGGATGTGGGTGGTCGGCTCTTCCGGGTCGGGGCGCGGCACCCGCGCCGAGCTGAACGCGTCGTAACCGCTGTGGGCGGCGACGAACGGAATGGCGTGCGGTTCGGAGGACTCGGCGGTGACCCGCCGACCGACCCCCTCCAGCACGTGCTTACCGATCAGGCTGTCAGCGGGCAGTTCGATCGGATACTCGCCGTCGAAGCACGCACGGCAGAGCCGGCTCTTCGGTTGCTCGGTGGCCGCGATCAGACCGCTGAGCGACACGTAGCCGAGCGTGTCGGCGCCGATCGACCGCCGGACGCCCTCGTTGTCCAGGCCGTTGGCGAGCAGCTCGGCGCGGGTCGCGAAGTCGATGCCGTAGAAGCATGGCCAGGCAACCGGCGGCGAAGAGATCCGGACGTGCACCTCCAGCGCACCGGCCTCGCGGAGCATTCGCACAATGGCCCGCTGGGTGTTGCCGCGGACGATGGAGTCGTCCACGACGACCAGCCTCTTACCCCGTACGTTCTCGCGCAGCGGGTTGAGCTTGAGTCGAATACCGAGCTGCCGCAGCGTCTGCGACGGCTGGATGAAGGTCCGCCCGACGTACGGATTCTTCATCAACCCGGCCCCGAAGGTAATGCCGGACTCTGCCGCGTAGCCGATCGCGGCGGGGGTGCCCGACTCAGGCACGGGGATCACCAGATCGGCCTCTACCTCATGCTCCCGAGCGAGCTGACGGCCGATCTGCACGCGTGCCGCGTGCACGTTCCGGCCGGCGATAGTGGCGTCCGGACGGGCGACGTAGACGTACTCGAAGAGGCAGCCCTTCGGCTCCGGTGCGGCAAAGCGGGCAGAGCGGAGCCCGTCCTCGTCGATCGCGATCAACTCGCCCGGCTCGACCTCCCGGACCACGCTGGCACCGACGATGTCGAGCGCGGCCGTCTCGCTGGCCACGACCCAACCGCGCTCCAACCGGCCCAACACCAGCGGACGGACCCCGTACTGATCGCGGGCCGCGTAGAGCGTCGACTCGTCCATGAAGACGAAGCTGAACGCTCCCTGTAGCTGCGGCAACACCTCCAGCGCGGCGGCCTCCACCGACAGGTCGGGTCGGCTGGCCAACAGCATGGTCACCAGCGAGGTGTCGCTGGTGGCCCCGTCACCGGCCAACGCCCGCTCGCCGGCCTCCCGGTACAGCTCGGCCGAGTTGACCAGGTTGCCGTTGTGGGCCAGAGCGATCGTCGTGCCGGAGGCGGTGGATCGGATGGTCGGCTGGGCGTTCTCCCAGGTGGAGCCACCAGTGGTCGAGTAACGCGCGTGGCCGATCGCCACGTGCCCGCGCAGGCTGGCCAGGGTCGGCTCGTCGAAGACCTGGGCTACCAGGCCAAGGTCTTTGTAGACCACCACGCCCGTGCCGTCACTGACGGCAATGCCAGCCGCCTCCTGCCCCCGGTGCTGCAACGCGTACAGCCCAAAGTAGGTCAGATTGGCGACCTCCTCGCCGGGCGCCCAGACACCAAAGACGCCACAGGCGTCCTGGGGGCCGGGACGCTGGGGGTCAAGGTCGTGGCTCAACCGGCCATCGCCTCGGGGCACCTGCCGCTCCCTCTTGCTGGACTGGCCAGGCGAATCATGAGATCCGCTCCTCGGCCGGGACCGCTTGTCGTCGCTGACAGTGTACGCGAACCCTCACCTACACAGAAAGTCACGAAATCACTGCATCCTGTAACGTTCAACCTCTGTCACCTGCTAAAGCGGCAGGTACGGAGCCAGGTCTGCGCGGACCCCACTGACCCGTACGCGACCCGTGGCGACCGCTTCCACCCAGGAGACACGTCCCGTGGCGACCCGCAGCCAGGTCTCCGGGTCCGTCTCGACCACGTTCGCCGGGGTACCACGGGTGTGCCGGGGGCCCGAGACACACTGCACTGCGCCGTAGGGTGGCACCCGCACCTCCACCGATCGACCGGGTACCCGCTCCGCGAGCACGGTCAACAGGGCACGGACCGCCGCCCGGAGTACCGGACGATCGGGGATACGCCCTTCATCGAACGCCGACAGCGCCGCCACGACTGCAGCGGTTCTAGCGTACGAAGGGGTCACAGCGGGACGATACGGCGCGCGCGCGGATGCTCTCACACCGGCCCTGGGTCGCGCCGATCCGACTGGACAAGGCATAGTAGCCCACGGCGTATTCGTACCGTGATGATCCCTGGCCCGGCGACCGCCGGCCACGTGGGATTCCAGTGGAAGGCGGTGGACGTGTCAACACACCGACGTGCCTGGAAGCAGCGGGCCGGTGTGGTCGTGGCGTTGCTGGTTGGTGCCCTGCTCACCGTCCCCGCCACCCCGGCCTCCGCCGCCCTCGGGGTCAACAATGTCTCGGCCTCACCGAGCCGGATCGAGGCGGGCGGGACCACAACGGTCAGCTACTCGATCGAGATCTCGGACGACAAGCCCGCCGACGTGACGGTGACGTCCAGCAACGGAAAGCTCACCTGCGTCGACGGTTGCAGCCGCAGCGGCGTCAACCAGAGTCAGGACTTCCAGGCCAGCTTCCAGCTGGCCAGCGACACGACCAACGGACAGGCCACGATCACGGTCACCGCAGTCGACTCCGACGGCGAGAAGAGTCGCACTACCAGGGTCACCCTGGTGGCCAAGCCGGAGCCAGAGCCGCAGCCCAGCCAGGCCCAGACGGTGAAGTCGGTCTCCGGCGAGGTGGTCAATCAGAGCACCGGCAGCGCGGTACCGGGAGCCTTGGTCGTCCTCAGGGACTCCAGGAACAACAAGTTCGACACCATCACCGACAACGGTGGGAACTTCCGGTTCACCGGTAGCACCCAGAACCCGATCACCCCCGGCCGACTCGACATCGGCGCGAGCATGGACGGCAGCACCGCCACCAAGACGCTGAATGCCTCCGCCGGGCAGAGCGTCTCCGGCCAGCGGATCTCACTCAGGATCCAAGAAGAGCCGACCGCGAGCCCCAGTCCGTCGACGAGCATCGATGCGGCACCGACCGTTGGAGTGGATGAAGAGACCGAGGAGCCGATCGAAGCCGCCGTGGATGTCCCCGTGGCGGAGGCCAGCGACGAGGGGTCCGGCGGCACCGGTTCACTGCTGATCATCCTGCTCGGTGGCCTTCTCGTGGCAGCCGGCGTCGGCACCATGGTGTTGCTGTGGCTACGCCGCAAGGAAAACGACGACGAAGACGAGGCGGGCGTCAACCCTTCCGGCGCGGCCACAGGTGCCGTCCCGGTTGCCCGCGGCGGCTACGGCGGCGCCGACGATCAGACGCGGATCGTGAACCCGACCGCGGCGGCACCGACGATGGTCGGCGGGGACCCTTCCCTCGCCGACGCTCCCACGATGATGCACAGCCCGGTGGTCGACGATGTCCCACCGGACCCCTACGGCGCTCCGCCGCAGCCCTATGGCGCGTCCGCCGGCCAGTCCAGCTGGACCGACAGCGGCTACGGCGCCACGCCCCCCGCCTCCGGTGGCGGCTACGGCGGCAGTGACTACGGCACGTCCTCCCCGGCTGGGACCGGCTACCCTCCCAGTTCTGGCGGGCCGTACGGCCACGAGGAGCGGTACGACGAGATGACCGGCCGCTACCAGGCCGACGCCACGCAGTACCCGGCCCCGGCCGACCCGTACCCCACCGGGAGGTACCAGCAGGACGCCGGCTACGGCCAGGCCGAGCCCGCATACGGACGCGGTGCTGAGCCGACCAGTGGCTACGACCAACAAGGCGGCTACGACGGCCACGGCTACGACCAGCGCGGCGGCTACAACCAACAGGCCGGCTACAGCCAGGACACGCCCGCACAGTACGGCGGCTACGACCAGCACGGCGGCTACAACCAACAGGCCGGCTACGGCCAGGACACACCCGCCCAATACGGCGGCTACGGCCAACAAGCCGGCTACAGCCAGGACACACCCGCCCAATACGGCGGCTACGACCAGCACGGCGGCTACAACCAACAGGCCGGCTACGGCCAGGACACACCCGCCCAATACGCCGGCTACGGCCAACAAGCCGGCTACGGCCAGGAGCTGCCAACCCAACGCGGCGGCTACGACCAACAGGCCGGCTACAGCCAGGACACACCCGCCCAATACGGCGGCTATGACGACCGTGGGTATGGCCAGGGCGGCTACGGGGACCCGACACAGACCGATCGGGCTCGGTCCGACGCTCCCCCGCCGGACCGGGGCGGTCGCCGGCTGGACTGGCTGGACGACTGACGACGGACGGTTGAGGGCCACCCGAAGCCGGGTGGCCCTCAACCGTCTGTTCTGGGGGTCTTGACATTCCTGGCAACGACATCCGGCCCGGCTGAGATCAGCCGGGCCGGATTGCCCTCACCAGGATCGGGTGCCGGAACCGGGCGGGGCCGGTGCGGCGGTGGTCACGCCTGTTCGCTCGGTCCCCCAGGCTGTGGCTCGGAGCTGGCCGGCGTCGCCGTGTCGACCGGCGAGGTGGCGAGTTCCGCTCCGCCGAAGAGGCGGGGCAGGGTAGCGCTGTGCGCCGCGCGCAGCTCCGCCAGACTGAGGCGGAACTGCCCGTGCACCTCCAGCGCACCAGCGGCCGGGTCGGTGACACCGATCAGCTCGCACGGCACGCCGTGCTCGGCGGCCAGCGCGGTGAACGCCTTCTCGTGCCCCCGCGGCACCGAGACCAACACCCGGCCAGCGGACTCGCTGAACAGGAAGACGAACGGCATCGAGCCGCCGGTGAACTGCTCCGGCAGGGTCACCCGGGCGCCGACGCCCTGACGCAGGCAGGACTCGACCAGGCCCTGCGCGAGACCGCCGTCGGAGAGGTCGTGCGCGGAGCTGAGGTGCCCGCCCCGGGCCGCCACCGCCATCAGGTCGGCGATCGCCCGCTCGCGGTCAAGGTCCACCCGGGGAGGTACGCCGCCGAGGTGTTCGTGGGTGGCCCACGCCCACTCCGAGCCGGACAACTCCACGTGCGTCTCACCCAGCAGGTAGATCTGGTCATGACCGCCGTCACGCGGGACAAAGCCCATCGGGACCCGGTCGGCCACGTCGTCCAGCACGCCAAGGACGCCCACCACCGGGGTCGGATGGATGGCTGCCGCGCCGGTCTGGTTGTAGAAGCTGACGTTACCCCCGGTAACCGGGATATCCAGCTCGCTACAGCCGTCGGCGATGCCCCGGACGGCCTCGGCGAACTGCCACATCACGCCCGGGTCCTCCGGGGAGCCGAAGTTGAGACAGTCGGTGACGGCGATCGGCTTGGCACCGGTCACGGCCACGTTCCGGTACGCCTCGGCCAGCGCGAGCTTGGCACCGTGGTACGGGTCGAGGCGGGCGTAGCGGCCGTTGCCGTCGACGGAGAGCGCGATGCCGACACCACTGCGCTCGTCGATCCGGATCACGCCCGAGTCCTCGGGCTGGGCGAGCACGGTGTTGCCCAGCACGTACCGGTCGTACTGCTCGGTGACCCAGGTCTTGTCCGCGAGGTTCGGCGAGGCGATCATCCGCAGGACCGTCTCCCGTAGGGCCTCCGGGTCACTCGGCCGGGGCAGGGTCTCCGCCCGGTCGGCCTGGAGCAGGATCAGGTCGGCCGGCTCCCGCATCGGCCGGTTGTACACCGGACCGTCGTCAGCCAGCGAACCCGGTGGGACGTCAACGACCAGATGGTCTCGCCAGGTGACGACCAGGCGGCCCGGCTGCCCGTCCGCTGCCCGTGGGGTGACCTCGCCGATCGCGGTGGCGATCACGCCCCACTTCTCGGCGGTCTTGAGCACCGCCTCCAGCTTCTCCGGCTCGACGACCAGCAGCATCCGCTCCTGGGACTCGCTGGCGAGGATCTCGTGCGGCTCCATCGAGGGTTCCCGCAGCGGTACCCGCTCGAGCCAGACCCGCATGCCGGTACCCGCGGCGGCGGCGGTCTCGGCGAGGGCACACGTCAGCCCGGCGCCGCCGAGGTCCTGGATACCGACGACGAGCTGCTCGTCGTAGAGCTCCAGGCAGGCCTCGATGAGCAGCTTCTCGATGAACGGGTCGCCCACCTGAACCGAGGGACGACGCTGCTCGCTGCTCTCGTCGAAGGTGGCGCTGGCCAGCACCGACACGCCGCCGATGCCGTCCCGGCCGGTCTTGGCGCCCATCAACACCACGACGTTCCCGTCGCCGGCGGCGGCCTTGTTCTGGAGTCGGTCGATCGGCAACACCCCGACGCAGAGGGCGTTGACCAGCGGGTTGCCCTGGTAGCAGGGGTCAAAGACGACCTCGCCGCCGATGTTCGGCAGGCCGAGGCGGTTGCCGTAGCCGCCGACCCCGGCGACCACGCCGGGTAGCACGCGAGCGGTGTCGGGGTGGTCGGCCGCGCCGAAGCGCAACGGGTCCATCACCGCGACCGGGCGCGCGCCCATGGCGAGGATGTCCCGGACGATACCGCCGACGCCGGTCGCCGCGCCCTGGTAGGGCTCGACGAAGCTCGGGTGGTTGTGCGACTCGACCTTGAAGGTCACCGCGAGTTCGTCGGAGACCCGGACCACGCCCGCGTTCTCACCGATGCCGGCGAGCAGTCGGTCGCTGGACGGGGCCTTCTCCCCGAACTGCCTCAGGTGAACCTTGCTCGACTTGTAGGAGCAGTGCTCGCTCCACATGATCGAGTACATGGCCAGCTCGGCCTGGGTGGGCCGACGGCCGAGCAGCTGCCGGATCCGCTGGTACTCGTCGTCCCGGAGACCGAGATCGACGTAGGGCTGAAGCTCGTCCGGGCTCTCGCCGGCGTGGGGGACGGTGTCCACGCCCCCGGCCCAGCCGGTGACGGCAGCGCCTCGGTCAGGCGCGGCCGTCGGTCCGGCTGCTGCGGCGTCTGAGGTGTCCCGGACCGGGTCCTGGGTGGTCATGACCTCTCCTTGTTACGCACCGGACCGCCCGTCGGGCGGGTGAGCCGACCGATGATGCCGCCTGTGGTCACGCCGCGGTCCCCACCAGGTGCTTGAGCGCCGAGGTGAAGAAGCCGAGGCCGTCCAGGGAGGGGCCGGTGAGCTCCTCCACCGCGTGCTCCGGGTGGGGCATGATGCCGACGACGTTTCCGGCGGAGTTGGTGATCGCGGCGATGTCTCGCTGGGACCCGTTTGGGTTGCCCACGTAGCGGGCGACCACCCGGCCCTCGGCTTCGAGCTGGTCCAGCGTCGCGGCGTCCGCGACGTAGCAGCCCTCGCCGTTCTTGACTGGAATCAGCACCTCCTGGCCGGGCTGGAACGCGTTGGTCCAGGCGGTGCCGGCCGACTCGATGCGCAGGACCTGGTCCCGGTTGCGGAAGTGCAGGTGCTGGTTTCTGGTCAGCGCACCGGGCAGCAGGTGGGCTTCGCAGAGGATCTGGAAGCCGTTGCAGATGCCGAGCACCGGCAGACCCGCTCGGGCGGCGTCCACGATCGGCGCCATCACCGCGGCGAACCGGGCGATGGCGCCGCAGCGCAGATAGTCGCCGTACGAGAAGCCGCCGGGCAGGACAACGGCGTCCACCCCGTGTAGCTGCGGGTCTGCGTGCCAGAGGCGGACCGGCTCGGCGCCGGCGAGCCGGACGGCCCGTGCTGCGTCCCCGTCGTCGAGTGAACCGGGGAACGTGACCACGCCTACTCGGGCGGTCACGGTTGGGCGTCCACGGTCTCGCCGTCCTCGGCCAGACGGATGGTGAAATCCTCGATGACCGGGTTGGCGAGCAGCTTGTCGGCGATCTCCCGAGTTCGGTTCAGATCTGGCTCCCCGGTGAACTCGATCTCGATCCGTCGGCCGATCCGGACCGAGGCGACGTCGGTGACGCCGAGCCGGGGCAGCGCGTTAGCGACGGCCTGTCCCTGCGGATCGAGGATCTCGGGTTTAAGCATGACGTCGACGACGACGCGAGGCACTGGGCACTCCTGACTGTGTACGCAGTTGGGTGCCGACCCACTAGGGGCGAGCGCAGCCAGCCTACCTGGCAGATACCGCGCCGGCCGCACCGGCCGCACATGGTTTGGGCGATCTCCGTCGCAGTTAAGGCGGGACACCAGGACCGATGCATTTCTGTTGCGTTCCCGATGCGGTTTCGTTGCCACCCACCTCATGGTTGGCGGACCTACCGCTCGGCGATACCAACCAATACAGCATGGATTTCCGTCAATGTAAATCCTTGCGAACCGCCTCCCAGGGGCCCTACCATAAATCGCCATACATCAATACAGTTCTACCGCTGGCCTGCCCCGCCCACCAGCGGGCAGGCGAAACCCGGCCACCCAGGCACCCACCTCCGAAGGAGCCCTCATGCGCATCCGATCCCTGGTCGCGGTCCTCGCCACCGCGGTCGCCGGCGTGCTCGGCGCCAGCTCAGGCGCCGTCGCCAACCCCGGCCCCACCCCCCTGATCATCGGCGGCGGCTACGTCTCATCCGCGCCGTGGGCCGCCGCCGTATTCAGCAACGGCTCGTTCACCTGCTCCGGCACGATCATCGCCCCGGAGTGGGTGCTCACCGCCCGACACTGCGTCGGCGGGTCGATGTCGGTCCGGGTCGGCTCGGTCTACCGCTCCTCCGGCGGCACCACCCGCTCCGTCACCGCCGCCTACGGCCGGTACGACCTGGCTCTGATGCGGCTGAGCAGCTCGGTCAACACCAGCTACGTGACGCTGGCCAACAGCAACCCGCCGATCGGGTCGACCAACTCGATCTACGGCTGGGGGATGACCTGCTACAGCGGCTGCTCGGCGTCCAGCCAGCTGAAGACCGCAAACGTCCGGGTTACCAGCAACAACGCCAGCGACGCGTACGGCGGACAGGCGATCCAGACCAACCGGATCAACGGCAACGCCTGGCGGGGTGACTCGGGCGGACCACAGTTCTACAACGGCCGTCAGGTCGGCGTCGCCTCCCTCGCCAACGGCGTCAACCTCCAGATCTACGGCAGTGTCGCGTACAACCGCTCCTGGATCACCTCGATTTCCGGTGTCTGACGGTTAACGCCGCCGCGGCGCGGATGGCCGGCCACGTGCCGACCGTCCGCGCCGCGCTGTTTTTCACCATCCGATCAGGTGAACAAGGCCCACGTTCGGCCCCAGCGTCGGCTGACAGCATCGGAACCGTGCTGGTCGTGACGACGGATCAACTACCCGGTTATGAGGTCCGCCAGATCCTCGGCGAGGTGGTCTCCTCGATGGCCAGGACCCGTAACCCGTACCGCGAGGGCGTGAAGAACCTCCGTGGCGGCGCGTACGACCCGATGGCGCCGGACAACCTCACCCGCTGGCGTGCGGACTCGGTGGCCCGCCTCGGCGAGGAGGCCCGCCGGCTCGGCGCGAACGCGGTGATCGGAATGCGGTTCGACAGCCGGGACTGCGGCGAGATGTGGATGGAGATCTGCGCCTACGGCACGGCCGTGATCGTGGTACCCCGAGTACCCGACGTCATGCCCCCCGACCAACCCCTGGTCGCCGCGGAGACCGCAAACGAGCCAAGGATCGCGCCCGAGCCCAGCGGCATCGGCGAGCCGGCCACCGCGCCCGACCTGCGTAGTGCGGCCGAGACCCCCACCCCCGAGGTCTGACCCACCGCGACCCGACCCGACCCGCAAGGATCAGCGACGACGCCGGTGGCCCGGGGCGAGCCGCGCAACACGGTGATCAGAGGATCGGCGGCGGGGCGTACGTGGCGGCGGCGGGATGGCGGTCGAGAACCTCCGCGACTCGCTCCACCACGGCGTGGACCTGGGCGGGGGCAGCGCCGACGAAGGCCGTGCGGTCAGCCACCAGGTCCGCGATGTCGGCACGGGTCAACGTCAGCCGGTCGTCGGCGGCGAGCCGGTCGAAGAGATCGTTCTCGGTGGCGCCCTTCTCCCGCATCGCCAGCGCGACCGCGACCGCGTGCTCCTTGATCACTTCGTGGGCGACCTCCCGCCCGACGCCCCGCCGTACCGCCGCGACCAGGATCTTGGTGGTGGCCAGGAACGGCAGGAACCGCTCCAACTCCCGGTTGACCACGGCCGGGTACGCGCCGAACTCGTCCAGCACGGTGAGGAACGTCTGGAACAGCCCGTCGGCGGCGAAGAAGGCATCCGGCAACGCCACCCGGCGCACCACCGAGCAGGAGACATCCCCCTCGTTCCACTGGTCGCCGGCGAGTTCGCCGACCATCGACAGGTAACCACGGATGATCACCGCGAAACCGTTCACCCGCTCTGACGATCGGGTGTTCATCTTGTGCGGCATCGCGCTGGAGCCGACCTGGCCCGGCTGGAAGCCCTCGGTGGCCAGCTCCTGGCCGACCATCAGCCGGATCGTGGTGGCCAACGACGACGGCCCGGCCGCCACCTGGGCCAACGCCGAGAGCACGTCGAAGTCGAGCGACCGCGGGTAGACCTGCCCGACGCTGTCCAACACCCGGCCGAACCCGAGGTGCTCCGCCACCCGGCGCTCCAGCTCGGCGACCTTGCCGGCGTCCCCGTCGAGCAGGTCGAGCTGGTCCGCGGCGGTGCCGACCGGGCCCTTGATCCCCCGCAGCGGATACCGCCCGATCAGGTCGTCCAGCCGCTCGTACGCGATCAGCAGCTCCTCCGCCGCCGAGGCGAAACGCTTGCCCAGCGTGGTGGCCTGCGCCGCCACGTTGTGCGAACGCCCGGTCAGCACCAGGCCGGAGTGCTCGACGGCGAGCTGGGACAGCCGGGCCAGGGTGGCGACCACACGGTCCCGGATCAGCTCCAGGGACGCCCGCACCTGAAGCTGCTCGACATTCTCGGTCAGGTCCCGGGAGGTCATGCCCTTGTGCACGTGCTCGTGCCCGGCGAGCGCGCTGAACTCCTCGATCCGCGCCTTCACGTCGTGTCGGGTGACCCGCTCCCGCTGCGCGATCGAGGCCAGGTCGACCTGGTCGAGCACCCGCTGGTACGCCTCGACCACCCCGTCCGGCACGTCCACGCCGAGATCCCGCTGCGCGATGAGCACGGCCAGCCAGAGCCGCCGCTCCATCCGAATCTTCTCCTCCGGGGACCAGAGGGTGACCAGCTCGGGGGAGGCGTACCGGTTGGCGAGCACGTTCGGGATCGTCGTCACGGCCCTATTCTCCGGTACCCGGGCGCAACGTCCCCGGCCGGGCCGCCGCCGGCCACGCGATCCGGCGCGCGGCCGGCGCGCCCGGTCGCTACATCCGGTCGGGGGTGGCGATGCCGAGGAGGTACAGGCCCTGCCGGAGGACCCGGGCGGTGAGGTCGCAGAGGGCGAGCCGGCTGTCCCGCACCGCGTCCTCAGCCCGCAGGACCGGGCAGGCTTCGTAGAAGCCGCTGAAGGTGGTGGCGAGGGTGTGCAGGTAGCCGGCGAGCCGGTGGAACTGCAGGGTCTGCTCGACGTTGGCCACCACGGCTCCGAAACCCGCCAGTTCGAGGGCGAGGGCGTGTTCGGCCTGGTGCCGGATCGTGATCGGGGCGGGAATGAACTGCTCGATCTCGGCCCGACGGAAGATGGACCGGATCCGGGCATGGGCGTACTGCAGGTACGGGGCGGTGTTGCCGTCGAGGGAGAGCATCCGCTGCCAGTCGAAGACGTAGTCCTTGTTCCGGTCGGTGGACAGGTCGGCGTACTTGATGGCACCGATACCGACCGCGCGGGCGACGTCAGCGACCTCCGTCGCGGAGAGGTCGGGGTTCTTCTGCCGGGCCAACTCGGCGGCCCGGGTCACGGCCTCGTCGAGCAGCCCGACAAGTTTGATCGAGTCACCGGTCCGGCTGCGCAGCATCTTGCCGTCCGAGCCGAGGATCGAGCCGAAGCCGAGGTGCTCGGCCCGCGCCGGTGACCTCAACCAGCCGGCCTGCCGCGCGACCGCGTACACCAGCTCGAAGTGCTGACGCTGCGGCAGACCGACGACGTAGAGCAACCGGGTCGCGCCAAGGCACTGGGTGCGGTGGCGGATCGCCGCGAGGTCGGTGGCGCCGTAGCCGTAGCCGCCGTCCCGCTTCCGCACAATGATCGGTAGCGGCTGCCCGTCGCGGCCGGCGAAGCCGGCCGGGAAGACGCAGGCGGCGTCGCCGCTCTCCCGCAGCAGGCCGAGCCGATCCAGCTCGTCGGTCACCGGGGCGAGCCGGTCGTTGTAGTAACTCTCCCCGCAGAAGTCCTGCTCGGTCAGGAGGACACCGAGCTGGTCGTAGACGGTGAGGAAGTACTTCTCCGACTCGGCGACGAGCTGCCGCCACAACCGCAGCGTCAGCTCGTCCCCACGTTGCAGGGCGACCACCCGCCGCCGGGCCCGCTCCCGGAACCCGTCGTCGGTGTCGAACGTGGCCCGGGCCGCCTTGTAGAACGAGTCCAGGTCCCCGACGGACAACTCGTCGGCGGCCTCCGACTCACCCAGGTCGAGCAGGTGCTCGATGAGCATCCCGAAGGGGGTGCCCCAGTCGCCCAGGTGGTTGGCCTTGATCACCTGATGCCCGCGCCATTCGAGCAGCCGTACGGCGGCGTCACCGATCACGGTCGACCGCAAATGCCCGACGTGCATCTCCTTGGCCACGTTCGGCGCCGAGTAGTCGACCACAACCGTATCCGTGGCGGCGCTGCGCGCGATCCCGAGCCGGGTGTCGGCGGCCGCGGTCGACAGCAGCGTGCCGAGTGCCGAGTCGGCGACCGTCAGGTTGATGAAACCGGGACCGGACACCGTCACCGCCGAGCAGAGGTCCGCCAACTCCACCTGGCCCAGCACCTCGGCAGCGATGTCCCGTGGCCGGCGGCCAAGCCGGCGAGCCAGGGAGAGGGCGGCGTCGCATTGGTAGTCCGCGTGCTGCGACCGCCGCACGGCCGGATCGACCCGTTCGCCGGCCACCGCCGAGAACGCCGGTGCCAGCCGGTCCGCCAGCAACGTCTCAAGATCCATGAAAGGTACGCCAATCTCGGGGAGCAGATCGACGACCAGGGTGTCCGGCGGATCGATCCGCCGGACACGAAGGGGTCAGCTCAGGCGGTCGAGGAGGACTCGTCGGAGCTCGATGCTGGACACGGCCAGGAGACTACCGAAACTCCGGCGCGCAACCGACCGGTTTCCGGGCGATGCGGTCCGGAACCCGGGCCCCGGGCTACCCCCGCTGGTCGTAGTGCAGCTCGTGCCGGTGGCTGCCCTTGACGAGGATCGACACCTCGACCGGTCTGGCGTCGACCGATCGGATCACCCGTAGCTGGCGGAGCACCGGTACGTACGGCGGCAGGTCGAGCGCTTCGACCTCCTCCGTCGTGGGCATCCGCGCGCAAACCCGGTCCCGCGTATGCCGCTGCGGGTAGCCAAGATCTGCCAGAGCCCGCGGAGCACCACCCGGGATCTTGCGCCGCTCGGCGAGCTCCGTGCCACTGGCGATGGCCGCCGGATAGTACGACCAGGACAGCTCAACCGGCTCATCACCACACACGAGCAGCCGATGCCGCAGAACCGCTCGTTCGTCCGCACCTATCTCCAGTTCCCGCGCCACCTCGGCGGGCGGCACCACCTCTGCCACCGAGCGGAGCCGGTAGGCGTACCCGTCGGAGGTGGGAGCGAGGTAAGCCGACGCCTCCACCACCAGCGGTCGCCTCGGTCGGACGTAGACGCCCTTTCCCACCTCGCTGTAAACAGAGCCCTCCGCCTTCAGCGCACCGAGGGCACGCTGGACTGTCGCGGTGGCCGCGGAGTACTGCCGCACGAGCGTCGGGATCGACGGCAGCGCTGACCCCGGCGGCAACTCGCCGGACATGATGCGGGACCGAAGGTCGGCCGCGACCTGCTCATGACGGGGACGGCTGTCGGATCCACTCGCCATGTCCGCTGCTCCGCTCCGTCAGTCGATCGCCAGCTCGTACCGGAGGCGCCGCCCCCACGGCACCATTGTCATGACGCTGACCTCGACCGGAACGTCGTCCTGCGTGCTCAACACCCGGGTGAGGCCCAGCGCCCACTCATGATCGGCCAGGCCAAGCAGGCGCCGCTCAGCTGGCTCCGGCAGGCGCGTGTAGACATCCTCTCGCACCCGTCTGGGACGATAGCCCACCTCGGCGAGCAGTCGGACGGCCCCACCGCGGATCTTCCGCTGTTCGGCGAGAGCGGTACCGCGGGCGATGGCGACCGGATAATACGAGTCCGTTAGTTCCACCGGCTCGTCGTCCAGCAGCATCAACCGCCTTCGGACGGTCACCGGGTCTCCCGGTGCCACTCGTAGCGCCGCAGCCACCTCAGCGGCCGCCACCACCTCACCGACCGCGAGTATTCGCTGCGTCCCGCTTCGGCCCTGCCCCGCAGCGTCGGCGGCCCACACGTCTCCAGCATGAGTCGCGTCCGGTTGGACATAGGGCATCGAGACGCTGAGCCAGTCAGATCCGCCCATCGCTACCTCCCCGCGGTTCCTTGTTGCGTCAGCGTATCCATCTATGCCTGCTCACGCATCAGGATACCTTGCTGCCTTATTCGAATAGCAGTAATGTATCCGGCAGGCCGCTGACGGGGCACAGCAACTTTGCCGGGGGGACGGACGCAGAGGGCCCCTGCAACAACTCCGACTGCCGTGCGGGCGCGGCAGTCGGTTCACCGTGCACCCACCCAAACCGACAGGAGCGGAGCATGGGCATCTACCGATCAGCAACCAGTTGGTCTCGTGAAGAGGCGGAGGCTGAGGCAGCGCACGAGATCCTGACCAACCACATAGCCGAACCGGAGAACGGCTGCTGCACGATCTGCCTGGCGCCTGGTCCGTGCGGGCCGGCCAATGCAGCGGCAAACCGCTTGGTCGACCTGGGGCGGCCGGTGCTGCGCGCCGAATCGAGATGCGAACGGCGGGCCGGGTGGCGGGGCTGGTTCGGCTCCACCGGGGCGGTTCCGGCGACGGGGTCAACGCGGTGGCGTCGGGCGCCGCTGCTCACCTTCGCCTGGCTCCTCCGCCTCGGGGTCATCTCGTGACCGCCGGCCTGCCCTTCGGCGTGGGTAGCGTGGTGCAGCTTGCTGAACAACACTACTGCTATGGCCTGGGCACCCTGACCCTGCGCATCGTCGAGGTGGGACGTCGGGTACGGCGCACGGACGGGCTCTGGATCCACATGCGTGGCGTTCAACTCGGAAGCCCGCCACGCCAGCGACGGGTCCTGGCCCGCTTGGACGCCATCCAGACGCAGCCGGTACCCATCCCGGTCACGCACATACCGGTCCGACCGGGATGGGACTGCGCCGGCTGCGGGGCGGCGTGGCCCTGCCCGGACCGTCGGCGACGCCTACTCGACCGGTACGCGGGCAACCCCGCAGCGCTCGGCATCTACCTGAGCACACAGATGACGGCAGCGGTACCCGACCTGCGTCACCTTCCACCCGAGGAGTTGTACGAACGGTTCCTGGGCTGGCTGCGACTGGCCTAACGCCGTGGGCTGCCCGGTTGGCGCCTCGGTCAGCGTTCCAGGATGGCCGTTACGCCCTGCCCGCCCGCGGCGCAGATCGAGATGAGCCCTCGGCCGCCGCCCCGCTCGTCGAGGAGCTTGGCCAGGGTCGCCACGATCCGGCCGCCGGTCGCGGCGAACGGGTGCCCGGCGGCCAGCGACGACCCGTTGACGTTGATCCGCTCCGGGTCGATCGCTCCGAGCGGGGCGTCCAGCCCGAGCCGGTCCTGGCAGAACTCCGGCGACTCCCAGGCGGCCAGGGTGGCCAGCACCTGCGCGGCGAACGCCTCGTGGATCTCGTAGTAGTCGAAGTCCTGAAGGGTGAGCCCGGCGCGGGCCAGCAGCTGGGGCACCGCGTACGCGGGAGCCATCAGTAGCCCCTCCTCGCCGGGTACGAAGTCGACGGCAGCGGTCTGTGACCAGGTGAACCACGCCTGCACCGGCAGGTTGTGCGCCCGTGCCCACTCCTCACTGGCGAGCAGCACGGTCGACGCGCCGTCGGTCAGTGGCGACGAGTTGCCGGCGGTCATGGTCGCCTGCTCGGCGTCCGGGCCCTTCGTTCCGAAGACCGGACGGAGGCCGCCGAGCTTCTCCAGGCTGGTGTCGGGCCGCAGGTTCTGGTCCCGGGTCAGCCCGAGGTACGGCGTCATCAGGTCGTCGAAGAACCCCCGCTCGTACGCGGCGGCCAGCCGGTGGTGCGACCGCAACGCCAACTCGTCCTGCGCCTGCCGGTCGACCTGCCAGGTCAGGGCGGTACGGGCGGCGTGCTCACCCATGGACAGGCCGGTGCGGGGCTCGGCGTTACGGGGAAGCTCCGGCCGGAACGGGTGCGAGGGACGCAGCCGGGTCGCGGTCCGCAGCCGCTCCCCGAGGGTCCGGGCGCTGTTCAGTTTGAGCAGCGTGCGCCGCATCTGCTCGTTCACGGCGAGCGGCGCGTCCGAGGTGGTGTCGACGCCACCGGCGATACCGACCTCGAGCTGTCCCAGCGCGATCTTGTTGGCGACCAGGATGGCGGCCTCCAGGCCGGTGCCGCAGGCCTGCTGGATGTCGTAGGCGGGGGTGTGCGGGTCGAGCTTCGAGCCGAGTACCACCTCGCGGGTCAGGTTGAAGTCCCGGGAGTGCTTCAGCACGGCGCCCGCCACCACCTCGCCGACCCGCTGGCCGGCCAGGCCGTACCGGGCGACCAGCCCGTCGAGAGCCGCGCCGAGCAGGTCCGCGTTGGACGCCTCGGCGTACCGCGAGTTGGAGCGGGCGAAGGGGATGCGGTTGCCGCCGATGACTGCGACCCGCCGGATGTTCTGCACGTTCCCGCCTCCTCTGGGGTTGCCCTCAACCTACTCGCCAGTAGGCTACGCCTATGACCGACAGGTACGCGAGCTTCGTCCAATCGGGGGTCGGCCGGGGGCTGGTCAAGCGCCTCGGGCTGCCCGACCCACCCCAACTCCGCCGATACCGGAGCGGCGACCCCCTCATCCCCGGACCCGTTCTGCTCGGTGCCGCCCCCGGTGGCCGACTCGCCGGCGGCATCGGCAAACTCCTGACCGCCGCCGGAGTCGAACTCCGGGACGCGACCGATGTCACCCCCGGGACCCGGCTCGGCGCCTTCGTCTACGACGCCACCGGCATCACCGACTCGACCGCGCTGCGCCAGCTCTACGACTGCCTCCACCCGCACGCCCGCTCGGTGCTGCCCAGCGGTCGGGTGATCGTACTCGGCACCCCGCCCACCGAGTGCTCCACGCCCCGGCAGGCCACCGCGCAGCGGGCTCTTGAAGGCTTGACCCGCAGCATCGGCAAGGAGTTCGGCCGGGGTGTCACCGCCCAGCTGGTCCACGTGACCGACGCCGACAATCCGGGCACCGCGACCAGCCTCGAGGCCACCCTCCGGTTCCTGCTCTCCGGGCGCTCCGCGTACGTCTCCGGCCAGGTGATCCAGATCGGTGCCGGGCAGGCCGCGCTCCCGACGGACTGGGATCGCCCGCTGGACGGCCAGGTGGTGCTGGTCACCGGTGCGGCGCGGGGAATCGGCGCGGCGCTGGCCCGGGTCCTGGCCCGAGACGGCGCCCAGGTGGTCGCCCTGGATGTTCCGGCCGCCGGTGACGAGTTGGCCACGGTGGCCAACGACATCGGCGCCACCGCCGTGCAGCTCGACCTCACCGCCCCGGACGCCCCGGCCCGGCTGGCCGATCACCTGTCCGCCCGACACGGCCGGGTTGACGTGGTGGTTCACAACGCGGGCATCACCCGGGACCGGACGCTCGGTCGGATGGATGTTGACCGGTGGGACCAGGTGATCGATGTCAACCTCTCGAGCCAGGAGCGGATCAACGACCTCCTGCTGGAACGCGAGTTGATCCCGACCGGGGGCCGGATCGTCTCGGTCTCCTCGATCGCCGGGATCGCCGGCAACCGAGGACAGACCAACTACGCCACCAGCAAGGCCGGCGTGATCGGTCTGGTCGAGTCGCTCGCCCCGGTGTTGACCGAACGCGGCATCAGCATCAACGCGGTCGCGCCCGGATTCATCGAGACCCGGCTGACCGCCCGGATCCCGCTGGTGCTGCGCGAGGCCGGCCGGCGGATGAACAGCCTCGCCCAGGGTGGCCTGCCGGTGGATGTCGCCGAGACGATCAGCTGGCTGGCCTGGCCGGCCACCGGCGCGGTCAGCGGCAACGTGGTCCGGGTCTGCGGCCAGAGCCTGCTGGGGGCGTGATGGCAGGTCCGCAGGAGCCATCCGACGCCGGGCAGGTCAGTCGGTCCCGGGTCCAGCTGGCGGTGCTGCCGACGGTCGGCGCGCTCTACCGCCGTGCGCTACTCGGCGCGCTGCCCGGGAGTGGGTCGCGGCGGGCCGAGCAGCCCCCGACGGTCGAGCTGGGGGTGGACGGAGTCCCCATCGACCGGGGGCGTCTCGCCGCCTACGACCGGGTCTGCGGGTTCCGGCTCACCGACCGGCTGCCTGCGACGTTCCCGCACGTGATGGGTTTCCCGCTGGCGCTGCGCCTGATGACCGCGCCGGACTTCCCGATCCCACTCGCCGGCGTGGTCCACGTCGGCAACCGGATCACCGTCCACCGCCCGATCGACGCCGCCGAGACGCTCGACTTCGTCGCGTACGCGACAAACCTGCGCCCGCACGACCGGGGCCGGCAGATCGACGTGGTGCTGGTGGGCAGAGTCGGCGGGGAGGAGGTCTGGCGCGGCGTCTCCACCTACCTGGGCCGGGAGCAGACGCCCGGCGGTGGCGAACGAGCGAACCGGGGTGACCCGCCCCCGGCGCCGCACGCCTGGGCACGCTGGCGCCTCGAGCGCCAGGTCGGGACCGCGTACGCCCAGGTCTCCGGTGACCACAACCCGATCCACACCTCCCGGCTCGGCGCGCGGCTCTTCGGCTTCCGGCGCCCGATCGCGCACGGCATGTGGAGCAAGGCCCGCTGCCTGGCTGCGCTGGAGCCGCGGCTGCCGGACGCGTACACCGTCGACGTGGCGTTCAAGCTGCCGGTGCCGCTGCCCGGCACCGTCGCCTTCGGCAGCACCTCGGCGGGCGACTTCGCGCTGCACGACACGCGGGACCGCCCTCACCTCGTCGGCACGTTCCGGGAGCGGTAAGGCGTCCTTCTCCTGCCTTTTGTAGCGGAAGAGCCCCCTTTCCATACCGACACCCCGAGCATGAGGAGATGGAGTCCGCGCTCGACCTGCTGCGGCAGTTGATCACCTCACCCCTGGTGTATCTCCTGCTGTTCGCGCTCACCGCGGTCGACGCGGTCTTGCCCATGGTGCCGGCCGAGACAGCGGTGATCACCGCGGCGGTACTCGTCGGCGGTGACACGCCGCAGCTGGCAGGAATCTGGGCCGCCGCCACCCTCGGCGCGATGGCTGGCGACCACGCCGCGTACGTGATCGGACGGGGCGGTGGCGCGCGGCGGCTCGCCAGGTTTCCGGCGGAGAGCCGGCGGAGAGCCAGTTCGGAGTGGGCCCGACGGGCGTTGCACCGCCGGGGTGGGCTGGTCCTCACCACCGCCCGCTACGTCCCCGGCGGGCGGACGGCGGTAACCCTGACGATGGGGGCGGTGCGCTATCCACTGCGATCGTTCCTGCTCTTTGACGCGATCGGCGCGGCGAGCTGGGCGTTGTACAGCGTGCTGCTGGGCTACTTCGGCGGGCTGGCGTTCCAGCAGGACCCGCTGCGTGGCGTGCTCGCCGGCCTGGCTCTGTCGCTCGGGGTGACCGGCCTGCTCGAGTTGGCGCGGCGGCTACGCCAGCGCTCGCGTCGCCGGGCCGCTGCCCGTCGGTGACGCAGGGCCCGGAAGGCGCGTCAGGAGGGGGCCTCGCCCCGCCGGATGGGAGGGCGCCAGCTGGTCCCGGCGAGCAGTTGCGCGGCGCCGACCCAGGCGACGTTCATCATCCGCGTGGCGGTCTGCTCCGGGTCTGCCTCTGGGTGGTCGACCAGCCAGTCGGCGACCGACTCGGTCGCGCCGACCAGGGCGTACGCGGCGACCTCCAGCTCGACCTCGGCCGCCTCGCGTCCCTCGGCACGCAGGGTGTGGTCGAGCAGCTCGGTGACGACCTCGACGATCCGTCGCCGCATCGCGGCGATCTCTCCGGCGAAGGGCTGCTCGCCGCGGGCCTGCCGGTAGAGCACCGCCCAGCCGTCGCGGTGCGCGCCGACGAAGCCGAGGAAGGCCCGCAGACTCCGCCAGAGCCGCTCGTCGGCCGACAGGTCGGGGGCGACGGCGCTGGTAACGGCCTGCGTCATCCGGTTGCCCTCGCGGTGCAGGCAGGCGACGAAGAGCTCCTCCTTGGTGCCCAGGTACGCGTACACCATCGGCTTAGAGATGCCGGCGTCGTCGGCGATCTCGTCCATGCTGGCCCCGTGGTAGCCCCGCCGGGAGAAGACCTTGACCGCGGCATCGAGCATCTGTTGCTCCCGGACGGCTCGGGGCAGACGCCGGAAGGTGGGGGTACTGGACACCCTTGCGAGCATACCTACTCGTGCGTAGGGTTACGCGCGAGTAGTCAATTTCGGAAGGTGCGCCCCATGACTGACTTCGACCCGGCCAAATTTGCCAACGTCGGCCCCAAGGAGTTCGCGCAGCTGGTCAAGTCCACCCCCGACGACAAGATCACCGAGATGATGTCGGGTGACCTCCGCGGCAAGGTTCTCGACGAGGTCTTCGGCCGGATGCCGCAGCTGTTCCGCGCCGACCGGGCGGGCTCGACCAACACGGTCATTCACTGGAACATCACCGGCGGTCCCGACGGGGGCACCGACACCTACGAGGTGGTCATCGCCGACGGTGCCTGCACCGTTAACCAGACCTCCCAGCACGACCCGAAGCTGAGCCTCACCCTGGGTCCGGTGGAGTTCCTCAAGACCGTCTCCGGCGGCGCCAACCCGGTCATGATGTTCATGAGCGGCAAGTTGAAGGCCAAGGGCGACCTGGGACTGGCCGCCAACATCGCGAACCTCTTCGACATTCCCAAGGCCTGAGTATGGCCGAGTTCTCGCTCGATCTGACCGAGGAGCAGCGGGATCTTCGCGACTGGGTGCACGGCTTCGCCAGCGAGGTCGTCCGCCCAGCCGCGGCCGAGTGGGACGCGCGGGAGGAGACCCCGTGGCCGATCATCCAGGAAGCGGCCAAGGTCGGCCTCTACGGCTTCGAGTTCCTCGCGACCTGCTGGGGCGACCCCAGCGGCCTCTCCCTGCCGGTCGCCTGTGAGGAACTCTTCTGGGGCGACTCCGGCATCGGCCTGAGTATCTTCGGCACCGGCCTCGCCGTGGCCGCCATCTACGGCACCGGCACGCCGGAACAACTGATGGAGTGGGTGCCGCAGTGCTTCGGCGACCTCGACTCCCCCGCCGTGGCGGCGTTCTGCACCAGCGAACCCGAGGCCGGCTCCGACGTCGGCGCGATGCGCACCCGCGCGGTCTACGACGAGGCGGCCGACGAGTGGGTACTGAGCGGCCAGAAGTCGTACGCCACCAACGGCGGGATCGCCGGCGTGCACGTGGTAACCGCCTCGGTCGACCCGGAACTCGGCTCCCGCGGGCAGGCGGCGTTCGTCGTACCGCCGGGCACCCCCGGGCTCGCCGCGACCCGCAAGCTGCGCAAGCTGGGCCTCCGTGCGTCGCACACCGCCGATGTCTTCCTCGACGATGTCCGCGTACCCGGCCGCTGCCTGCTCGGTGGCAAGGACGCGCTGGACGAACGACTCGCCCGGGCCCGATCCGGCAAGCGGGCCGCCTCCCAGGCGGCGATGCGTACGTTCGAGCTCTCCCGGCCGACCGTCGGGGCGCAGGCGCTCGGCGTAGCCCGGGCCGCCTACGAGTACGCGCTGGACTACGCCAAGGAACGGGTCCAGTTCGGGCGACCGATCATCGAGAACCAGGCGGTGGCGTTTGCGCTGGCCGACATGAAGATGGAGATCGACGCTGCCCGGCTGCTGGTCTGGCGAGCCTCCTGGATGGGGCGCAACAACCGGGCCTTCACCGCCGGCGAGGGCTCGATGTCCAAGCTGAAGGCCAGTGAGGTCGCGGTCAGCGCGACCGAGAAGGCGGTGCAGTTGCTCGGCGGTGCCGGATTCCTCCGCGACCACCCGGTCGAACGGTGGTACCGGGACGCCAAGATCTACACCATCTTCGAAGGCACCTCCGAGATCCAGCGGCTCGTCGTCGCCCGCGCCATCTCCGGCGTCCAGATCCGCTGACCCACGCCGGGCTCCCCGCCACTCCCCGGGCCCGGATGCTGCCGGGCTCGGGGTGCGGTTCACCGATGTTTCCCCCGGGCCGGCCGTTCGCCGTCGCCACCGACCGGATCCGCCAGCACTGCGATTCGCCGTAACCAGTCCCGACCGACTGGCTTACGATGATCTTCGCAATGACTCGGACCGAGCACCGCCGCCGGACGCCGTTGCTGTTGGTCGAGGCGGCGACGCTGCTCTCGGCCACCGGCAACGGCGTGGCCGTCGTGGCCCTACCCTGGCTGGTCCTGGAACGCACCGGCAGCGCCACCGCGGCCGGTGTGGTGGCCGCCGCCAGCGGACTACCGCTCCTGCTGTCCAGCCTCTTCTCCGGCACGGTCGTTGACCTGCTCGGGCGTCGCCGGACCGCGCTGGTCTCCGACGCCCTGTCCGCCGTCTCAGTCGCCGCCATCCCACTCGTCGACACCCTGGTCGAGCTGAACCTCGGCTGGATCGTCGCGCTGGCCGTCCTCGGCGCGGTCTTCGATCCGGCCGGAATGACCGCCCGCGAGACACTCCTGCCCGCAGCCGCGCAGGCTGCCGGCTGGCGGATCGAACGGGCCAACGGCGTACACGAAGCGATCTTCGGGCTGGCCTTCCTGATCGGCCCCGGAGTCGGCGGCCTACTCATCGCCACCGTCGGCCCGGAGGCGACGTTCTGGGTCACCGCCGCCGGCTTCGCGCTGTCGGTCCTCCTGGTCGCGGCCGTCCGACTGCCCGGCGCGGGCCGACCCGACCGCCCGCCCAACGGCCTGTGGCGGGGCACCCAGGAAGGGCTGGGTTTCGTCTGGCGAGACCCACTGCTGCGCACCCTCTCCCTGATCACGATGGCGTTGGTCGCGCTCTACCTACCGTTCGAGGGAGTGCTGCTGCCCGCGTGGTTCGTCGCCGAGGGGGAACCCGCCCGCCTCGGGGCCGTCCTGATGGCGATGAGCGCCGGAGCCGTAGCGGGTGCGCTGGGCTCGTCGGTGGCCGGTCGGTTCGTCCGCCGCCGGTCCCTGATGGCCGCCGCCCTCGTGGTCACCGGCCTGGCCCTGCTCGGGCTCGCGCTCCTGCCCCCGTACCCGGGGATGCTCGCCTTCGCCGGCCTGGTCGGGCTCGCGTACGGGCCGGTCAACCCGCTGGCCAACTACGCCATGCAGACCCGTACCCCGGAACGGCTACGCGGTCGGGTGGTCGGGGTGATGACCTCGTTCGCGTACGCCGCCGGGCCCGCCGGCTACCTGCTTGCCGGCCCGCTGGTGGAGTGGCTGGGCCTGGCCACCGCCTTCCTGGTACTCGCCGGGGCGCTCCTGGTGGCCGTGCTGATCGCCGCGCCGCTGCCGGTGCTGGCGGCGTTGGACGAACCACCCCGGTACCCGCCCGCCCCGCCCGGTGGGACGACGGGGCGGAGTGAGGGACCGGTGCCGCTCGGCGAGCAGTGGTTGCCCGCCGCGCACCGCGACCCGCCAGCGTCCCGATAGATCGGCGACCTTGACCGCCGGCGGAGCGCCGACAGCGGTCAGCGCGGGATGGTGATGCGGCCCTCCACCGCCGCGGCGGCGATGTCGGTGCGATGGTGCGAGTCGGCCAACTCGATGCCGCGGACCAGCTCGTAGGCGGCGTCCCGCCCGGCAGCCAGGTCGGAGCCGGTGGCCGTGACGGAGAGAACCCGGCCCCCCGCGGAGAGCAGCGCGCCGTCGGCAGCCCGACGAACGGTGCCCGCGTGGACGATGCCCGTACGCTCCGCTCCGAGAATGACGTCGCCGGTGCGCGGCTTGGCCGGGTAGCCCTGGGCGGCCACCACGACGGTGACGGCCGCGCCCGCGCGCCACCGCAGCGGCGGGTGCGCGGCCAGCTCACCGGTGGCGGCGGCGTGCAGCAGCCCGGCGAGCGGCGTCTCCAACAAGGCCAGGACGACCTGCGTCTCCGGGTCACCGAAGCGGGCATTGAACTCGATCACCCGAGGGCCGGTGGCGGTGATGGCCAGGCCCACGTAGAGCAGCCCGGCGAACGGCGTGCCGCGCCGACGCAGCTCGGCCAGGGTCGGGTGCACGATGTCGCGCATCACCTCGTCGACCAGGCCGGGCGGCGCCCACGGCAGCGGCGCGTACGCCCCCATGCCGCCGGTGTTCGGCCCGGTGTCGCCGTCACCGACCCGCTTGAAGTCCTGCGCGGGCAGCAGGGGGACGGCCGCCTCGCCGTCGGTGACGACGAAGAGGGAGACCTCGGGGCCGGCGAGGTACTCCTCGATCACGACCTGGCCGCACTCCCGCGCGTGCTCCTCGGCCGCCGCGCGGTCCTCGGTGACCACGACGCCCTTACCGGCGGCGAGGCCGTCGTTCTTGACCACGTACGGCGCGCCGAAGTCGTCCAGTGCCTTACCGACGCTCTCGGTGTCGGCGCAGGCGTACGCGCGGGCGGTCGGCACCCTGGCGGCGGTCATCACGTCCTTGGCGAACGCCTTCGACCCTTCCAGACGCGCGGCCTCCGCAGACGGCCCGAAGACAGGGATCCCCTCGGCCCGGACGGCGTCGGCGACCCCGGCCACCAGGGGCGTCTCCGGCCCCACCACCACCAGATCCGCGTCGCACTCGACCGCGAGCGCCGCCACCGCGGCCGGATCGGTGAAGACCACGTCCCGCATCACGGCGACCGTGCCGATCCCCGGATTCCCCGGTGCGGCGAAGAGCACCTCGACCGAGGGGTCGGCCGACAACCCGAGCGCGAGCGCGTGTTCCCGCCCACCACTACCAATCAGAAGTACCCGCACAGGGACGATCCTACGGCCTCCACCCCCGCCCCGGTCGCTCCCGGGGTGGGGACGACGGCGGCACGCTCAGGGCAGGAGCGGGTGGTAGACGACGTTCTCCTCCCGGCCGGGGCCCACGCCGACCACGCTGACCCGGGTACGGCAGAGCTCCTCGATCCGGGCGATGTAGCGACGGGCGGCGGCGGGCAGCTCCGCCTCGGTCCGCGCCGCGGTGATGTCCTCCCACCAGCCGTCGAGCTCCTCATAGATCGGAGTCGCGTGGTGGAAGTCCGTCTGCGTCATCGGCATCTCGTCGAGGCGCTTGCCATTGATCTCGTACCCGACGCAGATCGGCACCTTCGGCAGGCCGGTCAGCACGTCGAGCTTCGTGACGACCAGGTCGGTGACCCCGTTGAGCCGACACGCGTACTGGGCCACGACCGCGTCGAACCAGCCGCACCGACGTTCCCGGCCGGTGGTGGTGCCGTACTCGTGGCCGATCTTGCGCAGGTGCTGGCCGTTGTCGTCGAAGAGCTCGGTCGGGAAGGGTCCGGCGCCGACCCGGGTGGCGTACGCCTTGCTGACCGCGATCACCTTGGTGATCGCCGTCGGTGGGATGCCCGCCCCGACGCAGGCCCCACCGGCCGTCGGGTTCGACGAGGTCACGAAGGGGTACGTGCCGTGGTCCATGTCGAGCATGGTCGCCTGGGCGCCTTCCAGCAGCACGGTGTCGCCGCGGTCCAGAGCATCCCAGAGCAACGCCCGGGTCTCGGCGATGTACGGCCGGAGTCGCTCGGCGTAGCCCAGGTACTCCTCGACGGTCGCCTCGACGTCGATCGCCTTGCGGTTGTACACCTTGAACAGCATCTGGTTCTTCTCGCGCAGCGCGAGTTCCAGCTTCTTGCGGAGGATCCCCGGGTCGAGCAGGTCCTGCACCCGGATCCCCATCCGAGCGACCTTGTCCCCGTACGCCGGGCCGATGCCCCGGCCGGTGGTGCCAATCCGGGACGACCCCAGGTACCGCTCGACCACCCGGTCCAACGCCCGGTGGTGCGGCATGATCAGGTGGGCGTCGCCGGAGATCCGCAGCCGGGAGACGTCCACACCACGCTCGGCGAGCCCGTCGATCTCGGCCAACAGCACCTTCGGGTCGACCACCACGCCGTTCCCGATGACTATCTTCGCGTTCGGCGAGAGCGCCCCCGAGGGCATCAGGTGCAGCGCGTACTTCTGCCCGTCCGGGGTGATGACCGTGTGACCGGCGTTGTTGCCACCGGAGTAGCGCACCACGTGGTCAACCCGCTCTCCCAGCAGGTCGGTAACCTTGCCCTTGCCCTCGTCGCCCCACTGGGCCCCGAGAAGCACGATCGCTGGCATCTTCTTCGCCTCCAGAAGGCTCGGGTGCCAGGCGGCGACCGGTCGGCGAGCCCGGGGTGTCAGGCTAACAAGAAGTGACGGCGCGGCCGGCAGGGGTTCGCGCGCAGAGGCAGGAGGCTGCGACCCGTGTACGACGTGGTGCTGCTCACGCTCGGCTCGGAACGGGACACCCCGAGCCCCTGCGGCAGCGACGGCGCCTGCTGCGGCGACACCGACAAGACCGGCGGCGAGCCGTCGACCGAACGCTGCGAGACCCCCCGCGTACCGGTACTGGCCTGCGCGGACGCGCTCACCGCCAGGGGCGCGCGGGTCGACCTGGTGACCGCCCGCTCCGAGCAGGAGATCGACGAGGTCCTGAGCCGTCTGGATGGCCCTCCCCGGCCGGACGGCCTCGGCTGGCCCGATCCCAGCTCCCGCACCCGACTGATCGTCGGCACCGCCAGCGATGCACAGTTGCGCACCGTCCTCCGTCGCCTCGTCCGACGGTACGCCCCACCGCCGAGCCGCCGCCCGGCGGAACTGCCGGCCAACCGGACGGTGCCGGACCTGCCAGCGGTCGGCGTGCTGCCGCTCGACCCGGCCCGCGGTGGCAGCCAGCCCCGAGATCTGGCAGCGCAGCTCGGGCTGCCCCGCGACCCGGCGGCGGTGGCGGCGGCGGTGTTGGAGGGCGCGCCCCGCCGGCTCGACCTGCTGCGCAACGACGGCGGCTCGGTAACGCTGGACGGCGCGCTGCTCGGCGCGGCCGACGAGGGGGGCCGGCCGCTGCACTGGCGAGGTCGGATCGAGGTCGACGACACGCTCCTCTCCGCCGGTGACGACCCGCTGCTGGCCTGCGCCATCGGCAACGCCGGCGGGTACGCCCGGCTGGCCGACGTGACTCTGCTCACCGACCCTGACCCGGGCGACGGTCTGGTCGAGGTCGCGGTGGCCGTCCCGGTTCTCGCCTCGTCCCGGTGGGGTCGCCGCCGGGTACGCCTGGAGGTTCGTCGCGCCCGTGGTCGGGCAGTGGCCGTGGTGCCCCGGGAGGGGACGGTCCCGTTCCTCGACGACGGCGCCGAGGGCGAGCTGAACCGTAAACGGTCCTGGTGGACCGAGCCGGGCGCGTGGGCGGTCTGGTCGCCCCCGAGCGCCCATCGGTAGGCCCCCGGGCCTTTCCCCGGGGCATATCCTCAGGAGGAGGCGTGGGGGGAGAAGCCATGGTGGACGAGAACGCCGACCGGTCGTACGCGTCCGGCCAGCAGCCGGCGTCGGAGCGGGACATCGAACCCTTGTGGCCGGCGGCCGAGGCCGACTCGGCATCCTGGTCGCCCGCCTCGGATGACCAGGGTCAGCCGCCTACGCCGCCCGGCCCGACGCCTGTCCCGGCCGCGTGGGCGAGCGCTCCGTCCGACGCAGCCCGCGCCTGGGCGCCGCGCCCGGACAGCGACCTGCGGGGGGCGGTAGCCGATGTCCCGACGCCCCACGCCCCCAGCGTGGTGCCGACTCCCAGCGTCAATCTCGACCAACCGTTCAGCCTCGATCCGACCGGTCCGGCCCCTGGGACATCGACCGGAGGTAGACCGACCGGCGAGACGTCGGCGGGGAGCGGGCCCGTCGACGACAGGGCTGCCTGGGAGGGCCGCGGCGGCACCACAACCGAGTCGCCGTGGGTGGCGCCACCGCAACGCCCGGCACCGGAGGACACCGTCAGCGACCCGGGCAGCACCGGCGGGGACCGCCGCGCGGGTAGGGCAGCCCTCCCGACGCCCTACCCAACCATCGCAGGCCCACCACCGCCAGGACCGCCACCCGCAGGACCGCCCCCGGGCCCCTACCCGCCACCAGCACACGGCAGCGCCGTACCTCCGGTGGCCGGGTGGACGCCGACGGCGCAACCTCCACCAACCGCAGAGGACTTCGCCCGGCGCCGGCAGTTACGCCCGTCGGACCCGATGGCCACCATGGGCGTTCGGGCGATGGCCAACCGAATGGGGCTCCGCCTACCGCCCGGCCGCCACGAGCAGGAGATGCGCCGCGACATCGAGATGGTCCGCCGCAACTTCGGCGGGCTACGGCAGGTGACCGTGGTCAACCCGAAGGGCGGCGCCGGCAAGACGGTGGCGATCCTGCTGCTCGCCATGACCTTCGGTCAGAAGCGTGGCGGCTACGTCCTGGCCTGGGACAACAACGAGACGCAGGGCACCCTGGGCATGCGCGCCCAGCAGGACTTCCACGCCCGTACGGTGCGGGACCTGCTGCGCGACCTGAATCAGTTCCACGGCTCACACGGGCGGGTCGGGGACCTGTCGCAGTACGTCCGGGCCCAGGGCGAGGGGATGTTCGACGTCCTCGCGTCGGACGAGTCGGCAACCGGCGGTGGGATGCTCACCGCCGCCGCGTTCGCGGAGATCCGCGAGGTGGTCAGCCGCTTCTACAAGCTGATCTTCGTGGATACCGGCAACAACGTGCGGGCACAGAACTGGCAGGCCGCGATCGACGCCACCGACCAGCTGGTGGTGACCATGTCGGCCCGAAACGACTCAGCCGAGACAGCCGCCCGGATGCTCGACCATCTGGAGCAGAGCGGCCGGCAACGACTGGTGCGGCAGGCGGTGACGGTCGTATCGATGCCGCCGTCCCGAAAGGAGATCGACCTGCCGGCGATCCAGGCGCACTTCGCGGCGCGGACGCGGGCAGTGCTACTGGCCCCGTACGAGCGGCTCGTTGACTCCGGTGAACCGCTCCGATACGGGGCACTCTCGTCGGCCGCCCGGGACGCCTGGCTCAAGATTGCAGCCGCGGTGGCCGAGGGGCTCTGAGCCGCCGAGACGAACCGGTACGCCGGACTGGCCGCTGCCCAGTCCGGCGTCGGTCGTCCGAGGACAGGTCAGTCGCTCGCCAGCGCGTCCGCCGCGGCCGGGTCGCAGTCGCGGAGGAACTGCGCACAACGGGCCGCCTCATCGGCCTCGCCGATGGCGTCAGCCGCCCGGGACAGCACCCAGAGGCACCGCAGGAAGCCCTGGTTCGGTTCATGCGACCACGGCACCGGGCCGTGACCCTTCCAACCGCTTCGGCGTAGCTGATCCAGGCCCCGGTGGTAACCGGTGCGGGCGTACGCGTACGCCTGGACCACCTGGTCCGCTGCGAACGCGCGGACTGCGAGCGCGGCCCAGGCCGCGCTGAACGTGGGGAAACGTGCGGCCACCGCGGCGAAGTCCTCGTCAGCGCCGCTCTCCTCAGCGGCGGCGATGGCGCTGTCGGCCTCATCGTACGCGGGCAGGAGGGTGGCCGGTGGCTCCGGCAACAGGTTCTGCATCGCCCCATTCAACCCGCTTCCCTCGGCGATCCGCGAGCGGGTCGACCGACCCGGTCGCACCACGCCGCCCGAACAACCCCCGTCGCCGTTCACATGATGCGAGGTTTGCCGTGGGTCCCGCCACGAGCGACGGCCGGCTCCCGGTGCGGGAGCCGGCCGTCGACCACGGCGGTCAGGTCACTTCATCCTGGTGCCGGTGGAACGCAGGTCCTCGCAGGCCTCGACGATGCGGGCGGCCATCCCGGCCTCGGCGGCCTTGCCCCAGACCCGGGGGTCGTACTTCTTCTTGTTGCCGACCTCGCCGTCGACCTTCAGCACCCCGTCGTAGTTGCTGAACATGTGGTCCGCGACGGGACGCGTGAAGCAGTACTGGGTGTCGGTGTCGATGTTCATCTTCACGACCCCGTAGTCCAGTGACTCGCGGATCTCCGACAGCAGCGAACCGGAGCCGCCGTGGAAGACCAGGCTCAGCGGCTTGTCCTTGCCGTACTTGGCCCCGACCGCCGCCTGAATCTGGTTGAGCACCTCGGGACGAAGCTTGACGTTGCCCGGCTTGTAGACGCCGTGCACGTTGCCGAAGGTCAGCGCCGCCATGTAGCGACCCTTCTCCCCCAGACCAAGCGCCTCCACCATGGCCAGGCCGTCGTCAACGGTGGTGTAGAGCTTCTCGTTGATGGCGTTCTCGACGCCGTCCTCCTCACCACCGACCACCCCGACCTCGATCTCGAGGACGATCTTGCCCTTGGCGGCCTGAGCGAGAAGCTCCTCGGCGATCGTGAGGTTCTCCGCTACCGGCACCGCCGAGCCGTCCCACATGTGCGACTGGAAGAGCGGCTCCTGGCCGGCCCGCACCCGCTCCTGCGAGATGGTCATCAACGGCCGGACGAACTTGTCCAGCTTGTCCTTCGGACAGTGGTCGGTGTGTAGCGCGATGTTGACCGGGTACTTCTTGGCGACCTCGTGCGCGTACGCGGCGAAGGCCACCGCCCCGGTGACCATGTCCTTCACGGAGGGGCCGGACAGGTACTCGGCACCACCGGTGGAGACCTGGATGATGCCGTCACTCTCCGCGTCGGCGAAGCCCTTCAACGCAGCGTTGAGGGTCTGTGAAGAGGTCACGTTGATCGCGGGATAGGCGAACCGGCCTTCCTTGGCGCGGTCCAGCATCTCCGCATAGGCCTCGGGGGAAGCGATAGGCATGTCGAACGCTCCTTACTTAACGCTCTCGGCCGTCGCCGGCCGCTGTTGTCCATGGGTGCGCCGGACCGCGCTGTCCACCGCCGGCAGTATCCCGCAGGTGATTACGGTCGGCACCACCGGCCCGGGTACGCCCGGTCCTGCGACCCCTGGTTCGGCCCAGCACAGCGACAGTGATCAGAAAGGTCCGGACAGCCCGGTTCGCACCCGGCGGAGGCCATGCCTCCATCGTGGCACCGGGGTGCCACGCCGGGGAGGCATTCCGGTTTCCGAAGGGATCGGCACGGTCCACGCCGGCCTCCGACGCGGAGCGTGACCAGCCCGTACGGTGTGGGTAGCTGTCGGCACGAGATCCAGGGAGGGACCATGGGCCTACCGGACGAGGACTTCGCCCCGGGCGAGCACCTCATGCCGGACGAGCGGGACCCGGAGGCCGAGCCGGCGGACGCGGTCGAGCAGGCCACGGCGGCGGATCCGGGCGAGGTGGAGGCCGAGCCGCACCGCGGTCTGGAGGTCAACGGCTGGGACGCGGCGGAGCAGGCCCGCGTCGTCGGCAACGACGAGGACGACTACCGCTGAGTGTGCGACCGACGGGGCGATACGCCCAGAATCGCAGCCAGGCACAACTGACTGAAACGGTGAATTTGCCTCAGATCTTCGGGTGGTGTCGGCCAGCAGGATTTGCTCGGGGCAGCCATGCCTCGAGGGGTCAATTATGATCCACAAACCGACTTTGGTGTGAACCCCCAGCCGAAGGAATCTCATGCTCAAACACCCCACCCGGCGCTGGCTCGCCGGGATCGGCCTCGCCGGCGCGCTCGTCGCCACTGCCACTCCCGCCTCGGCGGCCGAGACCGACATAACGCTCGACGTCTACTTCGACAACGTCACCCTCGCCGCCGGCTCCGCCGGCAAGGACAGGGCGTCGATCATCTCCGCCTCGGCGCCGGTCACCCTGCACGACCTGACCGCCCAGTACGACTTCAGCGACCTCGCCGGCAAGGTCGATGTCTCCTCGGAGAGCCTGGGCAACGACTGCACCACCCCGGAACCACATGTGTTGCGCTGCGTCAACCCCTTCCCCGACACCATTGAGGACAGCCGAGGCGCCTACAGGGTGCTTCTCGTGCCCACCGCCGCCGCCGCGAACGGCGATGAGGGGGTGCTGAAGGTCAGCATCAGCGCCCAGGGCTTCTCACCTGTCACCCACGACGCGACGGTACGTATCGGCGCCGGAGTCGATCTCGTCGCCGGAGCAGAGCACGAGTTCTCCGTCGCACCCGGCGAGACGTTCACGGAACCGCTGACGGTCAGCAACGCTGGCGAGGTCACTGCCGACGGGGCGGTCGCGTTCTTTGACCACGACTACGGGATCCGGGCTGACCAGCGCTACAGCAACTGCAACTACGACGGCGACCACCTGGTCTTCTGCCGCTTCGATGAGAAGCTGACGCCGGGGGCCAGCTACAGCGCCCCCCTCACCCACACGCTCGGGTCGGATACCTACGCGCCGAGCTTCGTACACGGCAATGTCTACTGGCAAACGCCGGCCGAGTTCGAGGCCTACGAGGCACGTCTGCACCGCATGGGTATCTCCCTGGGAGAGCCCGGCACCGGTGGGAAGCTCACGCTGACCGAGCAGAACCGCATCCAGTCGGCTCGCGGGGCGCAGGCCGATCCCGACCCGTCGAACAACTGGTCCTACCTGGATATTTCTGCCACCGGTAGCAACGGCACCGACCTGGAGGCGATCGGCACCGAGGTCTCCGGGGAGAAAGCCGCCGAGGTCCAGGCGAGAATCGGCTTCCGCAACAACGGTCCGGCCACCCTTGACTATACTCGGCCCGGCTCGTCCGTGACCTACCTCAACGTCGACGTCCCGGAGGGCACCACGGCGGTCAAGGTGCCCGATCTCTGCTCGCCCTTGCTCGGTGACGAGTTTGGTGACCGGGGTGAAGCGGGGGCAGCGAATTACCGCTGCTACGTCTCCTCCTTCAGCAAGGTCGGCGAGCAGCAGACGTTCGACTTCACCCTCCGGATCGACGAGGTCATCGCGGACGCTGCCGGCGCGGTGAAGGTCAACGTGCCCTGCCGCTGCGAGGGCGGCTTCTACGATGATATCGAGCCGGCCAACGACGAAGCCGCGATCCTGGTCAACGCGACCGGTGGCGGCGGTGGCGGCGGCAACGGCGAAGACCCGAGCCTGCCGATCACCGGTAGCTCGACAACGTTGGTAGCTGGCCTCGGCGGCCTGCTGCTCGCCACTGGTGCGGCCGGCTTCCTGGTGACCCGCCGCCGACGGAACAATTTCGTCGCCTGATCAGCCAGCGGCACCGCGCTGCCCCGTCAACCCTGCCCGGTTGACGGGGCAGCGTGCCTAAGAGCGAGATTCCGGTCGGCGAGTCCGCGCTGGTCAGGCCACGGCTGCTGGCTCTCCGGCAGGTTAAGCCGCCGACGGCGGGGTGCAGCTGTGACGTCACGCACCGGGCGGACCGGGCTGCCACCTAGACTACGGACATTCCCGTCGCCGCTGGCGACGTCCACCGCCCGGCAGCCCACGGAGGTCACCGCGTGTCGACGCCCACCACTACCCTGGCTCTCGGGCCGGACTGGCTCGATCCCGAGGTGCTGATCTCGACCTTCGGCCTGCTCGGCATCCTGGTGATCGTCTTTGCCGAGTCTGGGCTACTGATCGGCTTCTTCCTGCCCGGTGACTCGCTGCTGTTCACCGCCGGCCTGCTCACCGCCGACGGGAAGTACATCACCTGGCCGCTCTGGCTGGTCTGTCTGCTCATCACGCTGTCGGCCATCGCCGGTGACCAGGTCGGGTACGCCTTCGGGCGCAAGGTCGGGCCGGCGCTGTTCCGGCGACCCAACTCGAAGCTGTTCAAGCAGGAGAATCTGCTGAAGTCACACGACTTCTTCGAGAAGTACGGAGCCCGCTCGGTCGTGCTGGCCCGCTTCGTACCGATCGTCCGGACGTTCACCCCGATCGTGGCCGGGGTCAGCCGGATGAACTACCGCACGTTCGTCATCTACAACGTGATCGGCGCGATCCTCTGGGGCACCGGCGTGACGGTGCTCGGCTACTTCCTCGGCCAGATCCCGTTCGTGAAGGCGAACATCGAGCTGATCCTGATCGCGATCGTGGGGCTCTCGGTGGTCCCGATCGTGGTCGAGTTGCTGCGAGCCCGTCTGGCGGCGAGGCGCGGCACCACCGCGGCGGAGCGGGCCGCCGCCGAGGAGGCGATCCGGGAAACCCGGGAGCACTACGGCAAGTACTGACCCGGCTGGGGCGCGGCACCGAGTGGCCGCGCCCCAGAGCACCGAGGTCTCCACGCCCAAAGTCGAGCCGCCCTCCGACGACGAGGCATCGGAGGGACGGCCGCAACCCGCGAAACCGGCCGTCCGACGCCTCCCCGGTTGGAGGGCATCGGACGAACGGTACGGTCAGCGCGCCTTCTTGCTGGCGCGCTTACGCGGCGGCGTCAGAAGGTCGGCGATGGTCGCGATCGCGGTCGGCACCAGCCGGTAGTACGCCCAGACCCCACGCTTCTCCCGCTCCAGCAGGCCAGCCTCGGTGAGGATGCGCAGATGATGGCTGACCGTCGGCTGGGAGAGGCCAAGGGGCGCGGTGAGATCACACACGCACGCTTCGCCCTCCGGAGCCGACTGGATCAGGCTCAGCAACCGCAGTCGGGCAGGGTCGGCAAGGGCCTTGAGGACCCCGGCCAGCCGCTCCGCGTCTGCTCGTTCGATCGGCTCGCCAGCAAGCGGCGAGATCTGAGGCATTGTCATTTCCGCCAACGCAGTTCCCACGTATTCCATCCTTCCACCAGCAGCATTGACTCGCCTGCATATCGGCGAGTCCAAATCGGCAGACTTTTACGCCACAAGGCCGAGGTCAGCCAACGTATAGGCAGCCCGGTACGGCAGTCCGGCGGCTCGGACCGCGGCGCCGGCACCTCGATCAACAATAACCGCTACCCCCATCACCTCGGCCCCGGCCTCACGTAGGGCCTCGACAGCAGTCAACACGCTCTGGCCCGTGGTGGAGGTGTCTTCCACTGCGAGCACCCGACGCCCGGCCACGTCGGGCCCCTCGATCCGGCGTTGTAGCCCGTGCGCCTTACCCGCCTTACGAACCACGAAGGCGTCCAACGGACGGTCGGCACCAGTGGTGGCGTGCAACATCGACAGCGCGATCGGGTCGGCGCCGAGGGTGAGCCCACCCACCGCGTCGTACGCCCAGTCGGCAGTCAGCTCCCGCAGCACCCGGCCCACCAACGGGGCGGCCTCGTGATGCAGCGTTACGCGCCGCAGGTCCACATACCAGTCCGCCGCGCGCCCCGAGGACAGCACCACCCGACCATGGACCACTGCCAGGTCGGTGATGAATTTACGCAGGTCGTCGTGGTCCCCCATGGCGAAGAGGGTACTGCTCGATGCTGGGAGCTGTGTGTCGGGGCGGCCTACGTCAACCCTGCGGGCGATCGAACAGCGGGCGATGTATCGCCACGCTCCGAAACGGGAACGGTCGTCAGCGCCGCCGACCGCGACTCCGCCCGATCAGCGTTCCGCGCGGCTAACCTGCCCACGGGTGTCCTGGGAGAAGGCCTCCACCAGCCGCCGGGGCGCGTGCCGCATCGCCGCCACGAGAAGCTTGTATTTCCACACCGGAACGCTGACCAACTTACCTTTTCGCAGGTCACGCAAGGCTTCAGCGACGACATCCTCAGCCCGCAGCCACATCCACGCCGGCGTCTTCGACCGGTCGATGCCGGCCCGGTCGTGGAACTCGGTACGGGTGTAGCCCGGGCAGAGTGCCATCACCTGGACACCGAACTCCCGCACCGAGAGGCCGACCGACTCGCTGAAGCTGGTCACCCACGCCTTGCTCGGCGGATACGTCGAACCGGGCATGACCGGCCCAAACCCCGAGACCGAAGAGACATTTATCACTGCCCCGCTGCGTCGCTCGGTCATCGACTGGACGGCGGCGAGGGTCAGCCGCATCACCGCGTGCACGTTGAGCCGGAGCAGACGGGCCTCATCATCCGGCGACGACCGCAGGAACGGCGTGTTGAGGCTGATCCCAGCATTGTTCACCAGCAACGAAACCGGAGAGCCCGTGGTGAGCCGGCGCTCCACCTCCGCGCATCCATCGTCGGTGGACAGATCGGCGGAGATCGTCTCCACCTCCCGGCTGTGCTGGGAGGTGAGCTCAGCGGCGGTCTCCGCCAGCCGGGCGGCGTCCCGGGCGACCAACACCAGGTGCCAGCCCTCCGCGGCGAGCTGGCGCGCGAACTCCGCACCGATGCCGGCCGTAGCGCCGGTGATCAAGGCACGCCGCCCGGTGGTCGGCTGGTCATTCGGCACGAACGTCTCACCTCGGGGGATGCGGGGGCGGATACGGCACGTGCAGGGAGGGCCGAGGCTGGCGGAACCAGGTGGCTGCTGTCGGCAAGGCCAGCAACAGCGCTACCACAAAGTAACCGAGCACCTGCCCGACCGAAAGACCTGCGCCGAGCGGAATCCACCAGTCCGGGTAGGCCTCGGACAGTTGGGCGAGGAGCTCGACCGTGGAGCGATCCTCGTCGCCCAGTCGCATGGGGAAGACCCGCATCCCGCTCAGGACGGTGAGCCCACAGCAGCCGGCGAGCACCCCCAGCCCGGCGACCACCCAGGTCGCTACCCGCGCACCGGAACGGCCAGTGCGTACGACCCCGGCAAGCGCGGCCAACAGCACCCCGGCGAGCAGGCTGGCCACCACGCCGGCCACTGTCCAGACGCTGACCAACAGGACCATCGCATCGACCTCGTCCGACGAGGCCGCGCTTCCCGCCGCCGCCAACCGGAAGGCATCGACCGTGCCGAACAGAACGAACAGGCCGGCAACGGCGTACGCGACGGCGACCACCGCCATCAGCGCCAGCAGCACGACAGCCGCGGTCACCGCAGCGGGGCGGCGGGCCGGTTCGGGGTACGACACGACTGATCCCTCCGGTAGACGTCGGGTTGCACGCTATCCGGAGGGATCAGTCGATGGTGCGTTCTCCGGCGCGGAGCGCCGGCGGCTGGCCGAGCCGGCCGAAGCCGGACTACCTCTCTCCACCCGGGTCTGACGAACCCGAGTGCCCCGAGGAGCCAGACTGCCCCGGGGAGCCAGACTGCCCCGAGGAACCCGAACTCGGATCGGCCTGCGGATAGCCCGGCTGCCCCGGGGTCATGGGGTACGCCGGCCCGCCCGGGGTCCCGGGGTAGACAGCGCCCGGGACCGGGGGCTCCCACTGCTGCTGCGGCTTGCGGAAGAACTCGTTCGACTTCGGCAGCGCGAGCAGGATCAGAGCCACCAACAGGGCGATGGCGCCGAGCACCGTGATCAGGTTCGTTACCGGTTCGTACCAGGACGGCAGGGCTTCTTCCAGCCGACGGTTGATCTCCTCCTGACTGACCACGTCTCCGGAGCCCTCGCCATCTACGGCGCTACCCGCCGCGGAGAAGGCCAGGCCGACCCCGGCGCAGCAGAGCGCGATGCCGCCGACAACCCAGGTGATGATCCGGGGCGTGTTCTTTCCCCGGTTGTTGAGCAGGGCGAGAACGACCAGCCCCACCGCGAAGAGCAGGCTGACCAGGCTCGTCGCGACGGCCACGAGCACCACGAAGCCTTCGGCGCCCTCGGCATCGGTCCCAGCAAAGGACTCCTGGTAGACGTCCTGCAGCGTACCCAGGGTGGCGAGCCCAACGACCACGGCGATCGCGGTCAGGACGGCATAGAAAATAAGTAGATAACTGGAAATGGTTACGACGCCCGGACGTACCCGTACGGGCTGTTGCGGATTTGCCACGAGTCTCCTTCCCTCATTCGCGCCCACACCGTACGACCTCGGGCAACAAGCTCGACGATACGAGGCTCCCACGGTGATCCGACGTACATCCGGGTAGCGCAGCAGTTCCCGAACCGCGAGCCCGTCCCCGGCACCCCGCACGAGCACCTCACACCGCGCGAACCAGCGCGCGACCGCACTGCCGACTGCCTGCTGGCGGATCCGTTGCAGCAGCACCATCAGCAGCGGGGTCTCCGCGCCGATCGACAGTCCGAGTGCCTCGACAGAGCTGGCCAGGACACGTCTCCGCGCGATCGCCGGTGGTCTACGTGGCGGTCACGGTGAGGGCGTCCTCGCTGTCCGCCAGGCCCACCCGGACGGTGTCACCGTCGCGGATTCGGCCGGCCAGCAAGGCCTTGGCCAGCTGGTCGCCGATGGCGGTCTGCACCAGGCGACGCAGTGGGCGGGCGCCGTAGACCGGGTCGTAGCCGTGCTCGGCGAGCCACTGCCGAGCCGGTTCGGTGATCTCCAGGCCCAACCGACGGTCGGCGAGCCGGCGGCGCATCCGGTCCAGCTGAATATCGACAATGGCCCGCAAGTCCTCGCCCCGCAGGGCGGCGAAGACCACGGTGTCGTCGAGGCGGTTGAGGAACTCCGGCTTGAAGTGCGACCGGACCACCGCCAGGACGCCCTCGCGGCGCTGTTCCTCCGGCACGGTGAGGTCACCCACCATCGACGAGCCGAGGTTGGAGGTGAGGATCAGGATGGCGTTTCGAAAGTCCACCGTCCGGCCCTGACCGTCGGTGAGCCGGCCGTCGTCGAGCACCTGGAGGAGAAGATCGAAAACGTCCGGGTGGGCCTTCTCCACCTCGTCGAGCAGGATCACCGAGTACGGCCGACGGCGTACCGCCTCGGTGAGCTGGCCGCCCTCCTCGTACCCGACGTAGCCGGGTGGGGCGCCGACGAGGCGGGCGACGGAGTGCTTCTCCCCGTACTCGCTCATGTCGATTCGTACCATCGCCCGCTCGTCGTCGAAGAGGAACCCGGCGAGCGCCTTGGCCAACTCGGTCTTGCCGACACCGGTCGGGCCGAGGAACAGGAAGCTGCCGGTCGGGCGGTCCGGGTCCGCGATGCCGGCGCGGGCCCGGCGGACCGCGTCGGCGACAGCACCCACCGCGCGGGCCTGACCGACCACCTGCTCACCCAGCGACTCCTCCATCCGGAGCAGCTTCGCCGTCTCGCCCTCGAGGAGCCGCCCGGCGGGAATGCCGGTCCAGGAGGCCACCACGGCGGCGATGTCGTCCGCGCCGACCTCCTCCTTGAGCATCGCGCCGTCCGCCTGGAGCCGGGTCAGCTCCTCCGCTGCCTGGGTCAGGTCCGCCTGGAGCGCCGGGATACGCCCGTACCGCAACTCGGCGGCGCGTTCCAGCTCGCCGTCACGCTCCGCCCGCTCGGCCTCCCCGCTGAGACGTTCCAGGTCCTCCTTGGCGGTCGACAGTCGGGTGATGTGCCGCTTCTCCGTCTGCCAGCGCTCGGAGAGGGCGGTGAGCTGCTCACGTTTGTCGGCCAGTTCCTTACACAGCCGCTCCAGCCGCTCGGCGGAGGCGGCGTCCGCCTCCTTCGCCAGCGCCATCTCCTCGATCTCGAGCCGGCGCACCGCCCGCTCGATCTCGTCCACCTCGACCGGCCGGGAGTCAATCTCCATTCGGAGCCGGGACGCGGACTCGTCGACCAGGTCGATGGCCTTGTCCGGCAGGAACCGGTCGGTGATGTATCGGTCGGACAGGGTCGCGGCGGCGACCAGCGCACCGTCGGTGATCCGCACCCCGTGGTGCACCTCGTACCGCTCCTTGAGGCCCCGCAGGATGCCGACGGTGTCCGCGAGGGTCGGCTCACCGACCAGCACCGGCTGGAAGCGGCGTTCCAGGGCCGGGTCGGACTCGATGTGCTCACGGTACTCATCCAGTGTGGTCGCGCCGACCATCCGCAGCTCACCCCGGGCCAGCATGGGCTTGAGCATGTTGCCGGCGTCCATCGAGCCCTCACCCTTGCCGGCACCGACGACGGTGTGCAGTTCGTCCAGGAAGGTGATGACCTGGCCATCCGAATTCTTGATCTCCTCGAGGACGGACTTCAGCCGCTCCTCGAACTGACCCCGGTATGAGGCACCGGCCACCATCGCGCCGAGGTCCAGGGAGACCAGCTTCTTGTCCCGTAGCGACTCGGGGACGTCACCGGCGACGATCCGCTGGGCCAGGCCCTCGACGATCGCGGTCTTGCCGACACCCGGCTCGCCGATCAGGACCGGGTTGTTCTTCGTCCGCCGAGACAGCACCTGAATCACCCGACGGATCTCGGTGTCCCGGCCGATCACCGGGTCGATCCGGCCGTCCCGGGCACTGGCGGTCAGGTCGACGCCGTACTTCGCGAGGGCCTGGTAGGTCTGCTCCGGGTCGGCGCTGGTGACTCGACGGTCTCCACCCCGCACGGTCGGGAACGAGGCCACCAGGGCCTCCTCGGTGACCCCGGCGGTCCGCAGCGCCGCCGACACCGCGCCGCCGACCTGGGCCAGACCGGCGAGCAGATGCTCGGTCGAGGTGTACTCGTCGCCGAGTGGGCGGGCGATCTGCTCGGCGGCGCCGATGGCGTTGACGAACTCCCGGGCCAGGGTCGGCTCGGCGACACTGGATCCGCGCGCGACGGGCAGCGCAGCTACCGCGCGCTCGGCGGCCCGGCGTAGGTCATCAGGGTCGGCGCCGGTAGCGCGCAGCAGGCCGACCGTGGTTGATCCCTCGGTGTCCAACAGGGACAGCAGTAGGTGCCAGGGCTCCACGGTGGCGTGTCCGCGCTGACCAGCGAGGGTGACGGCGCCGGTGATGGCCTCGCGGCTCTTCGTGGTGAGACGTTCGGTGTTCATGGGCTCCCCCGGGGGGTCGGCGTGTCCACTGGTACGGACACTGCCAAAGTTGAGCCTATTCCGCTCAACTTTGGCAGTGTGAAGTGAGTCACCCGTTCGGGGGTATCTCCACCGCGCTGGCTCCGCATCCCACTCGATCATCCCGACCCAGCGCACGCGGTAGCCTTGTCCACGTGCGAGTACGTGTCGAACAGACTGCCCTTCCGGGGATCGGTGTCCGCCACGATCTGATGACGGAGTCCGGGCGGCGACTCGGGGTGGTTTCCCACCGCAACGGCCGACGAGATCTCGTTCTCTACGACCCGGACGATCCCGACGCCTGCCAGGCCGACATCCCGCTGACCGACGACGAGGCCGAGGCGCTCGCCGACATCCTCGGCGCGTCGCTGCTACTCGGTCAGCTCTCAGGGCTGCGGGAGCAGGCCGCCGGTCTGCTGACCGAGCAGGTCGCCATCCCCGCCGCCTCGGCGTACGTGGGCCGCAAACTCGGCGACACGAAGGCGCGTACCCGCACCGGCGCCTCTATCGTGGCGGTCCTCCGCCACGGTGAGGTGATCGTCTCCCCGGAGCCCTCGTTCCGCTTCGCGGCCGGTGACGTCGTCGTCGTGGTGGGGACTCGGCAGGGTCTCGACGGGGTAACCGCCATCCTCGCCGACGGCGATCCGGACGGCTGAGGCGGATGCACGACACGACCACACTGCTCATCGAAGTCGGGGCGCTGCTGTTCCTGCTCGGGCTACTCGGCCGGCTCAGCCGACGAATCGGACTCTCCCCCATCCCCCTCTACCTGTTGGCCGGGCTCCTCTTCGGGCACGGCGGAGTCTTTGGCTTCAAGGCCAGCGAGGAGTTCTTCGCGATCGGCGCCGAGATCGGCGTGATCCTCCTGCTGGTCATGCTCGGCCTGGAATACTCCGCCAGCGAGCTGGTCGGCAACCTCCGCGCCGCGGCACCGGCCGGGCTGATCGACGGGCTGCTCAACGCACTGCCCGGCGCCGCCTTCGCACTGCTGCTCGGCTGGGACTGGGTAGCTGCGATCGTGCTCGCCGGAATCACCTGGATCTCGTCCTCCGGCGTGGTCGCGAAGGTCCTCAGTGACCTGGGCCGGCTCGGCAACCGGGAGACCCCGGTGGTGTTGTCGGTGCTGGTCATCGAAGACCTGGCAATGGCCTTCTACCTGCCGCTGCTCACCGCCGTCCTGGCCGGGGCCGGGCTGGTCGCTGGCGGTGCCGCGCTCGCCGTCGCGGTCGCCACGGTGCTGATCGTGCTGGTGGCCGCGATCCGGTATGGCCGGACCATCTCGAACATCATGTCGGCCCGCGATCCGGAGGCGCTCCTCCTGGGCGTGCTCGGCCTGACCCTGCTGGTCGCCGGGGTGGCCGCAAAGCTCCAGGTCTCGGCCGCGGTTGGCGCGTTCCTGGTCGGCATCGCGATCTCCGGGCCGGTCGCGCACCACGCCACCGAACTCCTGACGCCACTGCGGGACCTGTTCGCCGCGGTGTTCTTCCTCTTCTTCGGGCTGGTCACCGACCCGCGCGACATCCCGCCGGTGCTGCTGCCGGCGCTCGCGCTGGCGGTGGTGACGATGGCCACGAAGACACTCACCGGGTACCTCGCCGCCCGACGGGCGGGCATCGCCGAGCCAGGTCGCTGGCGCACCGGGCTGACCCTGGTGCCGCGCGGAGAGTTCTCCATCGTCATCGCCGGGCTGGCGGTGGCGGCCGGAAGTGTCGATCCACAGCTGGCTGCGCTCGCCACGGCGTATGTGTTGATCACCGTGATCGTCGGGCCGACCCTCGCCCGGGTGCCCGACCTCGACTGGTTCAAGGGCTGGCTGCGGCAACGCGCCGCCAAACAGCAGGCCCACCCGATGCCCGTCGGGGACTGATCCGCCCGTCTCGGTGGCCTGCCCGCGCGGGCCACCGACGGGCCGGCCCGGCCTGTCGGGTACCGACTCCGCCCCGGCGAGGGCTACCGCCGCCGGCATGCTCGCGTTACCGTTGCCGCCCAACAGCGGGAGGGGGTACGCGGGGCCGTCGCCCACGTCCGGAGCGGAGGGTTGGCCGGTGAGCGCGCAGGATTCGACGTTCCACGGCTTCGCGAACCCGGTCGACCCGTCACCGGCAGAGCTTCGGGCCTGGGCCTACCATCCCGACTCGGTACCGCTGACCTCCATGCCGCAGGACTGGGACCTCCTGGTCTCTGGCAACAGGCTGGTAGCCACCCTCTTCGACCTGGCGATGGATCCGGCCTGCCCGGCCCGCCGCTTCGCGCTGCACTGCCTCTACATCTATGCCGCAGACGGGATCCGGACGACGTTTCGTGCCCACCCGAAGCGACGTTTCTGGAAGCTGGTGGAACGGGCCGAGCGGGATGGGGACGATCCGATGCGGGCGTGGGCGCACAACAGCCGGGTCCTGCTGGCCCAGCCGGACGTCTTCGTCTACCGCGACTGGTGCGAGGGGGGACTGGTCCGGGAGCACCGTCGCCTCCCCTGAGACCCACCCCGGCTCGCGGTCAGCCGAGACCCGGCGTGATGGCCGGCCGGGCGGGGAGTGGCGGCTACCGGGGCGTTGCCTGCTACTGGATGGGCCGGGACCCCCCGTGGGTCCCGGCCCGTCCATCGGCCGACCTGCTCGGTCAGCGACGCTGATGCTGGTTCGCGGGGTGCCCCTGGTCGGCGCCGGAGTCACCCGGATCCGCAAACCGTCCGTCCTTGATCTGGTCGCTGAACCTTCCCTCGGTGAGCTCGTCGAACCGCTTTCGGACCGCCTCGGCCACCTGCTCGAGGCGGTCCTCCGCCTGCTGGGCGAGACTCTTGGCTGATTCCGCCATAGCCCCCTGCCAGTGGAGTCCGTTTTGGGTGGATTTGGAGCTAATCCTGAGACTAGTCGACCCGCCCGCCTCTCGCGGCCAAACCCCGAACGCGGCGCCGGCTCACCGCTCCGGGTTCCGGCGGGGACGCCAGACCACCAACGCGGTGGAGGTACGGCTGGCAGGCATCAGGTCGCTGCCGGGGAAGCGGGCCACCGCCTCCAACTCGGCGATCCGGCGGTACGCGGCCTCCAGTTCCACCTCCAGCCGAGCCACCCGCTGCTCCGCCTGCTCCAGCAGCCGCTCCAACCCGATGATTCGTTTCACCCCAGCCAGGTTGATGCCGTCGTCCTGGCTGAGCCGCTGCACCTCACGGAGCAGCACCACGTCCCGGACGCTGTATCGACGACCGCCCCCGGTCGCACGACCGGGCTGCACCAGACCGAGCCGGTCGTACTGGCGCAGCGTCTGCGGGTGCATGCCCGCCATCCGGGCAGCCACCGAGATCATCAGTACCTTGGCCTCGTAGGCAGGGTCATCCGCACCGACGAAGTTGTCCGCCATCCCCGATCACCTCCGCGTGCACTCCACCGAGCCCGCCGCCCGGTCAGCTCCCCCGACGCACCCGCGCGTCGAGATGTTCCCGAGCAGCCGGCGGGGTCTGGGCGACAAACGTCTCCAACGCCGCCCGCGCCTCCTCCGACAGCTTCGCCGGGACCGTCACCTCAAGGGTGACCAGCAGATCACCGGCCCGCCCGGCGGTACGGACCACTCCCTTGCCCCGGGCCCGGAGGACACGTCCGCTCGGCGTACCCGGCGGCACCCGGAGGGTTACCGCGCCGTCGAAGGTGGGTACCCGCAGATCGGTGCCGAGTACCGCCTCAGCGAAGGTGATCGGCACCGTCAGCGTCAGGTCGTCTCCGGCTCGCCCGAACAGGTCGTCCGGACTGACCTTGACCTGAATGAACAGGTCACCGGCGGGCCCGCCCCGCGCCCCGGGCTCACCCCGACCGGCCAGCCGGATCCGCTGACCGTCGGCCACCCCGGCGGGGAACCGGACGTTCAACGTACGGTTCTTGGTGACGCCACCGGTGCCCTGACACTCCGGGCACTTCTCGTCCACCACAGTGCCAACGCCCTGGCAGTCGGAGCAGGGCTCGGAGAAGCTGAACGACCCCTGGTTACGGGTGGTCACGCCGGCACCGCGACAGGTCGGACAGGCACGCGGCTGCGTGCCGGGCTTCGCCCCGTCGCCGTGACAGGTGTCACACACCCCCGGCGTCCGCAACGTCAGCGGCAGGGTCACCCCGCGAATCGCGTCGCCGAAGTCGAGCGCGACCTCGGTCTCCACGTCCCGTCCCCGAGCCGGGCCACGCGATGCGGTCCCACCCCCACCCGGAAAGATCGAACCGAACAGGTCCTGAAACCCTGCTCCACTGAACCGCCGATCACCACCGGCCGCGCCACCGAACAGGTCGCCGACGTCGAACGGCGCCCCGCCGGACTGGCCCGCTCCGCGGGCGTTGCGCCGGAACGCGCCCGAGCCGAACAACGAACGCATCTCGTCGTACTCCCGGCGCTTCGCGTCATCGCCGAGCACCGTGTACGCCTCGGAGGCCGCCTTGAACCGCTCCTCGGCCTTTGCGTCGCCAGGGTTGCGATCCGGGTGCGACTCGCGCGCCAGCTGCCGATACGCCTTCTTGATCTCATCAGCAGAGGCGGCCTTGCCCACGCCAAGGGCGGCGTAGAAGTCCTTCTCGATCCAGTCCTTGGAACTCACCGGTCCGCCCCCTTCCCTCCAGTGATCGTCCCGCCCGCCCCAGTCGGGCGGGCGGGACGATCATGCCGTCGTGCCACCCATTCACTCCGGTTCGGCGACCCCGACCAGCGCCGGCCGCAGCAGCCGCTCCCCTACCAGGTAGCCCCGCCGCATGACCTGTACGCAGGTCGGCTCGGTGACCTCGGCCGAGGTCTGGTGCGTCACCGCCTCGTGCTGGGTCGGGTCAAACGGGTCGCCTTCGGCACCGAACGGGGTCAGCCCGAACTTGCCGAGCGCGGTGGTGAGCTGCTCCGCCACCGATCCGAACGGTCCCACCAGGTCACCGTGCTCACGGGCCCGGTCGAGGTCGTCGAGGATCGGCAGCAACGCGGCGAGCACCGAGCCGGTGGCCTGCTCGGTGACGAGCGCCCGGTCTCGATCGACCCGCTTGCGGTAGTTGGCGTACTCCGCGGTCACCCGCTGGAGGTCCCGAGTCCGCTCATCCAGATCGGCCCGCAACGCCTCCAGCTCTGCCCCGAGTGAGGTCGCTGTGGCGGCGTCAACCGGCTCGGCCGGCGCGTCCACCACCGGCGGGCTGACGGGTGACCCCTCGGTGGTCTCGGCCTGGATCTCGTCAACCACGACATCCGCCTCCTCGACCAGCCCTGCTGCCGGGACATCCGACCCGGCGTCGGCGGCGGCCGCGTCCGCGTCCGCCGCGTCCGAGCCGGAGTCCGAGCCCGTGCCAGCAGCATCCGAGCTGGCGCCGGCAGCATTGCTGATCTTGCGGTTGTCACGGATCACAACCCGCGGCTCCGCACCGGCCTCGCCGGCGGAGGCGGAGCCACCCGGCACCGACCCGGTGGCGTCCGGGTCGGTGGCTCGTGGCTTGTCCGTCATGCGGTTACCTCATCCTGTACGTGAAGTCCGTGTCCGAGAACGGTCACTTCTTGCCCTTGTCCTCATCCACAATCTCCGCGTCGACCACGTCGTCCGGGCCACCGGCCTGAGCGCCAGCCTGGTCGCCGGTCGCACCGGCCTGCTCACCCTGCTGCTGGGTGTAGAGCTGGGAGCCGGCCTGCTGGGAAACCTGGGCCAGCTGCGCGTGCGCAGACTTGATCTTCTCGATGTCCTGACCGCCGAGGGCACTGCGCAGCTCGCCGAGCGCCTCGTTGATCTGGTCCCGGGACTCGGTGGGCAGCTTGTCGCCGCTCTCGGCGAGGAACTTCTCGGTCTGCCACTGCAGCGCCTCGGCCACGTTGCGGGTCTCCGCCTCCTCACGCCGCTGCTTGTCCTCCTCGGCGTGCTCCTCGGCGTCCCGACGCATCCGCTCGATGTCCTCCTTCGGCAGCGAGGAGCCGGCGGTGACCGTCATCTTCTGTTCCTTGCCGGTGCCGGTGTCCTTCGCGTGGACGTTCACGATGCCGTTGGCGTCGATGTCGAAGGTGACCTCGATCTGCGGCATGCCGCGCGGCGCCGGCGGCAGGCCGGTCAGCTCGAAGGTGCCGAGCTTCTTGTTGTAGGCGGCGATCTCCCGCTCACCCTGGAAGACCTGGATCAACACGGACGGCTGGTTGTCGTCAGCCGTGGTGAAGACCTCGGAGCGCTTGGTCGGAATGGTGGTGTTGCGCTCGATCAGCTTGGTGAAGATGCCCCCCTTGGTCTCGATTCCGAGACTCAGCGGGGTCACGTCGAGCAGCAGGACATCCTTGACCTCGCCCTTGAGCACACCGGCCTGCAGGGCGGCGCCGACGGCGACGACCTCGTCCGGGTTCACGCCCTTGTTCGGGTCCCGGCCGGTGAGCTGCTTGACCAGCTCGGTCACGGCCGGCATCCGGGTCGAACCGCCGACCAGGATGACGTGTTCGACATCGCCGACCTTGATCCCGGCGTCCTTGACGGCCTGCTCGAACGGGCCCTTGCAACGGTCCAGCAGGTCCTGCGTCATCCGCTGGAACTCGGCGCGGGTGATCGTCACGTCAAGGTGCAGCGGACCGGCGGCACCAGCGGTGATGTACGGCAGGTTGATGTTGCTGGTGGCAGCGGCGGACAGCTCGATCTTGGCCTTCTCCGCCGCCTCCTTGAGGCGCTGCATCGCCATCTTGTCCTGGGCCAGGTCGATGCCGTGCTCACCGTTGAAGGTCTTGACCAGGTGGTCGATAATCCGCTGGTCCCAGTCGTCCCCGCCGAGGAGGTTGTCGCCGCTGGTCGACTTGACCTCGATGACGCCCTCGGCCAGTTCCAGCAGCGACACGTCGAAGGTGCCGCCGCCGAGGTCGAAGACCAGGACGGTCTGCTCCTTGGAGCCCTTGTCCAGCCCGTACGCCAGGGCGGCCGCGGTCGGCTCGTTGACGATCCGCAGCACGTTGAAGCCGGCGATCTCACCGGCCTCCTTGGTGGCCTGCCGCTGGCCGTCGTTGAAGTACGCCGGAACGGTGATCACCGCATCGGTGATCTGCTCACCCAGGTACGCCTCGGCGTCCCGCTTGAGCTTCATCAACGTACGGGCCGAGATCTCCTGTGGCGTGTACTTCTTGTCGTCGATGTCGACGAACCAGTCGGTGCCGATCTCCCGCTTGACCGACCGAATCGTCCGGTCCGGGTTGGTCACCGCCTGCCGCTTGGCGACCTCACCGACAAGCACCTCGCCGTTTCGGGCGAACGCGACGATCGACGGGGTCGTCCGCGAGCCCTCGGCGTTGGCGATCACGGTGGGCTCACCGCCCTCCAGGACGCTGACGCAGGAGTTCGTCGTGCCGAGGTCGATACCGACCGCACGTGCCATCTTCGCTTCCTCGCTTCGTTCGGTTGAGCAGGTGACGGGCGTCGCCGCAGTGCACCCAGCACAAGTTGAGTGGACTGGGCTCAATACTGCCACGCCGCCGACGATCGTCAAGTCGGGGTTGAGCGTACCCGGCGCAACCCACCCGCCGTCGCCGTACGGTTGCCGACCTTCACCCGGGCTCCACCACCTCGGCACGCCCGCCGCTCACCGTGTCGGGGAACCAGTCGGGGGTGGTGGGACGACCGACTACTTCCGGTGCCACCGCGGGTGGGTCGCAGCGTAGGGTCGGTGGATGGGAACTGCGCAGACCCCCTACGACGCGGTGCTTCACGCGGCCCGTGACGTGGCCGAGCTCGACAACGCACTGGACGCCGAGCGACTCGGCGCGGCGCTGCTGGGCAGTGTCTATGCGGTCGCCGAGACTCGACGGGACGACGCCGTACGCGCTTTCGTCAGCGACTTCCTCGCCGCCACCTCCCGCCGCCGGGCCGCGGCGGCCACCACCATCCGCTCGGTCTTCGCCGCCCTGGTGCCGGACGCGGCCGGTGCCGACCGGGTCCGGCCGGCCGCTGCCGCACCCGCCTGGTCGGGGCAGCTCGGCCGGGTCCACCTCACCGGCTGCTGGGCCTACGGGGACGTCTTCGGCGACCAGACCTCTTACCTGGCGACTTTCGCCTACGACGATCCGACAGGCGGTCCGGAACACGCCCTGGTGGCACTCGTGGACCACAACATCGGCATCACCAAGGACATCTTCGTTGGCGGCCCGCCGGCCCGGGTCCTCGACCAGATCCGCCAGATGTGCGCCGAGGACGAGCTGACCTGGTTCCGGGACGAGGCACCAGCTGCGATGCACACCGAGGTGAGTCGGCACCTGGCCATCACCGACGAGCTCAGCGAGTTGCCCGGAGAAGGATCGCTCGCCACCGACCGCGCCCTGGTCGGGGCCCGGCTCGCGCTACTGCCGACGAGCCGGGCGGCAGGGGACCAGCGGGCGGAGCCGCTCACCGCGGCGGAGCGGACAGACCTGGTCCGGCGGTTCCTCGCCGCGCCGGAGGCCACCCAGTTCGGGCTGGACTCCCTCGACGATGACCAGCTGGCTTCCCTGCACTTCTGCCTCGGGCTGCTACTGGATCACACCGCCACCTTCACCGACCCCGACCCGCTGCGGTGGAGCCCGACGGTCGCCGGGCTGTTCCTGCTGGACTGGGTGCACCGGCGGGCCGTACTGGACATGGACGACGCGGCGCTGCTACCCCGGGTTCTGCGGGGATGGGCGGCGTATGCGGGCCGTAAGCGGGGGCTGTCGGCAGCAGCGGCGGCCCGCGTTGATGCCGCGGTTGACGAGATGGTGCCGGAATTTGCCCGCCTTTACAGCACCGGCGAGCGACGCAGCCCCGCGACCGCGGCGGTCGCCCAGTTACTGGCGGACGGCGTCGACCCGGACGACCCGGCCGCACTCGACGCGTGGATCGAGGAAAACCGACACCATCTCACCGACGAAGGGTCCTGAAACGCAGGCCTTTTCGCGCTTTCCGAAAAGCCTGCCGCTGAGGGCTTTGATCTGGGGCAAAGCCCTCAGCGGCAGTGAGGGTTGGCGGACCTGCGATCAGGTGACCTGGCCATGTCGGCCCCGGCCAGCAGTCGAAGCGTCTCAGGCGACCAGACCGGAGGCGGCCGGGTCCTTCGGGTTGGGGCCGAAGCGGTTCGGGCCGGGCTTGCTGTCCTGCGTGAAGAAGATCAACAGGATAATCCCGCCGACAATCGGGATCAGCCCGAGCAGCATGAACCAGCCGGAACGGTTGGTGTCGTGCAGACGTCGCACGCTGACCGCGATAGTCGGCAGGAGAAGTGCCAGGGACACGATCAGGCCAATGAAGACGGCGGCTTCCGCCACACCGCTAAGGCACCCGAACACGATATTGACGATGGTTATGAAGAGGTAGAACCACCAGTATTCAGAGCGACGAGCCCGCCCACTGAAGCCAGCATACTGGGTAAGCACCGAACGAATGGCATCGACAAACAACACAATATCTCCAAGATCCATAGCGGGTGATCTCAACTTGGCTGGCTGATCCTGCCACAACCGCCACCACCCTGTGTAGCCGGAACGCCGAACCTATTCAGAATCACAACCCATGGACCGGAAAAGCACATTAAAACTAAGCCATCACGATTAATGTTATGAAATGCACCAATATTTTCTCAATCATCTATTAACAGAAGAGGTCAATCCAAAAGGAACAGATCTCTGATAGTCAGCTCCACGCCGGGGCAGGGCTCGACGCGCGCGGAGAAGAGGGCGTGAGGGAGGGAGAGGGTTCAGGGGAGGAAGGTGACACAGAGGCAGACGAGAGCGAAGGGGGCGGCGAGACCGCTGGCGCGGATGACGGCGGCGATGAATGGTCAGCCGACGGGGGCCTGGTGGCCGAGCCAGCACCGGCCGCGGCGAGCAGCGGCATGGAAGCGGTCCCGACGAGCAGCGCCACCGTCAACAGGTAGCCGCGGGAGGGACGCGCGCCGCCGGGGGCACGGTGAGCACCGACGACCCGCCGGTAGCCGGAAGCCGAGCGGTGCCGAGCCGCTGTCGCCCCCGGACCACAGCGTGATGACCGTCGGGGCGGTCCCGCCGCATCACCTGACTCCGGCACGCCACCCTCCTCGTCGTCCTCAGCCGACGGCAGTGACCTAACCGGGCAGCCGTGGCGCAAGCAGTACCTCCACCCTGACCCAGTAACATTGCGTAAGCCAAATAGCGCAGCGTGTCGACACGCCAATGCGCCGAAAGTGGTCTAAAACGTCCCGAGTTCGATGTTGCGCCACTACCGCCGACACTCCGGAATCCGAATAACGAAGCAGGCACCCGGCGGGACGCGGACGGGCCGGACTGTGGGCGTACTCACGTGTGATGCGAGTATTGACCACGACGGCAACGCAGCCGGAACCTCCGCGCACCCCGCAGGCGGTACGGCTGGGCGCCGGCGCTCCCGAACCGGATCCACTCCCCTGGATCCGGCTCACGCCGCGCGGCAACCCCCACCGGGGCTAGGCGTGGCCGCCAGGATCTTGTCCGGCAGCAGCCGGGCAGGCGCACGAGTTGCGCGTCGCCGGGTTACCCCCGGCGCTGACGCAGACACGACAGGGAGAGACGGATGGCAAAGGGCGACCCCGGGGTCAACACCCGCGGCCGGCGGGCCGTACCCCGATCCAGGAAGGGCGCGACCGGCGACCCCGAGCTGGTGCAGCTACTCACCCCCGAAGGTGAGCGCATCGAGAGTGTGACCGGGCCGGACGGCACCGAATACCGGGTCGACTTCACCGACGAGGAGTACCGCGGCTTCTATCGGGACCTGGTGCTGGTGCGAAAGCTGGACGCCGAGGCGACCGCCCTTCAGCGGCAGGGCGAGCTGGGCCTCTGGGCGAGCCTGCTCGGCCAGGAGGCGGCCCAGGTCGGTTCCGGCCGGGCACTGCGTACGCAGGACATGGCCTTCCCGACCTACCGGGAACACGGCGTCCTCTACTGCCGGGGTATCGACCCGATCATGCCGCTGGGCCTGTTCCGCGGAGTTGACCAGGGCGGCTGGGACCCGAACGAGTTCAAGTTCAACATGTACACGATCGTGATCGGGGCACAGGCCCTGCACGCGACCGGGTACGCCATGGGCATCACCATGGACGGCAAGACCGGCACCGACGAGGGCGAGGCGGTGATCGCCTACTTCGGCGACGGCGCCACCAGCCAGGGCGATGTCAACGAGGCGTTCGTGTGGGCCAGCGTCTTCAACGCGCCGATGGTCTTCTTCTGCCAGAACAACCAGTACGCCATCTCGGAGCCGCTGGAGCGCCAGACCCGCATCCCGCTCTACCGGCGGGCCGCCGGCTTCGGCTTCCCCGGCCTTCGGGTGGACGGCAACGACGTGCTGGCCACCTACGCGGTGACCCGGCACGCGCTGGACAACGCGCGGCACGGGCAGGGCCCGAGCCTGATCGAGGCGTACACCTATCGGATGGGGGCGCACACCACCTCCGACGACCCCACCCGGTACCGGATCGCCAGCGAGGTCGAGGCCTGGCAGGCCAAGGATCCGATCGCCCGGATGAAGACCTTCCTGGAGAAGCAGAAGATCGCCGACGACGGCTTCTTCGCCGAGGTGGACGAGCAGGCCAAGCGCGAGTCGGTGCACCTGCGCGAGCGGGTGCTGGAGATGCCGAACCCGGAGCCGAGCAGCATGTTCGACCACGTCTACCCCAACGGATCGCCCCTGGTCGACCAGCAGCGGGCGCAGTTCAACCAGTACCTGGAGTCGTTCGAGGGGAGCGCGCACTGATGGCCACGGAGACCCTCACCCTCGGCAAGGCCCTCAACGCCGGAATGCGCAAGGCCCTGGAGAGCGACCCGAAGGTCGTCATCATGGGCGAGGACGTCGGCAAGCTCGGCGGCGTCTTCCGGATCACCGACGGGCTCCAGAAGGACTTCGGTGACCAGCGGGTGATCGACACCCCGCTCGCCGAGTCGGGCATCATCGGCACCGCGATCGGCCTGGCCATCCGAGGCTACCGGCCGGTTTGCGAGATCCAGTTCGACGGCTTCGTCTACCCGGCGTACGACCAGATCGTGTCGCAGGTGGCAAAGATGCACTACCGCTCCCGCGGCAAGCTGAAAATCCCCATGGTGATCCGTATTCCGTTCGGTGGCGGCATCGGGGCGGTGGAGCACCACTCGGAGTCGCCGGAGGCGTACTTCTCCCACACCGCCGGGCTCAAGGTCGCCACCTGCGCCAACCCGCAGGACGCGTACGTGATGATCCAGCAGGCCATCGCGTCGGACGACCCGATTGTGTTCCTCGAACCCAAGCGCCGCTACTGGGAGAAGGGTCCGGTCGAGATCGACCAGCCGCTGCCGGAGGCCTACCCGCTGCAGGCCGCCCGGGTCGCGCGGCCGGGCACCGACGCGACCCTGATCGCGTACGGGCCGATGGTGCGCACCTGCCTGGACGCGGCGACCGCCGCCGCCGAGGACGGCCGCGAGCTGGAGGTCATCGACCTGCGCACGCTCGCCCCGCTGGACCTGGGTCTGGTGTACGAGTCGGTACGCCGCACCGGTCGGGCCGTCGTGGTGCACGAGGCGCCGTCGAACATCGGCCTCGGGGCCGAGGTCGCGGCCCGGATCACCGAGGAGTGCTTCTACTCCCTGGAATCTCCGGTGCTGCGGGTGACCGGCTTCGACATCCCCTACCCGGCCTCCCGGGTGGAGGAGGAGTACCTGCCCGACCTCGACCGGGTGCTCGACGCCGTCGACCGCACCTTCGGCTGGTGAGCGAGATGTCACGAGTCAAGGAATTCAACCTGCCCGACCTGGGCGAGGGCCTGACCGAGGGGGAGATCCTCAGCTGGCTCGTCAAGGTGGGCGACACCATCGAGCTGAACCAGCCCATCGTCGAGGTGGAGACCGCCAAGGCAGCGGTCGAGATCCCGGCGAAGTGGGCCGGCCGGGTGCAGTCGATCTTCCATGCGGAGGGCGCGACCGTCGAGGTCGGAACGCCGATCATCGCGATCGACACCGACCCGACCGCCGGCCCGCTGGCGACACCGGAGCCGACCGGCGGCACCGCGAAGGCCTCGTCGGCCGCCGCGTCCGCGGCGGTGGAGGCCCCCAGGGGCTCGACCGAGTCCGGCCAGAACGGCGATGCCACGTCCGGTGGGCGCACTCCGGTGCTGGTGGGCTACGGCCCGCGTACCACCGCCGCGAAGCGCCGCCCCCGGAAGGGGACCGCGCCGGCCGCTCCAGCCGCTCCAGCCCGGCCGACCCCCGTACCGGCCCAGCCGACCCCCGTACCGGTGGCCACCGGGCCTACCCCCGGTAGCGGGCGCAGTGGTCCGGCCGGCGGTACTCCGGTGCTGGCCAAGCCTCCGGTACGCAAACTCGCGAAGGATCTCGGGGTCGATCTGTCCACTGTGACCGGATCCGGTCCGCTCGGCTCGATCAGCCGGGAGGACGTACGGCAGGCGGCGAGCGCCACCCCGACGACGGCTGAACCGTTGGCGGCGGCCGTGCCGGTCGGTAGCACGACGGCGAACGTCGGTGCACATCGCGAGCAGCGGATCCCGGTCAAGGGAGTCCGGAAGCTGACCGCGGAGAACATGTCCCGCTCGGCGTTCACCGCGCCACACGTGACGGAGTTCCTGACCGTCGACATGACCCGGGCGATGAAGGCCCTGGACCGGCTCCGCCAGCGGCGGGAGTGGCGGGATGTCCGGGTCTCCCCGCTGCTGCTGGTCGCCAAGGCCGTGTTGTTGGCGGTCCGGCGCCACCCCATGGTGAACTCGACCTGGGCGGGCGATGAGATCGTCGTCAAGGACTACGTCAATCTCGGCATCGCGGCGGCGACCGAGCGCGGCCTGATCGTGCCGAACGTGAAGGACGCGGGGCGGCTCACCCTGCGGGAGCTGGCGGACTCGCTGACCGATCTCGTTCAGACCGCCAAGGCCGGGAAGACCTCACCGGGAGATATGTCCGGCGGCACGTTGACCATCACCAACGTTGGGGTCTTCGGTGTGGATACCGGTACGCCGATTCTGCCGCCGGGTGAGTCGGCGATCCTGGCCTTCGGCGCGGTCCGCAAGATGCCGTGGGTACATAAGGGCAAGGTCCGCCCTCGCCAGGTCACCACACTTGGCCTCTCGTTCGACCATCGGATCATCGACGGGGAGCTCGGCTCGCGGTTCCTGCGGGACATCGGCGACTTCCTCGCCGATCCGGAGGCGGCGCTGCTCGCCTGGACCTGACCGATAACGATCGGCTGATCCGCTGCGGCCGGTGTGCCGGGGTTGACGCCCCGGGACACCGGCCGTCGCCTCTTTGTAAGGCACCGTTAGTCAAATGGCCAACTCACCTTAGATCGTTCGGCTCGTGTCCCAGCTCACCTAAGAATCGTTGGCGATCTCGAGACTGGTTGCGCTTCAATTGGTGTCAGCAGGGGCTACCGACAACCGAATAGCCAGGAGTGAGACCCCATGAGCATGATCGATCGATTCCGCAGCCGTCGCGACGCCAGCCGCCGCGCCCGCGCCATCGAGAGCGCGCTGCGCTCCGCCAATTCACCGGCGGTCCGCGACGAGATCCTCACCATCGCGCAGCGTCAGATGTACTGACCCGCCCACGACTTTTCTCGCCTCCTCACCGAAGGCCCGCCGGCTCCGCCGGGCGGGCCTTCGGCATTCCGCGACGCGCACACGTCAATCGACGCCCGTACCGGGCTGACACCGGGATTTCGCCATCACCCGCCGCCCGGTACGGTGGTGTCCGGTCGTCGCTCGCCGATGCGGCAGGGCGGTTCCGGATCGAACCCAATCGAAACCGCCCGGCAACACGGAGTAGCGGTCCGATGCTCCCGAAACCTCGCTTCAGGAGGACCGGATACGGTGCGGAGAGCGGCCGGGGCGCGGTCCGACGGCGCCGGTTGCCGTGCCGCGCGCCGGCATCCGCGGCCGAAGCTGATGGAGGAGGCGCACGCATGACGTCCGAAGGCACGCACCACCCCGGCCAGCAGCCGGAAGAGGCGTCGCCGGGCGCTGGCGGACCGACGCCATACGGCGACCGGCCGGCGAAGCAGGACAACGGGTACGCCGCCGGGCAGCCGGATCTGGGCTGGGCGCCTCCGCCCCCCGCGCACCCGACCCCGGCCGGGCCTGCCTGGGCAACCGACGCACCCCCGGCCCCCGCCTGGGGCACCGCCCAACCGCCGGAGCCGAGCCCGGCACCCGCTTCGGCGGGATGGGCCCCGCCCCGGTCCACCGAACCGGCCTGGACGCAGCAGCAGCCGCCCCCGGTCGTCCGGGCCACGGCGCAGGTGCCCCAGCCGGCACCCAGCCAGCCCATGCCGGACGCCCCGGTGAGCGGCCGGCCCGAGCCGACATCTGAGTGGCACGCCGGAGCCGGCCAACCAGATCCGGCGCCGTCGGGCGGCTGGGCACCGGAGGCGGTCGCCTGGGCGCCCGGGAGTCCCGCTGTCGCCACGAGCAACGAGGGCGGCTGGCACCCCGGGGAGCCGTCGAGCCATGCCGGCACGGCTCCGCCCGGTGAACGTCCCGCGCAACCCTGGGTACCGACGCCACGCAGCGCGGGCGATGGGCTGAACATGCCCAGCGTCAAGCCGTGGGCGCCGGAAGAGGCCTGGGGTAACGCCGAACGATCGGCGGCTGCCGGGCAGGAGCCGGGGAGCCCCGGGGAGCCTCCGGTCTACCAGCCGACGCCGGGCCCCGGTATCTCTCCCGCCAATGCGGTCCCGCTCCCGCCGCAGGAGCAGCGGGTGCCCGGCGCCAGCCTGGCAGCCGGCGCACCGGTCGACTTCGCCGCGCCACCACCACCGGCCGCCGCTCCACCACCACCGGCCGCCGCTCCACCACCACCGGTCGACTTCGCCGCGCCACCACCACCGGCCGCCGCGCCACCGCCACCGGCCGCCGCTCCACCACCACCGGTCGACTTCGGCGCTCCACCGCTGGGTGCCCAGGAGCCCGCTCGCTTCGAACCCGGATACGGGGCAGACCAGCACGGATGGCCTCCACCGGCCGGGCCGGTGGAGGCCCCCGCGCCCCCGGCGGTGCCCGCGCCGCGTAGTTCCCCGGAATCCGCCGAACTGCCCGTACCCCCGGCGGTGTCCGGTGGCGTCTCGGCCAGCGCCGCGGTGCCGCTGGCCAGCCGGGTGACACCCCCGGCCGACCAGGCGCAGGTGCCTCCCACGCCAGCGCCACAGCCGCGCGTGTATGGCCGGCCCGCGCCCCCAGAGCCAGCGGAGCCCGAGGGCTACCAGGCCGACCCGCAGCGCTTCGGTCCGGAGGGGCCGCCGGAGCACGGCCGGGACACCGAGCTCGGCACCAACCGGGGCTTCGGCCCGGACAACGGCTTCAGCCCAGAAGGCGGCTTGCGCCCGGACGGCGGTGTGGTCCCGGAAAGCGGCTTCGGTGTGGACGGTGGCTTCGGTCGCGGCAACGAGGAGCGGCCCCCGAGCCCCACCGGCTACGCGCCCGTCGTACCGGCTCCCGCGGCACCCTTCCCGCCAAGCATCCCCACCTTCGCTGACGCCCCAGCCAGCGACCGACCGGTCAATGGCACCCGGCCACACCCCGGTGAGGAACGCCCCGCCGACCGGTTCGGCGAGCCGGCAACGGGCGCCGCCAACGTCAACAGCACCACCGCTTTCCCGCCGCAACCCGAGTCGGCGATCCCACCGCCGGCCCCGTCCTGGGATCAGGCGCAGCCCCCCACCCAGGCTTGGAACCAGGCGCAGCCCCCCACCCAGGCTTGGAACCAGGCGCAGCCCCCGGCCCCGTCCTGGGACCAGGCGCAGCCCCCCACACCATCCTGGGACCAGGCGCAGCCCTCCACACCATCCTGGGACCAGAACGGCCCGGCCGGTTCGGACCCGGAGCAGAACCGCTTCGACGCGTTCCAGCCGATCGCCGAGCCGGCGGCCGACGCGCCCATCCCGAAGGTCCGTAACGGCCGGGTGCTGGCCGCGGTGCTCGTCGCCGCCGTGCTGATCCTGGCCATACCGCTGGGCCTGCTCTTGCTGGCCGGCAAACTCAGCCGGGACGATGCGGCACCGGTCTTCGACCCAGCGGTCGGCAGCTGCGTCGAGCAAGCGGGGGAATCGGCCGTGGCGGTGGACTGCGGCGACGCTGAGGCGCACACGGTCGTGTCGAAGGTGAACACCAAAGAGGAGTGCACCGACACAACCCAGCCGACCGTGACACTCAGCGGCTCCGGCGGCAACCGAGTGCTCTGCCTCGAAAAGACCAACTGACCAGCCCGACACGATGGTGGGGCCACAGCCGAACCTGTGGCCCCACCATCGGTCGTTCTGGCGGAAACGACGGTCAGCAGCGACGCCAGCCAGCGGCACTGCCCGCCGCCGTGGTGCAACGAATGGCTCGGACCGAGCTGAACACGATCTAGCTATATGGACCGAGGAACCGTTCGCCGTTGAAGTGAATCAGGTGTGTCGGGTCTTCGGCGCACCATACTTCGGTCTCCCAGGCAATCCGGTGGAGATATTTACGCATCTCTCTACGATCCGGGAAGCAGGAGATGTACACCAGTCCGGGTGTTGCACCTTTGAAAAGTGCAGCTAGTTCACCATGCCGTTTGGCATCAACTGGACCGTGCGAGGAGGCAGCTTCCACGAGCACGATCCAGTCCTTGTCGGGAAGATATACGACAAGATCGGGCATCTTGCCGTGCTGATCGATGGATACGCCAAACTCGGCCAGCCGCTCGGCCTCGAAGAGGGCCCACTTGGCATCCGCGTCGCCCACGTAGAGTACTTCAGCACCAGGGGTGAACTGGGGGCAGAACTCCTCGACCACCTGCTTTATGAGCACGTTCTGCCCACCCGGGGACAAGGTGAACGGTTTCCCGCCGGGTAGGGTAACGGGGATGCGGTTTCTCGCACGCGCTGTCGCGTACTGAGCCTTTAGACCCGGCTTCCTCGTCAGATATTCGCTCAGCACAGAATCGAAGTCCGGAGTACCAAACGCCTTGACTACCGTGAGCGCCTCGCTCGTGACCTGATAGTTCCATTTTGGCGAATTCACCGGTCGGGTGGGTTGGTCAGGATTCTGCTGGATCAAGAACGCGTCGGCAAACTGATGGAGGGTAAAGCGCCTGATTGTCTCCCGCGTATTTGCGGCGTAGCTCCGCCCGTATTCGTCACGTATCCAATCCATGATTGCTCGAGTCCCTAGCATCGGATTGGCCGAATCCGCCCAAGTGTCATCACTCTTCAAATGCAGTAGGGCGAGAAGAGTCTGCGCTGAGCGTTCATTGGACCGCTCGGCGTCCATGCCGAGAGCAGTCAGAATCTGACTAGCCTCCTCGATCTTCCTGACAACGCTCACGCGACCACATCAATCTTGCTGATCACCTTTTCAACCGTCATGTCAATCTCCTCCTGCCCAGACAGTGGATGAGGTGACACAAGTCCCAGATGATGCAGCGACCCGGCATCCGGGAACCGCATGGTCCGGAGGTCCGTGGCATTAACCTGGGTGTGGCCAGAGAAGGAACGGAAAAACTTTTCCACGAGGGAAGAGTTGAGCCACATGGACAGACCGAAGGCGATCTCGCGGTCGAGACCCGTTCCGTTCAGGTGAAGAACATTCAGATGATTTTCGAAGGCAACAGGGCCAGGAGTCTGGTCCGGAGACCAGACCGCGGCAACAATACGGCGACGCTCCTCTTTGGCGGAGAACCGCTTGATGACGCAGTACCAGCCCTCCGGGAGGAGGAGCTTCGCATCTCTCTCGGAGGCCGGTCGGAACCACTGCGGCTTCCGGAGCTCCCTTGGCCAGGTCACCAGCCCCTGCCGCAGGTTGCCCGGGTATACCAACGGTGCGGCTTCGGTGACAGCCTGGTACAGCAGGCTGTCCCGCGAGCGGAAGTCGACCACACGACCCGTGGACGCGGTGATTCCAAGCGAGGCCAGGGTGTCCGGCAGCGACAGCATACGCTCAGCCACCTCCGTGTCCTCATCCTTGGAAGCAATCCGGATGAACTGGTGCGGGTCGGAGGCATGAACAACTTCGCTGTACCGCACCCTACGCTCAGTTGATTTATCCTCGTGTCCGTTACTCGCGGAGAGCAGCACCGTGTCACGGCCGCCTCCCCTGGTGCCGGAAAAAATCACGTTCTCCTGCAACACCCCAGTGTCGGCGAAAACGGTGGAGCGTGATTCGAATATATGCACTCGATCGAGCGAAATCTGGCGCAACAGGTAGGCCCGAAAGGCACCGAAGTACGGCCCGTTGCAGAACGAGCGCGGGGTAATGGCGACCAACTGACCATTCGGTCTCAGTGCCGCCGCCCCGAGCGCCAGGAACGCGGCGTACAGGTTCGGCGCGTCCACCTGAGTCTCGCGTACTGCGGCGCGGGCCGGCGCTGAGGCCGCCAGCTTCCCGTATGGAGGGTTCTGGATGACCAGGTCGAAACCACCGAGCCGCTCGTCCGGGCGTGTCCCGGTTGAGGCGGTGATGAAGTCATCAGTGACCAACTCGTAGGTCACACGGCCGGATCCTGCCGTCGCGCAGGCATCGAGAGTGTCCCGCAACTGCGGTAGAAGGGTCTCGTCACGCTCTACTGCCACCACGTGTACCGCGAGGTTGGACCGATCGTTGAGCACCCGAGCCACCAACGCGGCGGAAAGCATCCCGGAGCCAGCGCCAGGATCGAGGACTCGAATCTGACCCGCATCAGGGAGCTGTGGCATCGAGGCGAGGAGAACCGCAGCCCGCGCAGGTGTGAAGAACTGCCCTAGGGAGTCCTGGGACTTCGGGTCGAGGCCCGCCAGGGCTGTGGCCCGGTTTTGCTCAGCCCGGGTCAGGAGGTCGCTCGCCATGTTGCCATCCTGCCCGATTGTCAACCACCACTGGCACGGCGCACCTTCGGGGAGCGGACGGCTCTGGGGGGGGCGCACCCTGGTCACGAAGCGCCCGCCCCGGGTCGGGACGGGCGCGTTTCCGTGTCGGTGGTAGGTCAGTCGCGGCCCGGCAGCTGGGCGACGAACGCCCCCCACGATGCCGGCCCGAACACCAACACCGGGCCGGTCGGGTCTTTCGAATCCCGGACTCCCACCACGCCGGGAAGGTTGTCGGCAACCTCGACGCAATCGCCGCCGTTGCCGCTGCTGCGGCTGCTCGTGCGCCATCGTGCACCGGTCAAGTCCATGATTCAGCTACTTCCCTGAGAAGATCAACTGACTGCCAGTGGGACAGCGCCTCGCCGCGCACGTTCTCCCACGCCGCCAGTATCGCCGCTACGTCATTCGGGGTGCTAACCATCTCCCCCTCCAGCTGGCTGTCCAGGTAGACCGCCATCCGATGATCCGGGCCGGTCCCGATGACGAACGGTCCGTTCAGACCCGCGTAGGCGCCGACGGTCAAGGGAACGACGTGCATCCGGACGTGTGGGGCCTCGCAGGCTGCCAGCAGGGCGTGTGCCTGCTGGCGCATCGTCTCCCGGCCACCGACCGGGCGTCGGAGGGCGACCTCGTCGACCACGGCCACGAACTGCGGTGGGTCCTCCTTGGTGAGGATGGCCTGACGCGACAGTCGGGTGGCTAGCAGCCGGTCAACCTCGGTGCGTCCCCGCATTCCCCCACTGGACAGCACCGCACGTGCGTAGGCCTCGGTCTGCAACAAGCCCGGCAGCACAACGGACTGATAGGACCGAAGCGACGTCGCCTCCCGCTCGAATTCCTGCCACGGGCGGAACCACACCGGATTACGACGTCTCGAAGTGTCCGGCCATATGTCCTCCTTGTCCACGCCGAGAGCATCCGCCGCCGCCGTGCGATGCGCCGGGTGCGGAATATGATCCTTTACGAGCCACCGAGTCGTTGTTTTCCGGTCAACCCCAACCCGTTCGGCGAGCGTCTGAGCGGTGTGGCCAGCCTCGTTCATGGCCAGCCGAAGTGCCTCATTCATGGCCCCTCCGGAAGGCATTTCGGATGTCTTCGGACCATATGTCGATGGGCTTTTACTGTCCACTACCGAGAGCAAGACTGACTCCACGAAACGGCGTAAGCCGGTGGAGGGCCTGTCTCGCCGGAGGCGCTGTCGGACCGCCCCACCCGTGGGGGCGGTCCTCCACCGGCACCAAGGGAGATCCCATGCGAATCCGCTGGTTCAGTCGACGTCGGAGAAACACCGTGCCGCCCCACGGCAACACACCCCATCACACAAGCGCCCCGCACCGCACCCCAACACCGCACCCGAAGCGACCACCCAACCTGCCCGCGTGGATGACCCAACCAACCCTCGCCGACCCCCAACCCGGCCGCGTCGGCTGGCTCACCCCCGCCCAGCAGTGGCGCGCCAACGGAGGCCGCTGGTGAACCCCCACCACCTCCCCCAACCACGACTCGGCCCCCACCCCGAACACCCCCGCCACCGAGCAGGTAGCCAACCACCCCACACCCCACTACGACCCCTGTGGGCCTGCCGCGCCTGCGGCCACCCCTGGCCCTGCGCCGAAGCCCGCCTCCTCCTCAAAGCCGAATACGAAACCCGACAACCCAGCCTCTCCATCTACCTCGCCGGACTCCTCTACGAAGCCATGCACGACCTCTACCACCTCAACCCCCACGACGGACCACACCCCCGCGACCTGTTCGACCGATTCGTCGCCTGGGGACCATTCCGGCGCTCGGGCGGCTGAGCCCCGGTACGCAGCCACGTCGTTTCCCGCATCACGTTGGCCCGTCCCCCCGGGCACCGGCGTCGCCGCCGTGGGAGGGTTGACCTATGGCTACCGCGCCTCGCGTCCGAGCACCCGAGCTGAAGGGCCGTCGCTGGCTGAACACCGGCGGACGACACCTGGACCTGGCGGACCTTCGAGGCCGCATAACCGTCCTCGACTTCTGGACCTTCTGCTGCATCAACTGCCTGCACGTGCTCGACGAGCTACGTCCCATCGAGCAGAAGTACGCCGACGTCCTCGTGGTCATCGGCGTCCACTCGCCCAAGTTCGAACACGAGAAGGACCCGGACGCCCTGGCCGACGCCGTCGAGCGGTACGGCGTACACCACCCGGTGCTCGACGACCCCGAACTGAACATGTGGCAGCAGTACGCCGCCCGGGCCTGGCCGACCCTGGCCGTGATCGACCCCGAGGGGTACGTGGTGGCCACGATGGCCGGTGAGGGACATGCCGAGGGCCTGGTCCGGCTCGTGGACGACCTGATCGCCACCCACGAGGCCAAGGGCACCCTGCGCCGGGGTGACGGACCGTACGTGCCGCCGGCCGAGCCGGAGACCACGCTGCGTTTTCCCGGCAAGTCTGTCGTACTCGACAACGGGAACCTGCTGGTGTCGGACTCGGCCCGGCACTCCCTCGCGGAGCTGGCCCCCGACGGCGAGACGCTGCTCCGCCGGATCGGCACCGGCGCACGCGGCCGGGCCGACGGGACGGCCACAGCGGCCACCTTCGCCGAGCCGCAGGGGCTCTGCCTGCTACCGGCCCAGGTCTCCCGGCTGGTCGGCTACGACCTGGTCGTCGCCGACACCGTCAACCACCTGCTGCGCGGCGTACGCCTCGCCACCGGCGAGGTGGTCACCGTGGCCGGCACCGGCCGGCAGTGGCGTTCCACCGTGGATGACCACGCCCACGACGCCCTCTCGGTCGACCTCTCCTCCCCCTGGGACCTGGCCTGGTACGACGACCGCCTCGTGATCGCCATGGCCGGCATCCACCAGCTCTGGTGGTTCGACCCGGTGAAGCGCACCACCGGCATGTACGCGGGCAGCACCGTCGAGGCCCGCAAGGACGGGCCACTGGCCGAGGCGTGGCTGGCCCAGCCCTCCGGCCTGTCGGTCTCCGCCGACGGCAGCCGGCTCTGGGTGGCCGACAGCGAGACCAGCGCGGTCCGGTACGTCGAGAACGGCATCCTGACCACCGCGGTCGGGCAGGGGCTCTTCGAGTTCGGGCACGTTGACGGGCCGGCGGCGCAGGCGCTACTCCAGCATCCGCTGGGGGTGTGCGCGTTGCCGGACGGATCGGTGTTGATCGCCGACACGTACAACGGGGCGGTCCGCCGCTACGACCCGGAGTCGGACTCGGTGGGCACGGTCGCCGACGGGCTCGCCGAGCCGAGCGACCTGCTGCTCACCCCGGACGGCGGGGTGCTGGTCGTGGAGTCCGCCGCCCACCGGCTGACCCGGCTCGCGCCGGGCGCGCTCACCGCCGCCGGGGCCAGCACCGTCAACGGCCCGCGGCACCGCACCGAGCGGAAGCCGACCGAACTGCGAGCCGGCGCGGTGACCCTGGAGGTCATCTTCACCCCGGCACCCGGTCAGAAGCTCGACGACAGCTACGGCCCGTCCACCCGGCTGGTGGTCTCGGCGTCCCCGCCGGAGTTGCTCCTGTCCGGCGCGGGCACCAGCACCGAGCTGTCCCGCGAGCTGGTGATCAGCGATTCGGTCCCTGAAGGCGTGCTCCAGGTGACTGCCCAGGCGGCGACCTGTGACGCCGACGTGGCGCACGCCGCGTGCCACCTGACCCGGCAGGACTGGGGTGTGCCGATCTGGGTGGTCGACGATGCCGCCGACCGGCTCCCACTGGTGCTGCGCGGCATGGACGCCTGAACCGGCGCCGGTCCAGCGACGCTGTTACGCCCGCCCTCCACGTCCCGTGAACGGGGCGAGCGGAATTCCCGCGTCCACCAACACGGCACGAATCAGCTCGGCGCAGCGCACCGCACCGGGGGTGTCGCCGTGCAGGCAGATCGACTGGACCGGGCAGGGAATCACGGTGCCGTCGACCGCCACCACCGCCTGCTCGGTGGCCATCCGCAGGGCCTGCTGGGCCATCTGCTCCGGGTCGGCGACCAGCGCGTTCGGGGCGCCCCGGGGCACCAGCCTGCCGTTGGGCTGGTAGCCCCGGTCGGCGAAGCCCTCGCTGACGGCCCGAAGCCCGGCACCGTTCGCGAGCTGGGAGAGCACCGAGCCGGACGGGCAGAGCAGGGCGAGCTGGTCGTCGTACTCGGCGACTGCGGCGACCACCGCCGCCGCCTGGGATTCGTCGTAGGTGACGGCGTGGTAGAGCGCCCCGTGCGGCTTGAGGTACCGGACTCGGGTCCCGGCCACCCGGCAGAACCCGTCGAGGGCCCCGAGCTGGTAGATGACCTCGTCGCGCAGCTCGGCGAACTCATACGCGATGTGCCGGCGGCCGAAGCCGACCAGGTCCCGGTAGCTGACCTGCGCGCCCACCATGACTCCGCGCTCGGCGGCCCCGGCGCAGACCCGACGCATGGTGACGGCGTCGCCCGCATGGAAGCCACAGGCGACGTTGGCGGAGGTCACCAGGTCCAGCAGCGCCGCATCGTCGCCGAGCCGCCAGACGCCGAGGCCCTCACCGAGATCAGCGTTGAGATCCATAGAACCTCACCGTAGTCCCTGGCCGGGCCTGCGCAAGCGGGGTCACGTCAACCACCACCCCGACAACCGGGTATCCACCGGTGGTCGGATGGTCGGCGAGGAAGACCAGGGGTTGACCGTCCGCCGGCACCTGCACCGCACCGAGCACGAGGCCCTCGCTGGGCAGCTCCCCCGACACCGCCCGGGGCAGTGCCGCCCCGGACAGGCGAGCGCCGACGCGGTTGCTGACCGGAGTCAGGGTGTAGGCCGTACCAAGCAGCCGGTCTAGTGCGGGTGGCACGAACCAGTCATCGCGCGGGCCGAGGCGCAGCGCCAGCCGTACCTCGTCCGGAGCCGGCACGGTCGTGGTGACATCCACCGGGGCGGGTGGCCCGGCCGGGGCACCCACGGGGAGCCGGTCGCCGTCGTGCAGCGGGGGTGGACCGAGCCCGGAGAGGGTGTCCGTGGCCCGGCTGCCGAGTACCGGTTCGACGGCGATCCCGCCGGCGACGGCGAGCCAGGACCGCAGACCGGTGCGGGGCGGGCCAACCCACACCGCCGCGCCCGCCGGGACCGCGAGCGGCCGTCCCACGTCACCGGGACGGTCACCGACGTGGACGGGAGCATCCGCCCCGGTGACCGCGACGGTGGTGGCGCGGCGAAACCGCAGCTCGCACCCGGACAGGGTGATCTCCAGGCCAGCGGCGCTCTCCGGGTTGCCGACCAACCTGTTGGCCAGCCGGAGTGCGCCTGGGTCGAGGGCGCCGGAGCGCGGCACGCCGAGGTGCGCCCAGCCGGGCCGACCGAGATCCTGCACGGTGGTAAGGAGGCCGGCCCGCAGCACCTCGACCACACCGCCCACGCCGCCGCTGCCGGATTCGACCACGCTGGGTAACGTCGGCCCCACGGGCCGGCTGCCGGTCATGCGGGGACCATCGGTCATGCCGGGACCAGCCGCACCCGGGTGCCGGGCGTGAGCCGGGCAGGCGGGTCGGCGTGCACGTCGAACAGGGGTAGGTCGGTGTGACCGACCAGCAGCCAGCCACCGGGCGAGGCGGTCGGGTAGATCCCGGCGTACGGACCGGCCAGCGCGACAGAGCCGGCCGGGACCCGGGGGCGGGGTGTCGACAGCCGGGGCACAGCCAGCCCGGCCGGCAGCCCGGTCAGGTACGCGAAACCGGGCGCGAAGCCACAGAAGGCCACCCGGAACTCGGTGGCGATGAGCCGGCGTACGACGGTCGGTACGGCGACGTCCCAGTAGCCGGCGACGGTCGGCAGGTCCGTCCCGTCGTAGCGCACCGGAACCTCGACAGCGCCGGTGCCACCGCTGCCGGTGCTGGTGGCGGCGGCGCTGGTGGCGGCGGCGCTCGGCGGCGGGTTCCAGGCGCTGGTGGCGGCGGCGCTCGGCGGCGGGTTCCAGGCGCTGAGGAGTGCCGTGGTGTGGGCCGGGTCGGCGAGGCCGTCGAGCAGCACGGTGCCGGCCGCAGGGATGATCTCGACCGCGTCCAGGTCGCCCTCTTCCCGGCGTCGCCACAGCTCAGCTCGCCACGCCTCCACCTGGTCGGCGTCGGAGCAGTCGAGCAGCAGGGCGTGCGCCCCGACCGGCCGGATCCGCATCCCGCCATCCTTCCGGAACAAACCGGATGCCGGAACAGGCCGACTGCCGAACACACCCTCTGGTGCGGCTGGCCGCCCACCCGCGCGGCGTGAGTTCACGGGACCAGAGGCCCTACCGCCAAGTAACCTACGGCGTCGTAACCTGTTGGTGTGACCACCTCCGCGCCAAGCCGCCTCAAGCCGACCGACCTCGGCAAGCCGCGGATGCGCGGCTGGCTGCACACGTACGCGTTCTTCGTCGCCGTCGCCGGCGGGATCGTCCTCTGCTCCATCGCCGCTGCCCGGACCGGCTGGTCGCCGCTGGTCAGCACCCTGATCTACAGCCTGACCGTCTGCGGACTCTTCGGCACCAGCGGGCTCTACCACCGACGGGTGTGGTCAGAGCGGGGCTTCCAGGTCATGCGGCGGATGGACCACTCGATGATCTTCGTCTTCATCGCTGGTACGTACACGCCGTTCTGCGTCCTGCTGCTGGAGCCCCGACCGGCGACGATCATGCTCTCGCTGGTGTGGGGCGGCGCGCTCGGGGGCGTGGCGCTCAAGCTCATCTGGCCGCACGCCCCGCGCTGGGTCTCCGCGCCGCTCTACCTGGCGCTCGGTTGGGTTGCGGTGGCGATGCTGCCCGATATTCTCCACGCGGGCGGGGTGACCGCCCTGGTCCTGCTGATCGTCGGCGGCGCGATCTACAGCATCGGCGCGGTCAGCTACGCCCTCCGTCGGCCCAACCCGTGGCCCACCGTCTTCGGCCACCACGAGTTCTTCCACGCCTGCACCCTGGTGGCCGCGATCTGCCACCACATCGCGATCTACTTCGCCCTCTTCGCCTAGACGTTGCCAGATCGGTGTCACCGAGCAGTCGGAGCGGTTAACCCCCTTCCGGGGCGCACAGGGTCGACGCCGTCCGGTGCTACAGGTCGACGTCTGACACGGTTGCGAACGGTTCTGGTGCCGCGACACGAGCCGCCAGCAGCCCACCGACACCGGGCACGAGAGCGATCAGCCAGACTCGGTGGCGTCGCCGCATGACCAGGGCCGCGGCGAGGACTGTGAGGGCGTAGGCCAGTCCGTGTACCGGTCCGAGGATGCGGGAGACGGCAGGCGTGTGCACGGTGACGATGTTCAGGAGCATCAGCGCGAGGGTGGCCAGTTCGACTGAGCCGGTGACCCGCAGCAGGTGACGGGGACTCACAGTCCAACCCCCGTCGTCGATCCCGGCCGATAGATCATCAGAACCACCACGATCGCCCAGAGCAGGTTGAAGAATCCGGCGTGCATGCCCAAGCGAGGGGCGACCCGGGCAAGGTCCTCGGGTTCCGCACCCACGTCAAGGCAGCGCAGGGTGCGACGCTGGCCGGGCAGGACGACGGCGATGAGCATCGCGCCGGCACCGGCGGTGAGAACAATGGACACGATCAGCCACGCGTCACCGAGGACACCGATACTGGCGCCGGTAGCGAGCCCGAACACCGGAACGAGTGCGCCGATCACGGCGTAGTTACGGGTGATCCGGTGCAGGACGCGTACGACGGCGCCCCGGCGGGGGTCCGTTGGCTTGTCCAGCGCGAGTCGGGCGAAGCGAGGAAACATGCTTGCGGTGACAGCGACTGGCCCGATGGTGAGGATCGCGGCCAGGACGTGAACCGACAGCAGGAAGGCGCTCATGCCTGCACTCGCTGCCCGACGACAGGTGCGCGGGGCAGGCTTCCGGCAGGCGCTTTCCAGGTGGTGCCGCGACGCTCGAACTCGAAGAGGTCCTCGACGGCGCGGGCAGCGGCGCAGCCGAAGTCACGTTCGAGCAGGTAGAGGGCTACGTCGACGCCGGACAGGACACCGCCGCCAGTGACGAGATCACCGTCGTCGACGACCCGCGCCCGGACCGCGTTCACGCCGATGGACTCCAGGCTATCGATGCCGAGGTGATGGGTGGTGGCCGTTCTCCCCTCCAGCAGGCCCGCCATGGCGAGCGCGAGCCCGCCACCGCAGACGGCGACGACGGTGACCTGCGGCGCGGCGAGAGCCCGGGCGACGAGTGCCATCGTCGGACTTCCGGCGAACCGCCCGAGCAACGCGGGAACGGTCAACTCGCCTGCGTCCGGGTCGCCGTCGACGGGCCCGGAGGCACCCGGAACGATGACGTAGCCGGGTGCCTCCGGCTCCAGCGCGGCGCTGGCGGGGAGGGAGAGGCCTGCGGCTCCCGACGGGATGCTGTCCCGTCCCGACTCGCTCACCAGCACACATTCGAGTACGCCACCGAGGGCGGCGCTGCCTGCGGAAAGCACCTCGAGTGGGGCGATGACATCGAGCAGATCAAAGCCGTCGAAGAGCACAAACTGGGCGCGAAGCGTGGGCATCGGTAGTCCCTTCACGTGTAGGTGCATTCCATGGTCGGGCAGCCGCGCGTCTCTCGATAGTGGCTACCAAGCCATGCATCGCCTGAATCTCGCCAGGGTCGGGAAGGCCTACTATGCAGGGATGTATACGGTCGTCGTGCTCGCTTTGCCGGATGTGATTGCCTTTGATCTGGCCACCCCGATCGAGACGTTCGGACGTGTCCGCCTGCCGGACGGCCGACCGGGGTACCGGGTCCTCGTCGCAGGGCCCGACGATGTCGTCGACGCCGGGCCGGTGCGGCTGGCAGTCAGCGAGCAGCTGGATGCGCTCGATCGCGCCGACCTGGTCGTGGTGCCCGGCCGCAACGACCCCTTGCGACCCTCCCCGCCCTCGGTGCTCACAGCCCTGCGTGCGGCCGCGACCAACGGCACTCGCGTCGCCTCCATCTGCGTCGGAGCATTCACGCTGGCAGAGGCAGGACTACTCGACAACATGCGGGCCACGACCCACTGGCTCGCCGCAGAACACCTTGCACGCAAACACCCGTCGATTCAGGTGGACCCCGACGTGCTCTACATCGACAACGGCAGCATTCTCACCTCTGCCGGTGCCGCGTCCGGGCTGGACCTGTGCCTGCACGTGATTCATACCGACTACGGTGCGGCGGTGGCCGCAGATGCCGCACGCCTCGCCGTGGCCCCACTGCACCGAAGCGGCGGACAGGCGCAGTACATTCTGCGGAACCGGCCGCCCCTGCGAACCTCAACCCTCGAACCCGTCCTCGCCTGGATCGAGGCCAACGCGCATCGGGCCCTCACGCTCGCCGACCTCGCCGCCGCCGCGAGCATGAGCGCACGCACCCTGACCAGGCGATTCGCCGTCGAGACCAGACAGAGCCCGATGCAATGGGTCGCCGGTGTCCGGATTCGTCACGCCCAGGAGCTTCTGGAAACCACCGACTACACAATCGACCGCGTCGCAAACCACACCGGATTCACCACCACGAGCAACTTTCGTGCGCAGTTCCAGGAGGTCGTCGGCACCACACCAGGGGCCTATCGCAGAACCTTCCGGCTGTGAGGCGAGCAGCGTCCGGCCGAGGCACGTCAAGGAGTTCGTCGCATTCACCAGCAGAACACCGCCGATAGCATCGACGTACCCGGGCGGTCGGATCGCCGATCAGGCAAGCTGGGGGGCATGACGGACGCGTACGCCCAGAACCGCACGCTGGTGTTGCTTCGGCACGCGAAGGCGGAACCCAACGGCGACCAGCCGGACGTGGACCGGCCGCTGACGGCGCGGGGGCGAGCGGACGCGGCGGCGGCCGGCGCGTGGCTGGCCCACCACAGGTTCCTCCCGGACGTGGTGATCTGCTCCTCAGCCCGTCGCACCCGGGAAACCTGGCACGGCGTGACGATGGGCATGACCGGGGCGCCACCGGAGGGCGGTTCCGCGGGCCCCGCGCCCGACGTGCACTACACCGACGATGCGTACGAGGCGCATCCAGCGGATCTGCTGACCCTGGTGCGGCGGGTCAACCCGGCCGTCCGGACGGTGTTACTGATCGCCCACAATCCCGGCGTAACGCAGCTGTCGGCGCTCCTCGACTCCGAGCAGACGGACCGGGACCCGCAACGGACCAGCGAGGCCGTGGTGCACCGCACGACAGCGGAATGGGCCGGTCTCGGCCGCAGGGACACCGTCATCGCCGCCGAGCACACCGCCCGCGGGTAAGCCGCCGCACGGTCTCGGCGGCTCACCCCGTGGCTCAGGACGGTGGCGCTGTGGGCGGCGGCGGATCGGGCGGCGGCGGCATCATCGCGGTCGGATGCGACAGCCGGTTCTCCTCCACGATCAGGGTCCGTGCCCGCTTGCGCCGGTCCTGCCAGAACCACACCGTGGTGAGGAGGACGGCCAACCCGGCCAGGATGAAGACCCAGCCGACCGCACGCAGGTCAACCCACCAGACGTTGGCCCGGATCGCGAAGGTGAGGATCGCCCCGAGGGCGATCAGGAAAATACCGCTACCAATGCCCATGTGCGCTGCACTCCCCCGTGCGATGGCTCTGGGCGTTCTCTGCCTGACCTGATGCCGGTTACCCGCCGCCGCCGGGTGCTACCCCCGTCCGAGCCGGCAACCCCGGCCCGGCGGGGTTGCGATGCGGCGCGAGCGCCGGAGCCAACGCGGCGGCCGGCGGATCATCCCGCCGGCCGTCGCTTCTGCCGGGTCTGCCCCGGATCAATCCTGACCTTCGAAACAGGTCAGAACGCCTCCTCCGGGAGGTCCATGACGCTCAGGTCGACGTTCTCGATAATGCGCCGATCGGCACCGATGCGCGGTAGCACCTCACGGGCGAAGAACCGGGCGGCAGCCACCTTGCCGGTGTAGAAGTCCCGGTCGGTGGAGGCGTCCCCGGCGAGCGCCGTCAGCGCCACGTCGGCCTGCCGCTGCAGCAGCCAGCCCACCACCAGGTCACCGATGGCGAGCAGGAATCGGCGGCTGCTCAGGCCGACCTTGTACAGCGCCCGGGTCTCGCCGCCCTGCGCCTCACCCAGCCAGCCAGTCAGCACGCCGAGGATGCTCTGAATCTCGCCCAGGGCGCGGCCGAGCGCCTGCCGCTCGTCCTTGAGCTGACCGTTGCCGCCCTCGGCGGAGATGAACTCCTGGATCTCACCGGCGACCGCCATCAGGGCCTTGCCGTTGTCCCGGACGACCTTCCGGAAGATCAGGTCGAGGCTCTGGATCGCCGTGGTGCCCTCGTACAGGGTGTCGATCTTGGCATCCCGGACGTACTGCTCCAGCGGGTAGTCCTGGAGGAAACCGGAGCCACCGAAGGTCTGTAGTGACTCGTGGCCGAGCAGCTCGTACGCCCGCTCCGAGCCGACCCCCTTGACCAGCGGCAGCAGCAGGTCGTTGACCCGCTTGGCCAGTTCGACGGCCTTCTCGTCGCCGGCCGCCTCGGCGATGGCGACCTTGTCCTGCCAACCTGCGGTGTAGCAGACCAGGGCCCGCAGCCCCTCGGCGTACGACTTCTGTAGCAGCAGCGAACGGCGTACGTCCGGGTGGTGGGTGATCGTGACCCGGGGAGCGCTCTTGTCGGTCATCTGGGTCAGGTCGGCGCCCTGCACCCGGCTCTTGGCGTACTCGAGCGCGTTCAGGTAACCGGTGGAGAGGGTGGCGATCGCCTTCGTACCGACCATCATCCGGGCGTACTCGATGATCATGAACATCTGCCGGATGCCGTCGTGCTTCTCGCCCAACAGCCAACCCTGGGCCGGCACGCCGTGCTCGCCGAAGGTCAGCTCGCAGGTGTTCGAGACCTTCAGGCCCATCTTGTGCTCGACGTTGGTGGCGAAGACACCGTTGCGCTCGCCCAGTTCGCCGGTCTCCTCGTTGAAGTGGTACTTCGGCACGACGAAGAGGGAGAGGCCCTTGGTGCCCGGGCCACCCACGCCCTCGACACCGACCGGCCGGGCCAGCACATAGTGGACGATGTTGTCGCTGAGGTCATGCTCGCCGGAGGTGATGAAACGCTTGACGCCCTCGATGTGCCACGAGCCGTCCGGCTGCGGAATGGCGCGGGCCCGGCCGGCGCCGACGTCCGAGCCGGCATCCGCCTCGGTCAGCACCATCGTGGAGCCCCAGCCCTGGTCGATGAAGAGCTTGGCCCACTTCCGCTGCCGCTCGGTGCCCTCAACGTGCAGGACGTGCGCGAACGACGGGCCGGAGGCGTACATCCAGACCGGGGCGTTGGAACCCAGCACCAGCTCGGCCAACGACCACCAGAGGGCGCGGGGTGCGTTGCTGCCGCCGAGCGCCTCGGGCAGGTCCAGCCGCCAGAACTCGGCGTCCATGAACCGGCGGTACGACTTCTTGAACGACTCCGGCAGCGGCGCGGTGTGCGTCGCCGGGTCGAAGACCGGCGGGTTACGGTCGCTGTCCGTGTAGCTGGCTGCCAGGTCTTCCCGGGTCAGGCGGTCGACCTCGGCGAGGAAGCTACGGGCGGTGTCGACGTCCAACTCCGTGTAGGGAGCCTGGCTGAACGCCCGGTCCGCCCCGAACACCTCGAACAGGTTGAACTCGAGGTCCCGAAGGTTGCTCTTGTAGTGGGTCATGGTCGCTGGCCCCGCTTCCGGACGCGTGTTACCGATCAGTAACCCTGACTGTATTACTCACGGGTAGGAAACGACAAGCCCTTCATCCCTCCGCCGTGCCGACCTCCCAACTCGGCACGGCGACCGAACCCCCGGACCGGGTACCGGTGTACTCCATCAGGACCAGCGCGATGTCATCGTCGAGCCGGTCATACACCCACTCGACCAGCGCCGCCTCCAGGGACGCCAGCCCGTCGGCGACGGTGCCATGCCCGAGTAACCGCCAGGCTCGGCCGGTGGTCGGGAAGAACTCGCCGTCCCGCCGGGCCTCGCCGAGCCCGTCGGTAAACAACAACAGCCGGTCGCCCGGTTCCAACCGCTCCACCCGGGCCCGGACCGCCGGCATGAACCCCAACGGCGGAGCCGGCGCCGGCGGCTCCAACGCGACGACCGCCCCCCGGCGCAACAACAGCGGCGCCGGATGCCCACAGTTGACGATGGTCAGGGTGCCACCCCGCTCCTCGACCAGAGCCGCGGTCACGAAGTCCTCATCGCCCACGCTACGAGCCACCGCCCGGTCCAGGTCCGCGACGACCGCTCGCAGGTCGGCCCGCTCGTACGCCACATGCCGGTAGGACCCCAGTACGATGCTGGCCAACCGGACCGCCTCCAGGCCCTTACCTCGGACATCACCAATGATCATGCGTACGCCGTATGGCGTGTCCAAGGCCTCGTACAGGTCACCGCCGATCTCCGCGGTGGCCGTGGAGGAGATGTATCGAGCGGCGACGGCCAAGGAGCCGACCTGTGGACCGAGCGGACGGAGTACCGCCTGCTGAGCAACCGTGGCGAGCCTCGACAACTCCGCGATCCGCTCGGTCTGCCGCTGCCGTATCGACGCCGTGGTGGCCGCCAACGCGGCACCCAGGGCGATGCCAGCGACCGCGACCGCGGACGGCAGTGAGCCAACCCCATCTGCCAGCGCAAAGCCGACACCGAGCACGACGGCGGTGACCCCCACTCCCAGCACCACCCGCCAGGAGGCCAGGGCAGCGGCCACGAACGGGGCAGCGACCAGCAGTGCGATGTAGTTGGCCGCACGGCCGTCGGCGTACTCCAGCGCCGAGACGAATGCGAGCAGGGCAAAGGCCGCGCCGAGACCGGCGCGGGATCCGGGGCTCAGCGGGCCGCGGCCCAGCTGGGAAAGCTGCGTACGTACGAGGGACAGCATGCCTGATGGACGGAGGTCGGTGAATGAACATGACCTGACATCCGAGGTGGTTCTGGCTGGGCGGGTCACGCCGGAAAGCCGTTCGCGGCTGACGGGGCTCAGCCCAACACCTCGTACCGAACCTCGACGTGCCCCGCGCTCAGGGGGGCGATCACCGCGAAGGCCGCCTGGGACAGGTCGATGCAGCGCCCGGTGATGAACGGGCCCCGGTCATTGATCCGCACCGTCACCGACGTACTGGTAACCGGGTTGGTGACCCGCACCATCGTGTCAAACGGCAGGGTCTTGTGGGCGGCGGTCATCGCCGACGGGTCGAAGGATTCCCCGCTCGCCGTCAGCTGCCCCTCGGAGTAGTAGGAGGCGCCGCAGGACCCGGTCTCCATCACCGTCGGAGCGGGGCTGGTCGACTTCGTCGCGGTCGGCTGCGGCGTCGTGGATCTCGGCTTACTCCGGGATGGCACCTGGGTGTTCCGGGCCGGCGTGGGGCTCGCGGCCGGAGCCGACCGGGCGCTGGAACTCGGTGAGACGCTGGGCGACGCGGAGGGTGTGGCGGGTGCGGTGGTGGGTGCGGTGGCCGGAGAGTCAACCGTGGTCGGCGCGACCGTGACAGACCGGTCGGACTCGTTACCGGAGGTAAGCCGGACGGTGCCCACGGTCCCACCGATCGCGAGCACGACACCGATCGCCGCGGTTGCCGCGACGCCGGTCGGGGAGACCCTTCGGGTACGCGCGTGTCTGCCGGCCACCGGCCCGGTCCTTTCGTCCACTGAACAAACCGGGTCGGACCGTAGCGAGCGAAGCACATCCGAAGTCAATGTGATCATGGTGGTATTGCCCTATTTATAGGGAAACGAATAGCCGATCATCTGACCTGTGATGGTCCGGTCGGCTGACCAGTCGGCCTGGACCAGAATGGCGGTATGCCCCCCGAGTTACGTGGACGTCTCGCCGAGCTGATCCGTTGGATCGACCCGGGACCAGGCGCCACCCACCTGGTCAGCGACATCTCCGGCTGGTGGCGGGACCCGGCGGTGCTGGCCAGCCTCGGCCCGGCCCTGGTCACACCCTTCCAGCAGTCCCGGCCGACGGTGGTGATCTCCCCGGCAGTCACCGGCTACCTACTCGGACCGCTCGCCGCGACCGCGCTCGGCATCGGCTTCGTCGCGGCCCACAAGCCCGGCGACGGCCGCCTCCCCCCGGGCACGCTCACCTGGGCACAGGGCCCACCGGACTATCGCGGGCGTCAGCTCGACCTCGCCGTACGAGACCGGAACCTCGAAGCCGGGGACCGGGTGCTGGTGGTGGACGACTGGGTCTCCACCGGGGCCCAGGTGCGCGCCCTCTACGAGATCTGCGCGGCCCGGCACGCCACTCCGGTCGGTACCGCCACGGTCGTTGCCGACTGCCCCCCGGAAGTCGCTGCCGAACTCCGGATCCAGAGCCTCCTCACCGGAGCCGACCTCACCCCACTCACCCCCTGAACGACCACCGGGGCAGCTCGGTCGCCCGAGGTCAGTCGGTCAGCCTGTGCGGTCGGTCAGTCGGTCAGCCGGGTAGGTCGGCCAACCGGGGTCAGTCGGTCAGCCGGCGCAGCTCCGGCAGCCGGGAGGCGACATCCACCAGGACCGCCTCCTCCCCCGCGTACCAGCTACTGGCTCGGGGCCAGTGGGTGATCACGTCGGTGAAACCGAGTGCCGCGGCCCGCCCCACCTGCTCGGCGAAGAAGTCCGCGCTACGGAGCGAGAAGACGGGCGCGGAGTCCAACAACAGGTGCCGGTCGAGGGAACCCGGCTCACGCCCGACCGATGCCAGCGACTTGTCCAGCCGGGCAGTCAGGTCCGCCACGCCCTCCCACCACACCTCCAAGTCGTCGGTGGTGGGGCCGGTGGTGACCCAGCCCTGGCCGTACCGGATCGCGAGCCGCATCGAACGAGGCCCGTTCGCGGCGACGACGAACGGCACCCGCGGCGTCTGGACGCAGCCCGGGTTGTTCCGAGCGTCAACCGCGGTGAACCAGTCACCCCGCCACGTCGTTCCGTCCTCCCGCAACACCAGGTCGAGCAGCTCGACGAATTCGGTGAACCGGTCCACCCGCTGCCGCGGCGGAAGGGTCTCGCCGCCGAGCACCGCGGCGTCGAAGCCGATGCCGCCCGCACCCAGACCGAGCAGGGCCCGACCGCCGGACACGTCATCGAGGGCGGTGACCTGGCGGGCAAAAGCAGCCGGGTGCCGGAAGTTCGGCGACGCGACCAGGGTGCCGAGCCGAATCCGGCGGGTCGTGGCCGCGGCGGCGGTCAGGGTGGTCATCGAGTCGAACCACGGCCCGTCCACCAGGTCCCGCCAGCCCAGGTGGTCATAGGTCCAGGCGTGGTCGAAGCCCCACTCGTCCACCTGCCGCCAACGCCGCTCCGACTCCGCCCAGCGCTGGTCCGGAAGGATCACAATGCCGATCCGCATGATCACCAGCCTATCCCCTTCCTCGCGCGGCAGCGGGAGACCGGTGGGAGAGGGCGGCGGTACGCCGCCGCCCGTCAGCGCAGGGGCTTCGCCATCTGCTGAGTGGTCATCTCGTACCCACTGCGTTCGTACAGCGCGATCGCCGGTGCGTTGTGGCCGAAGACGTTGAGCCCCAGGCGCAGCGCCCCCGCCTCCCGGGCCAGCTCCTCGACCGCCGACAGAATGGCAGCGCCGTAGCCCAACCGTCGGTGGGCGGGATCAACTCTGATGTCGAAGATCCAGGCCATCTCGGCCGACTTGCTGCGTGGATCGTCCAAGCCGAGCCAGACGGCTCCGACGACCTCACCGCCGCTGTTCTCCGCCACCAACAAACGGTGGCGCTCGGTGGCCAGCCCGTGGGGCAGGAACTGCTCCCGGTCCCGGAGCGCCTTCCTCCGGGCTGCTTCGGTCGAGACCAATCCGGTCTGTGCCTCCACATACTCGCGGAGCTGCTGATCCGAGTAGACGTCGTACTCGTCCTGACGCATGTCCCGCAGTTTCACGACCTGGCCCATGGCCGAAGGCTACTCGGGGCACAGCCCGGGCAGACCGCGGCGGTCCGCCCGGGGGCACGCGGTCGGTCAGCCGCTCAGTAGAGGCAGAGAGGAGCCCGGCGCGATCGACCAGCACGCGTCCGCTGCTGTGGTCGGTAGCCGGCGACCGTCGCACCCAACCCCACCGCGTGGGCCGCCGCCGCATCCGGATCAGACACCTCGAAATCCGGGTGCAGCATCATCGTCCACGTCCCGTGCACGCGCCCGAGGCGGATCCGACAAACATCCGAGCCCCGCATCAATAGTCCCGCGGTCCACCAGCTAGCGGGGTGACCGTGGTCAACGCCCCTCAATGCCGCGCGCGGCGATTCGGGCAGCTACTCAGTGACGTAGGTCCGGTCTTCGTTGTTCCGGTCTTCGTTGTTCCGACACATCTCGCGGCCCGGATGGTGGCCGTCCACTACCGGCCCCGTAGGCGAACATCGATCGAAGAAGATTACTTGAACCGTAGCCGCCCAGCGCTACCGTCGCCCTGGTGCAGGTAGTCGCCCAGCTTCTTGCAGTAAGTGCCCGCCGGGCTGACAAACAACGTGAGAGCACCGGTGGCAGCGGCTCAGGGATCACATGCGGGGTGGGACACGGGCCGTCGGAAGGAAGGCCGATCCCCCTTGATTTAATTACTTCATGTACGTCACGGCTCCTGACCGCACCGGTGAAGTCCAGTTGTCTGACGGGCGGTTGCTGGGTTGGGCAGAATGGGGACCGCCGGAGGGGACACCCGTACTGTTCTCCCCTGGTGCCGCCACCAGCCGCTGGCTCGGGTTCGGCGCCGACGTTATCGACCGCCTCGGCGTGCGCCTCGTTTCTGTGGAACGTCCGGGGCTCGGCGCATCGACGCCGCTGCCCGGTCGAACGTTCGCCGACTTCGTCGCCGACATCCGGCAGTTCACCACGATACGCGGATTGGGTCGGCCCGCGATGGTCGGAAACTCGCAGGGCGCACCGTTCGCGCTGGCCTGCGCGGAGGAAGATGTCACCGCTGCCCTCGCCATCGTTTCCGGGGCAGACGAGGTGGCCGCGCCGGAGTTCGCCTCCGTACTGCCAGCCGAGCTACGCAAGCTCGTCGACTGGACGGTACGTGACGCGGCAGAGGCAGAGCGCTTCTTCGCCGGATACAGCGCCGACTCACTGCTCGACTTCGTACTGGGCGGCAGCCCAGAGTGCGACCTCGAGGTATACCGCGAGCCCGGGTTCGCGGACGCCTATCGTCGTGCCCTGAACGAGGCGTTCGCGCAGGGGGCAGCTGGGTACGCGCGGGACACGGTGCTGGCAATGAGCCCCTGGTCCATCGACCTCAATAAGATCTTCGTGCCAGTCGACGTCTGGTACGGCGAATTGGACCAGAGCCATTCGCCAGACAACGGATCGCTGCTCGCCACCCGGATACCCGGCGCACAGCATCACCTCGTACCCGCGATCGGCGGAGCGGTGCTGTGGACACATGCCGAGCCGATCCTCAGCACCCTCTTGACCAGGGCGAACATCCAGTCGTAGCCGACCCGCAACACCAGGTCGAGCAGCTCGACAAATCCGGTGAACCGGTCCACCCCGACCTGGCGGGCAACAGCAGCCGGGTGCCGGAAGTTCGGCGACGCGACCAGGGTGCCGAGCCGAATCCGGCGAGTCGTGGCCGCGGCGGCGGTCAGGGGTGGTCATCGAGTCGACACGGCCCGTCCACCAGATCATCTGCTGTGGTGGGAGCAGTCACGTGGGCCGCTGGTAACCGGCAGCCGTCGTTACTGCTTTCGTCCACGCATTGGTCTATGCTGTCCGGCCCGTCCGAAGAACCGGAGCTGGCGTCCCGACCCTAGTACCGTGCCGGTGTCGGGTGCTGGCTCGCTGCCCGACTGCCGCCTTCCACACCGAGGAGATCGAGCGGCTGTCGGCGAGCCGACAAAGGAGCAACAGTGAGTGCACCCGTGACGGTCCGCGAGGCCACCGCCGCCGACTGGCCTGCCGTGACCGACATCGTGAACCACTACATCGCCACCACGACGTTGAACCTCCACACGGAGGCGCGAACCCTGCAAGACTGGACCGCCGACTGGACCCGGTACCGCGAGCGCTACCCATGGCTGGTCGCCACGGATGACGACCGGGTCGTCGGGGTGGCATACGCCGGACCGTGGAAGGCGCGTAACGCGTACGACTGGTGCGCTGAGGTCACCGGGTACGTCTCCACGGACATGCGGGGCCGCCGGGTTGGTCACGCGCTGTACCGCAGTCTGCTCGCGGTGCTGGACGCACAGGGGTTCCGTAGCCAGATCGCGGTGATCGGGTTGCCCAACGACCCCAGCGCGGGCTTCCACGAGTCATTCGGGTTCCGCCACGTCGGCACACTCGCGGGCGTCGGCTTCAAGAACGGCACCTGGCTCGACGTCGGCTTCTGGCAGCGGTCGGCCGGGGACACCAGCCAGGCGCCGGATCCGCTACTGCCGTGCGCCGACGTGCTGAAGGAGGTGCTGGATGCCGTCGGCCGAGAATGAGCCCCGGTCCAGCGCCGCTGACCCATACAGCATTGCCGCCGCATCACCACGCGTCCCACGAAAGGGTGGCCGGCCCAGACGGTTCCCACCAAATCCCGACACGGGCACACCCTGATCGCTCGCGCCTCGGCTGGGTGTGAGCTTCGGGTCTGATCGGGTGGTCATGGTCCGGCCGTCGATGACGTCGAGCAGCTGCTCCGGACTTCGTGCACGGTTGTCGGGAGGGGCCATCACCTCATCGGCGTTGAGGTGCGGCTGTACGCATTCCACCCACCTGGCCGTGGGCCGAAAGGATCACCATCGCGATCTACCGGATCACGGACACGCCCGCCCCGGCTGACCACCACAGCCGCCGCCACAACAACCCACTGGACCCAGGAGGCCACCCCGTCGCCACGACAAACGGCCCGCCACCGTGCCCGGAACTACGCTGCATCGGTCAACCGCGATCTGTTCCACAGGGCCAAAGGCCAGTGTTAGGCGCGAACCATCGAGGCTCAGGTGTCCACGAGGCCTTCGGGCAACACCCCACTCGCCCTGCTCGGAGGCAGGACGTGACTCCCTCGGTGGAGCCTCGAGGCGTACACGGGACGACCCATGACATAGGTTGCAGCGACGTTCCGGTCATCGCCGGTTATCTCCAGGCCGAACAGCATCGACTCGGTGGTCCAGCCGCCGGTACTGCGCAGATACTCCATTCGGGTGCGCTGAATACCCTGCGCCAGATAGTCGATCACAACGAAGTCCGCTTCGTGCCCTATATCCAAGCTGCCGACCTTTCCCGCCAGGTGTAGGTGCCGGGCTGCCCCGAGAGTGCACAGGTAGAGCATTTCGAAGGCATTCACGGGATACCCTTGCAAATGCTGCGACTTGTACGTCTCATCGAGCGTCCGTAGCAAGGAGAATGACGTTCCCCCGCCGACGTCGGTGCCTATAGACGTCTGCACACCGCGGCGGTTCGCCCGCTGCAGGTCGTACAGACCACTGGCCAGGAACAGGTTCGAGGTCGGACAGTGCGCGATGGTCGAACGGGCGGCGCTGACGCGAGACAGTTCGGAGCCGGACAGGTAGACACCGTGCGCAAGCACGGATCGCTCGGTCACCAGGCCGGCCGCCTCATACACGGCGAGGTAGTCCCGGAACCCGGGGAACAGCTCACGGACCAGGGCCAGCTCGGCTCTCGTCTCCGACAAATGGGTGTGGATGTAGGTACTGGGATACTCAGCGTGAAGGATGCCGGCCAGACGGAGTTGCTCGAAGGTGCTGGTAATGGCGAAGCGTGGGGTGATGGCATAAAGGTTACGTCCCTTGCCGTGCCATCTTCTGATCAGTTCTCGGCTGTCGCGGTAGGCCGACTCCGGCGTGTCCAGCAGCTGTGGCGGAGCGTTGCGGTCCATCCACGTCTTGCCGGTGATAATGCGCATGTCGTATGCGGACGCCGCCTCAAATAAAGCGCTTGCCGATACCGGGTAGGTTGCGGCGAAGGTGACCGACGTGGTGGTGCCGTTCTGAAAGAGGTATCTCAGGAAGATGTCGGCTACTGCCGCGGCGGCCTGCGGAGCGGAGAACTGCTCCTCGACCGGAAAGGCGAATTCGTTCAGCCACTCGAGCAGCGTCCGGCCATACGACGCGATGATCTGGGTCTGTACGTAGTGCACGTGAGAATCAATGAAGCCTGGCATGATCAGCATGCCTCGATAGTCTCGGCAGGGTATGTCCGGGTAACGAGGAGCCACCTCATGGTAGTTGCCGACATCGGCTATGTGCCCGTCGGTCGACACGACAAGAACCCCGTCGCGGTATTGGCGCAGCCACCGTTGTTGGTCGGCCTCGGTATCATCAGCTCCCGAGGGTGGTGTGTCGACCACATACAGAATCCAGCCGCGGTACATCCGAGGTCCCCGGAACCCGGCTCCGTTGCGGTCCGGGTGACGGTCACCGAGGTCGTGGCCGGCTCGGACTCCTGGTCCAGCGGTGAGCAATCCACCCCCGATCCCGGCAGCCATGAACTGGGTGAGGCTCCGTCGCGTCAGTGGCATCGCCTAGCACCCTCCTGCAAAGCTGGGACCTCCGCTCACCGTATGGACGCCCCAACGGGTAAGTGCTGCGATCGGAACCGATTCGCCCCACCGTGCTACCACAATCTGCACGGAATGTCGCATTAACGACCTCCTGCACGATTGGCGGGAGGTCCAGTCACCTCATCGGCGGTGAGGCGCGGTTGGTAGCACCTTACGTCGAACTCAGTCGATAGAAAGTCACACACCCCGAGGGAGGTAGCAGTTGTGGATCCTCACCATGTGAGCAAGGCGTGGCGGGCACTCGGGCGGATGCACCCAGACCGCGCCTTATGGGAACGCTGCGATGCACTCCTGAACACCGGCGGAGTCCTCACGGCGGATACGACCGGGTCCTCGTCCTCCCACAGCGGTATCGACACCCACGAGAACCCTGTGTCGTCCACCACACACCTACGGTGCCACCACGTCGACCGCTGTTGTGGCCAGTCACTGCCGCACACCGGCGATGTCCCAGGTCGACGAGGTCAGGAACTGCTGCAACTGCTGGTGATCCACGACGTGCTACATAAGGCTCAAGCGAATCACGACGAGACACGTTGGACGGTCGTGTGTTGACCGCGATGGTTAAGGTGCGACTCATGATCAAACCGTCAACCTCGCCGGGTCCGCGACCAGCGGCGCCCCCGCTCGATCGGCCTATCACATCAGAAACGAAGCGCCCGCTGCCATCCATCCTCGGTGGCGTTGCTCTTGTGGCCATGCTCGCCCTCGGCGGTTGCGCCGCGACCAACGCCAGCAACGAAAGCGAGGCGACGCCGTCCACGGCGTCGCCTCCCGCCGCACCGGCGACGACTGCGGCTTCTGCTCCCAGCGTCGATACGCCGAAGCCAGCCGACTTCGAGCTGACAGTGAAACTGTTGGACAAGCAGTGCTTCGGAGCGACCGGCTGCAACGTCGAATTCCGGATCTCGCACGTGTCCTACACAGGGCCGAGTCTGGATCCTTCGGCCACATACGAGGTCAGCTACGAGTTCAAGGGGCTAGCCGACACGCAGCTCGGCACGTTCGAGTTGTCAGGTGACGGCACATACTCGATCGAAAAGTTTCAGTTCGGCGAAACGAAGGAGTCGGCGGAAGTGACGGCGGTAGTGACAGCTGTGGACAAGATCTAGACCGAACGCCAAAAGCACCCCCTCACTCGGTCCGCTGTCGCACTGAGGATCGTCGCCACACCCCTACCTAATTGCGACGGTACCTGCGCTTCTACCCCCTCCAGCGACGGTCTAACTTCCATTCGTAACCTGAGAGTGCCTTCAGTTTCCTAGGCTGTGGGCATGACTCTCACCCAGAGTAGTGGGATTCCCGATGCCGTGGCCGCTGCCCGGGGCAGCTTCGAGCGCGGCCTCACCCGCTCGTTGTCCGCCCGCCGTCGTCAGCTGCGGGCGCTGGGCGCCATGCTCACCGAGAACGAGTCCGCCTTCGAGGCCGCGCTCTGGAAAGACCTGCGCAAAAACCGGGCGGAGGCGCAGTTGACCGAGATCAGCATCGTCCTCGCCGAGATCAACCATGCGTTACGACACCTGCGGCAGTGGGCACGACCAACCCGGGTACCGGTCCCGCTGGTGCTGATGCCCGCACGGGCGCGGCTGGTGCCCGAGCCGCTCGGCGTCGTGCTGGTCATCGCCCCCTGGAACTACCCGGTGCTGCTACTGCTCAGCCCGCTGGTCGGGGCCCTGGCCGCTGGCAACACGGCTGTAGTCAAACCGAGTGAACTCGCCCCCGCCACCTCGTCACTGATCGCTCGGCTGGTGCCGAGCTACTTTCCCGACGGTGCCGTCCAGACGGTTGAGGGTGGCGTGCCCGAGACCACCGAACTACTGGCCCAGCGGTTCGACCACATCGTCTTCACTGGCAGCGGAACGGTCGGCCGGATCGTGATGCGCGCCGCCGCCGAGCAGCTCACCCCGGTCACGTTGGAACTGGGTGGCAAGTCGCCCGCCTGGTTCGACGACAGCGCCGACATCGCAGTGGCCGCCCGACGGTTGGCCTGGGCGAAATTCACCAACGCCGGGCAGACCTGCATCGCTCCGGACTACATAATGACCACCCCGGATCAGGTACCGGCCCTCGTGGACGCGCTCGGCACGGCGATTGCGGACATGTGGGGGCGCGATCCTCGCGCGAGCTGCACGTACGGCCGCATCGTGAACGACCGCCAGTTCGACCGCCTCGTCGGCTACCTGACCGGCGTCGACCCGGCTGTCGGCGGGACATACGACCGCACTGAGCGCTACTTCTCGCCCACGGTGGTGACCCTCCCGGCCACCGACCGTCCCGCAGTCGGCCCGGACGCCGCGCACCCCGTCCTACAGGAGGAGATCTTCGGCCCGATCCTGCCAATCCTTCCCGTGGCCAGCGCCGAGCAGGCCGTCCAGGTCATCAATGGCTGGGACAAGCCGCTCGCCCTGTACGTGTTCTCGTCCGCCCCTGGCATCCGACGGCTGTTCGAGGAGGAAACCTCCTCTGGTGCCGTGGTCTACAACGCCGCGCTCATCCACGCCGCCGCGACCGGGCTGCCCTTCGGGGGAGTAGGGGCGAGCGGCATGGGCGCCTACCACGGCAGCTACTCCTGGCGAACGTTCAGCCATCTCAAACCGGTCCTCGAGAAGCCACTCAAGCCGGATAGCCTACGCCTGATACAGCCGCCGTTCGGCAAACTGGGGACGGCCCTCGCCCAGCACCTCATGCGTCGGGCCTGACACTGAACCGGCGGCATCTGACATCGCTTCTGACCGAGGATCCGTCGCTGTCTAGCCGAGCGTCGTTGGGCTGACCGGCTCGCCCCTCGACCCGCAACCGGCCTACATCACCCAGCAAGAACAGCCCTGTCGTCGAAAACTGTCGATGACAGGGTCGCGACCCGGCCTCCCCTCCGCCACCTGCCGCTCGGGCAGATTTACGCGTTGTCCCTCGGGGTCTCGTGAACGGGGACGGGGCTGGCGGTACACCTGCGGTGATGATCGGCCGGGTCGACGCCAGCCATAGGCTGCGGCCGGAAAACTTTGGACCTATCTCGATTGGGTGTCTACGAACCAGCCGATCTTCAACGTTAATAGGACGTGACGTTCGAGGAGTACGCGTTCGCGCGCACCGCAGCGCTGGTGCGGCTCGCCCGGCTGCTGACAGGTGACGAGCATCGTGCCGAGGACCTGGTCCAGGACGTGCTGGCGAAGGCGTACGCACGCTGGGGACGCATCTCTCGGATCGATCAACCCGAGGCTTATGTCCGCCGGATGCTGGTCAACGCGAATCGCTCGTGGTGGCGCCGAGGCAGCCGGCGAGAGATCTGCACCCCTGCGGTGAGCGACCGCGTGGGCGGGGTGGACGAGGCGGCCGGGGTCGTCGAACGCGACACCTTGTGGCGACTCGTCCGTGCGCTGCCGACACGGCAGCGCACCGTGATCGTTCTGCGCTACTACGAAGATCTTGACGATACGGCGATCGCCGAGATCGTGGGTTGTTCGACCGGCACAGTTCGCACGCATGCGAGGCGCGCCCTGCAGGCGCTACGGAAACACCAGGAGGCACCTACGCCCGCACGGACGGGAGGGATTTGATGTCCGGCGATCTCGATCAGCGGCTTGCCACGATGCTTCAGCACCAAGCGGGCGGCGACGTCGACCCGACGCCGATCGTGAGACACGCCCGCCACCGCGGTCGCCGGCTACGACTACGCCGCCGGGGGCTGGTCGCCGCAGGAGCGGCAGCAGCGTGCGCCGCGCTCGCCGTCGTGGTCATGGTGGCCCCGCTCGGTAGGACGCCGGTTGCTGCGCCGGTGACTCCGATAGCTCTGGTCCTGCCGGACGCACCCGGTCAGCCCGGCGCTGTTGCGCGTCCCGACCTGGTCGGTACCGACCCCGGTGTGATGCATTTCGTGACCGACGCCCTGGTTCACGGCGCCGTGTCCGCCACGTGGACCGCGGGACGCGGCGTCGAGAGTGTCGAGCTGCGGGGCCCGAATGGTCAGGCCCGGCTCATGCTGGCCCGCAGCACCGAGATGCTGGACGAGCAGCAGCAAACGCTGGGGTCGGAGGGACGGCCGCGGCAACACAGTGACGTGCGCGTCGAAGGCCACCCCGGGGTCGCCTGGTTTGATGCGGCCGGTGACCGGCAGCTGTGGTTCGTTCGGTGGCAACCAGCTGACGGGCTCTGGGCCCAGCTCGACATCTATGCTGCCGGTCGTGACGAGGCGACAGCCGCGGCGGGTCGCGTCCGGTTCGACGGCGCTCAGCGCTGCGTCGTGCCGTTCCGCCTACAGACGCTGCCGTCCGGCGGACGGCTGCTCGCATGCTCGGTCACGCTCGGCCGGTCAGAGCATGGTGTCTTCACAAGCGGTTCACTCGTCGTAGGAGACGGATCCGGCCGCTGGCTGACCGTCCGAGCTCAGCTCGCGCCGGATTACGAGGCCAAAGCCGGCGACCTCGTCGCAGGGCCCTATCGAGCCCGTCGGCAGGGCGGCGACGTCTTGGAGATGGGAGTCGGGCCGTGCGTCGTCGAAGCATTCCTCGAGGGCTGGGGACGCGGCTACACCGAGTCGGATGGCTTGACGGTTCTCGGCGGGTACCAGCCAGCCCACGACCTCGGTCGTCCGGCCATGTGGTGACAGGTCAGGGTTGGAAAGGTGTACCGTGCCGAACTCTGCGCACGGCCGGTGAGCTGGCATTTTAAAGTCTTGTCAGGCTACCCGGTGGTACTCGTGGATCACGCCGCCGAGACGTTTCCGGCGTCGTACCGGGGCATCCATCATGATCACGACGGCCGGGGTCGTGGTTCCGCGGCCGCTGCTGCCGGTCTTGATCCAGGCGGTGGTCGTTGACGTGGTTCACGTACTCGCCGACCCTGGGGCACCAAGTCCCCGCAAAGGAGCTTGCCGATCTCAACGTCCAACTCGTCGGCGATCATCGAAGAAGCCGACTACCGCGGTCGCGTGAGCGATCAGGAGTCACCGACGCGGACGACGCTACCGCCATCGGTCTCCAACGTCTCGCAATGACGATCCGGAATGGAGAATCTCCGCCCTCCTTGCGTACTCTCATCGAGCGCACCTCCGGGCGCCAGCGGCGAGCCGACGTCACCCTCGATGACGATGACCTCGCGGCATGAGCGGATGCGCTGAAAGAAGTGGCACGGCTGCGGTGGTCGGAATATCGAGTGACCAGAGAGTCGTCCGTGAAGGCGAACAGCACGCCGTACCGGGGGTACCGGCCTGATTCTCGGCCCACCGAAGTGATCACGTTGGTGAGGCACCCGAGGCGTTCGTGTTCACTGGCGAGAGCGGCCGGAACCTCTGGCGCGGCAATTTCAACAAGCTGGTCAAGTGGCCCGAGGCGGTCGCTGCCGTGGGTGTTCCTGGACTGCACTTTCACGACCTGCGGCACACCGGCAACACCCTCGCGTCGCGGGCACCAGGCGCGAGCCTGCGCGACATCATGGCGCGGATGGGTCACGACAGCCCCCGCGCCGCGCTGATCTACCAGCACGCCAACAGGGAGGCCGACCAGGGCATCGCCGACGCGATCGACCAGGCCGTCAAGGCAGCCCAGCGCAAGCCGAGTAAACGCAAGCCGAAGCGGGCCGCCAAGGGCAACGGACCGGCCGCCGCCGCGAGCTAAGGGCCCACTAATGGCCCATCCTTGTTTCAGCATGGCCAAGAACGACGGAAGCCCTGGCGGGACATCTGTCCTGACCAGGGCTTCCGTGCATGGAGCGGGTGACGGGAATCGAACCCGCACTGTCAGCTTGGGAACCGTACAAGGAACCCTGATCACCGCTATCCGGCCGAGCTGAACTCTGCGGTGAGTGGCCTGGAGTGCCCCCAGACGGCCCGGCCTAATGGCACGCCAATGGCACGGCATGGAACCCACACAGTTCCGAGCTGCAACAGGGGGTGTGTCTTCGAGCCGTCCCGCTCGCATCGGTCGTGGGGGACACGGACACCTGTCACGGGTGCTGTCCCCCTTGTTTTCGCAGCTTAATCCCCCTCGGGGGACACCGGGGACAGGGGGGACACCGGGGACTCGGGTCCCGACCACCGGCGTGCTATCGACGCCGACTTTCAGAACCCTCTTCTACAAGCCTTCTAGCTGGAGGAACGTTGCTGCCCTTCATGCCGCTGAGTCAACGTCTGGCCTTCGCTGTCCCCCTTGTTGTCGCAGCTCAGCCCCCTTGGGGGACAGCGGGGACACGGGGGACACCGGAGACAGAGCGTCGGACCCTCAAGCGGTGCCAGCGAGTTGAAACCCATCCACGGACATCGAAGAGAGTCAACTCGCGCTGTTGCTCCCCCGGTCGATCAGCGCCGCGGCGATCTCGCCCATGCTGGTGACCACTGCGTCCGCCCTGGCGAGCCGGAAGTCGCCGACCTTCGTCGGCCGATTCGCGTAGCCGATCACCGCGACCCCAGCGGCCCGCGCTCCCTCGATGTCGGAGAGCGAGTCACCGATCAGCACGCATCGGGCCGCTAGCTCGCCGAGGGAGCGCACGGCTTGCAGGATCGGTTCCGGGTTGGGCTTCATGCGGCCCGGCTCGGCGTACGCCCGGCCGACCACCGGCGAGACGTGCTCGGCGAGCCGATGCGCCGTGAGGTAGGCCGTCACCGCGCCGGCCGAGTTGTTACTCACGGCCGCCACCGGCATCCCGGCCTGTCGAGCCGCCACGATGACCTCCCGGCCGTACGGCGTCGGCGCCGCAGTCTCGACGGCTCGGCGCTCGGCCTCGCAGAGCACGTCCTCTACCGTCCGCGTGACACCGTGGTCGCCGGCCGCGCCCGTGCGGCGTAGCACTTCGAGCGGGTCCGGCTCGCTGGCGAGATCCGGAGGCACATCAACCCCGCGCCGCCGCAGCACGTTGACCAACTCGGCTGCGACCTGCGGCGCGGGATATCCAGCGAAGATGCTGCACACCGGTCCGTCGAAGTCGAGTAGCACCGCGCCGACTTCGCCAAGCAGTCGACCGAGGTCGGCGCTCATGTGTCGTACCGGTAGGCGATGGTCGACCACACCGAGTCGAACCACTGGCGAGCGCCTTCCACGAACTGCGTGCCGTGAGACGTGTCGTCATCGGTCACCGCGTAGTGGAACAGCGGTACGTCCTTGCCCATAAGGTCGTAGATCGCCATGGGTTCACCCTTGATCGAGACGGTGCGCTCAACGACCGGGTAGAAGCCGTAGAAGACCTCTTCCCCGTTCAGGATGTAGAGCTTGAACAGGGGCGACGCTCGGTGCATCCGCACCTCTACCGTGGTTGACCGAATCAGACCTAGGTCGCCCAGCTCGGTTACCTGGTCGATGATCCCTTCAGCCGCCCGGCGCGTGATGCGCTCGGCTCGCTCTCGCACCACCGGATCGTCCGCCTGAGTTTCAGCCCGAGCGGGCAACGCCATGGGCACCGTCATGTCAGAGATCAGCACCCGCACCGCGATCGTCTCCGGCGCGAGCCTTCCAACCCGCACCTTGTCGAGCGCCTCGGCGAGCGCGTCCCGCAGCGTCTCGCCGGAGAACCCGGCAAAGTCGATGGTGACGTGCGGCCTCTCGAATGCGGCTTCGATGTGTGGCCGCAGCTCGACAGCCCGCTGTGTCTGCGCGCGAACAAACGCCCCGCTGCCCTGTCGAGACACGATCAGCCGCTCTGCCCGGAGCAGGTCCAAGGCTCGCTTGACCGTCTCCCGCGCCACGCCGTAGCGGGTGGCTAGATCGGGCTGCGAGGGCAGCTTGTCACCGGGTGCGAGTCGACGCGTGAGGATGGCCGCCCGCAGCTTGTTCGCGATCTGCTGCGAGGCCTGTTTGGGGTCGTCGGGGTCCAGCTCGCCGAGGAAGTCAAGGTTCTCGCTCACCCACCCACGGTAGCGCTGACTAGCCAAGTTGGGAAAGTTTGCCGCGCCCTCTTGACCTGACTAGCCAAGCCGGCTTACGTTCATCGCGTTGACCTGGCTAGCCAGGAACGACAAGCCGAGCGGAAGCCGGGGAAGGTAGCGCCTGCGCTGCGCGCCCACGGGCCGGTCGTGTGGTCGTTCATTGAAAACTTCACAGCAGAAGCGCCGCGTAGATCCGTCTGCGGCATCCGGTGGCATTCACTGGCCTTCGGAACCCCGCCTTGAGCCACACGGTGGCCGACCTCGGTAGATCCCGAGCGAGCGGGGCGAGCGGGCCGGATCCGGCGCGCGGCATGGACTTCTGCCTCTTTTTCTGTTCGTCCCGGGCGCGGCCGGTCTGGTCGCAACCCGGGCTTTCCCCCGACTTCATCGACTCCCCGGAGGTATCCCGTGAGGAAGCACCTTGTCCCCGTAGCCACCGAGCCGACTGCTGCCGACCTGGCGGCTATTGAACGTGAGTGGCCGTTGATCGCGGCCGAGCTGGACCTGCTGGACGCTGAGATCACGCTGCTCTACGCCGAGGATCGCGGCAGTCCGACCGAGTTCGATTGGCGCCGCTTGCGGCGGGCCGAGGCTCGGGTAACCCGCGCCGCTGCTGACCTACCGACGCGCGACACTGTCGTCCCTCGCCGGGCGGCGTGATGTCTCGCACCCGTGCCGCCTACTGGGACCCCGAAGGGACCCGGTACGGCATACCGACCTGGTGGTGGCGTGGTGCCCCGTCTGGCTACGCGACCCGTCGTCAACTTCGCGCCGCCGGCCTACGACCTGGTGGTCAACCGGTCGCGGCGCAGATCCTCTGGCGCGGGGTCGGCGGTACCCGCGTCGCCCACCTGTACCGGCTGGATCTGGCTCGGCCGAAGCGCACCGCTACCCCCGCCCAACGTGTCGCCATCGGCAAGGCGTTGACCGCCCGCCGCACCTGCCGCGTCTGCGGCCAGGTCCGGCCCTACTACATCCCGCTCTCGCTCGGCGAGTGCCTTGACTGCACGAACCCTATGGAGGCTGCTGCATGAACGCCCGTACCTACACCGACCCATCTGTTCTGGCCGGCATCGCTGCCGGAGCGTCGTGGGCCGACCCGGAGATGGACCCGACCCGCATCGACTGGACCGCCCGGCGGGCCGCCGCCGCGATTCCGTTCCCGCTGGTCAACGGGCGGCCGGTCAACCCGGCCGCGCCGACCGGAGTGAGGTTCGGCCGCAACGAACTCGGCCACTGGGGCGAGGCCCTGGCCGCCGACGCAATCGTTACCGCCTCGGACCCCGACGGGTGGCGGTGGCTGCTGCTGATCGAGCGCGGCGACGGACACGGGTGGGCGCTGCCCGGCGGGCACGTCGACCCCGGTGAGGACCCGACGCACGCGGCGTTCCGGGAGCTGGCCGAGGAAACAGGTCTGATCGCCGACCCCATCGACCCGTGGGTCAAGACGCTGCCGGCCCGCTACGTGCCCGACCCGCGCGCCTCGGATGAGGCGTGGATGGTTACGGTCCCGGTCCGCGTCGACCTCGGCCGCGGCTGGACCGTCCTGCCCGATGTGATCGGCCGCGACGACGCCCGCCGCGCCGAGTGGTTGCCCGCTGTCGACTTCGACTGCCTCTGCCGCCACCTGGGCTACCACGGCGAGCGGCTGTTCCCGGCTCACCGTGGCCTGCTGGCCGAACTGTTCGCCGGCTGAGTGGACTTAGTTTCCTGATGCCGGCAGACGACCCCTTTTCTGACCTGTTGGAGGTCTTGTGAGTGACCGTAAGAGTCGACGTGCTGTGATGGCCGAACTGCTGTTGCTGGCCGACCCCGCCTTCATCCGCGTGCATACTCCCGACGTGTCGCTGTCGGTCGCCTTCGACAGCATTGCCGAACTTAAGTCGTGGCTGCACCTGGCCGGACTTAACGACCCGGACATGCTGATCGGAGAGCACGAGGGCACCACCGACGACGGTCGCCCGTACCGGTCGATGAACGCCTACCCAACCTGGCGCGGCTGGGAGTTCTACGCCTCTGCCAGGGAGTTCACCGACAGCGGTGACCTTGATGCGCAGACCGTTGACGGGCTTGCCGCCCTGGTGGTGGCCGGATGACCGCCCCCACGCTCGATAGCCGCGCCTATACCCATCGGGCCGGATTGTTGGTGCCCACCTCGATCATCGGGGGCGAGGGGCCAACCGATGCGTCCGACGACCGGTTCGCCGAGTCCATGGTGAACCCGGAGCCGGTACAGCCTTCCTCGCCCGCGCCTGCTCCGACCGGTAAGGATGCCGCCGCGCGGGTGGCGCCGCCCCTGGTGAAGGTGGGTCGGGCCGAGCGTCGCCGTCGGCAGCGTGTCGAGGGTGAGCGTGCGGCGCGGCACGCGCGGTTGGCGGGTGACACGGCTCGGGTGCAGCGGTGGCAAGCGCGGGCGGCTGAGGCCCGCCAGCTACGGCGGCTGCTGACCGATCCGGATGTGCGGGCGGTTCGGTTGATGCGTCAGCGTGCCCGGTGGACCGCGATGGCCTGGATGGCGTTGCTGTTCAGCATGGGCTTCACGATGGTCAACGTTCAGCGGTTCGCGGCGATCGGCTCCGAGCAGTGGTCCCCGATGTGGGTGGTGGCGTGGCTTGTCGACCCGGCGTTTAGCGTGCTGCTAGTTGGTGTGCTGATCGCCCGGGGTTCCCTGGCCGCTGTCGGCCACCAGATGCACGACACGGCGCTAGTGCGTATCGAGCGGGTGCTGCTGGCCGCGATCGCGGGCATGAACATCATGCCGACGATCAGCCACCGCTACGACAGCCTGACCGAGCACCTGTTCCAGGTGGCGCTGCACATGGCGATTCCGGCGTTGGCGTTCGGCGCGGCCGTGGCCCTACCCCTGATTCAGGCCCACTTCGCCCGCGCGATCGAGGCCCTGTCGGATGCCCGTCCGGATGCCATCAACCTGCCCAAACTCGCCGCCGACCCGACCGCAGCGGTGGAGCTTTCCGCCAACGACCGGACGCTTCTGACCGACGTCCGGAACGCCATCACGACCGGGGTCTTGGAGCCGGACCCGACCGGTCACGCGATCCACCGGCGAGTGATGTCCGGCCGGGGCGACAAGGCCCGCGCCTACCGCGTCGCCGGCTTCGTCAACGGCTGGCGACCCGAACTCGCCACCGCCTAGCCCCGCCCGGCGGCACAGCCCACATGGCCTCAGAAACCCGTGCTGTGCCGCCGGTCCCAAACACCCAAGCCTCATGTGAGGAGGGCATCTGTGATGGTGCCAGTTTCCGAGCCGACGCCGGTCGGCGACCCGGTCGATCCGGCCTGGTTTTTTGCCCGCGCCGAGTTCACGCGCGGTGAGTTGACGCGTGTGGACGGCAAGGCCGCCACGTCGATGGCGATCGCGGGAGCTGCGGCCACGCTCGGCGCTACCGCGCTGGCCAGGGCTGACCTGCCGCCAGTGGCGATGGCGGTCGGGGTGGCCACGGTCTTCCTGGCCGGTGTGGCTACCGCACTGTTGGCGGTGACGGTCCGGCCGTGTCTAGCCGGTGGTCATGGGCTGATGCACTACGCCGTTTCCACCCCACACCAGCTACTCGCCGAGGTCGCCGACCCGGCTCGGACCACCGCTGAGCAGGAAGCCCGGTACCTGGTGTGGCTGGCACGCCTAGCGCTGCGCAAGTACCGGCGGATCCGCCTCGCGGTCGACCTGCTGCTAACCGCGCTGGCCGGCACCGCCGCTACCGCCGCCCTCGCCACCCTGACCCCCGGAGGTTGACATGCACACCACCACCAACAACACCCCGTCTCGCAGCGGTGCCGTTGCCGCCGCAACCGTCATCGTCCCGGTGGCGGTGTTCGGGTTCGGCTACGGCCTAGCCCGTAACGCCGAGCTGACCGCCTGGATCGCCCTGGTCGCACTGATCGCTGCTGCCGGGGCCGGCATCACGCAGGCACTGATCCGGGTAGTGCAGCGATGACCACCACAACCAAACCGCCCGCAACCACCGAGGTAGAGCCGGCCAACACCGACCCACCGGGCGACAGCGCCACCGATCCGGCCGACGCCGAGGCGGCAGCCGTTGAGGCACCCGGAGACACTGCCGACCCGCCAACGCCGGAGGACGATCCGCCGGCCGAGGATGGCGAGGATTCGCCGACCGGGTTCCCAGGCGGCGCGGTGTTGGCCTCGGCTGCTGATGTGGTCGCCGTTGGTGGTGGCGCTCTGGTGGCCGGGGCCGGTGGTGCCGGGGTGATGCTGCTGGCCGCTGGTGGCCTCGCCGCCGCCGCTGCCGCAGCAGCCCGCCGCAGGGATGAACGCCGCCGTCGGGAAGCAGGGCGGCGGGTTGCAGGCACGGCGCGTGCGTCTCGCCGCTCCACCGGCGGCACGCCGGGCCTGACTCGCGGTCGCAACACCAGCCGCCGCAACGGTGGTGGTGGTGTGGGTTCCGGCCGGGACGGGGCCGGTAAAGCTGGCCGCCGTCGTCGGGGCGCGGATCCGGGTCACGGTGGGGCCGGCAAGTCCAGCCGTCGCCGCAGGCCGGGATTCGGGCGCGACGGGACCGGAAAGTCGGGGCAGGGTCGCCGGTGGGGCCTGTTCGGTCGTTCGTCGCCGTTTCGGCGTTCCAACAAGGCCGGTGATACCGGCGCGGGCGGGTCGAAGGGCAGGTCGTGGTGGGGCAAACGCTCCGGCCGGAACCCGACGACCAGTAACAGCGGTACCCGCAACAGCAACAGCAGCCGTCGTCGTGGGGCGCTGGCCCGGGGCCGGGCGTGGCTGCCGAAACTGCCCGCGCTCGGTAGGCCCTGGAACCGTGGGGGCAAGCCCGACTCGGGCGGGAAACGGCCACCGTCGGTGGCGGGCCAGTCATGGTGGCGCGGCCTGGTATCCGGGCTACGGGTACCGGCGGCAAGCCCACCACCCTGGGCGCGGACCCCGCCGACCCCGGCCCCCGGCTCTGGTCTGTCCGGTGTGGCTGCGCTGCCTCGCGGCCGTCACGCCCCCCGCCCTGCTGCTGCGTCTGCGGTAAGCGCTGAGGACGCCGTGCGGCAGGCCCGGCAGATCCGTAAAGCCCTCGCCGGAGTCAAGGACGCCGTCAAGGCGATCGAGGCCGCCGCGTCTGCGGCCGGCGCGCAAGGAGAGAACGAAGGTCCGGGACCTACCGGACCGCAACCACTGGGAGGAACAGCAATGGGTCAGTTCCCGCTACCAGCCGCCGCCGCCGAGTTCCGCTCGGCGGCATCGCAGTACACCCCCGATGACATGTACGAATTCGGGCTGCACCTGGCGCAGATGCCCGCCGCGATGGCCGACATCGCCGAAGGGCTGAAAACGATGGCGATCCGCACCGGCACCGAACGACCGGTCAACCCCCTCGTCGTCGAGGCGCTCGCCGCGCTGTACCACGCGCAGCGCGCCACGATCACCGCCGCCGAAACGATCGCCCCCATGTTCCGCAAAGCCCACTCAGTCGATTTGGCCCGCCAGGAGAACCCCCGCAACAACGAGCAGGAATGGAACGTCCGATGACCAACACCACCAACGCCCCGCAGACCCCCCCGGCCAACCAGCCGGGGGCAACCCCCAACCCCACCCCAACCGCCAAGCCCGCCGCCGCTCGGTCGACCCCGGCCGGGTGGGTCACCTACGCCCTGTCGACCTGGCACTGGCGGCACCCCCACCCCGCATGGGGAACAATCAACGCCGCCGGAGCGACCCTCGGCACCGCCGGAATCGCCGCCGCCGCCGGGGTTCCCGCCCCATTCGCGCTGATCGGTGGGGCGCTCGGCGCGGCCGGAGCCGTCGCCGGAGGAATGGCCGACGACCTGTCCGGGCGGCGCCTGCTCTGGCGGGCCGGAAGCTGGATGCTGCCCGCAACCTGGATGGCCTCCACCATCGGACTCGACGCCGTCTGGTCCGGCCCCGCGCTAGGCACCCTCACCGCCGGCACCGCCGCCGCAGCCACCATCGCCACCGCCGCCGGCCGCGCCCGCCGCCGCCGCACCGTCACCCGCCATCAGCAGGCAGCCCGCGCCGACGCCGCCACCGCCCGGGAGAGGGTCGCCGTGGCGTGGGAAGCGCGCATCGCCCGCGTCACCGACGTCAAAGTCACGATCCGAGCGGTACAGGCGTGGCCCACCAGATCCGGGTTCACCCTCGACGCCGACCTCCCCACCGGCGGGGCGACCTGGCGGGACATCGCCCGCCGCACCGAAGGATTGGCCACCGACGCCCGCCTCCCCAACGGGTGTGAGGTCACCGTCGAGCCCGGTGACAGCCGAGGCGCGGTGCTGCTGCACGTGTCCACCGTCAACCGGCTCGGCGAAGATCACTACCTGGACGACTACAGCCCCCTATCCATTAACAACCCCCTCGCGATCGGGGTGCACCGCAACGGCGAACAAGCCCTCATCAACTTGCGGTACGCGTGTGGGGTGCTGGTCGGGCAAACCGACTCCGGCAAAACCAACCAGCTTCAGACCATCAACACCCAGCTCATCCGGGCCGTGGACGCGATCGTGTGGCACATCGACCTCGCCGGAGGCGGCCTCGCCCGACCGTGGGTCACCCCCTGGGCCGAAGGGCGCGCACCCGCCCCCGCCGTGGACTGGGTTGCCACCACCGCCGCCGAAGCCGAAATCATGGCACGGGCCGCGATTGAGATCCTCAAAGGGCGTAAACCCGCCTACCAGCAGCGCATGCGCGACGCCAACGACGACAAGATCCCCGTCGGCCCCGACCTCCCCGAAATCGTCATCGTGGTGGACGAGATCAAAACCGTGCCCGCGCACATCGTGGCCATGCTCACCGAAATCTCTGACACCGGCCGCGCCGCCGGTGTCCGCACCCTGTCCTGCGCCCTACGCGCCACCGACGACTACCTTCCCGTAGCCATCAAAGAACAGGCGCGGATCCGGGTCGGGATGCGCGTCTCCGACGAGAAGGAACTCAACTACCTCTACGGCTGGAAGTACAACATCGACTCCGAAGCCGCCCCCTACCAAGGCTGCGGCTTCCTCCTCGCCGGCGAGCCGGGTGAAGCCGCCCCCATGCCGTTCAAGGGCTACCGCACCGACCCCGGCCGCATCGACGCCGCCGCCATCGCCGCCGCCGGCTGGCGACCCGACCTCGACCCCACCTCCGCCCACCTCGCCGACCAAGTCGCCGTACGCGGCACCCACGCCTACACCGACCGCTGGACCCGCACCCTGCCCACCCTGTTCACCGAACCCACCACCATCACCAACCCCGCCACCATCCCCAGCCAGCCCGCCACAACCACCACACCCGACAACAGCAGCAAAGCTGATATTTCACGCATGTTCGACCCCATCCCCGGCGACACCCTCGACGCCGCCCTCCACCGACTCACCACCATCACCGCACGCGCCACCGACACCGCCGCCGGCAACCCCGTACCCGAGCTACTAACCCGCGCTCTCGACGCCACCGAAGCCGCCGGAGGACGCATCCACACCGCCGACCTCGCCACCCACCTCGACATGGACCCCGGCGACCTCGGCACCGAACTCGGACGCATCCTGCGCGACGTCGGCGTCGAACGACACAACAACACCGGCCGCCTACGCGTCGGCGACACGTCCAAACCCGGATATCTGGCCGACACTCTCCGTGAAGCAGTAGACGCCTACCGGGCTAGCACTCAGAAGGCCGCCTGACCCTCCCACAAACCGGTGTGGGAGTCACACAACAGCACCTCCCACAAACCGTGTGACTCCCACACCCTGTGTCACCCCCCGAAACACCCCCTGACCTGCCCGTGTCACGCGTGTCACTCCCACACCCACAAGGGGGGTACCGGCCCGAAAACCGGCCCCACACCCCCCTTGCCTCCCACGCCTGACACGCCTCCCACACCCGCGCCCACCCGACCGCTCTCGGGGCGACTCCACACACCCACACGCCGTAACACTCCGTAGCCAAAGGAAGCGCCATGACCGCTCATCCCCACTGGCACCAGAAACTCGTCGCGCTCGCCATCCGGCAGAGAAGCATCTGATGACCGGCGGGCACTGGATCGGGGCGAGTAAGGCCCTCGGTCGCTTCGTGTCAGTCGATCTGCCGTACCCGCACATCTGCGGCCGGACCGTCGCCGCCGAGGACACCGTCTCCGGCCAGCCGTTGCAGGTCGCCCGGTGGGAGAAGGTCCGCTACTGCGCCGCGTGCGCCCACGACAAGCACCTCAAAGCCCACCCGTTCACACCCGATTCGAGGAGGCCGAACCCCATGCGCGACGCCACAACCTTGCGTGAGGTCGCCCTCGCCGCCGCCTTACGCGGCTGGCACATCTTCCCCCTGCGGCCGGACGACAAGCGGCCCGCGTTCCCTGACCACCTGGCCGATGCCTGCACCGGCCGGGACCCACGCTGCCGCAACGGGCACACCGGCTGGGAGGCACGCGCCACCACCGACCCCGACCGGATCCGGCGCGGCTGGTCCGAAACCCCGTGGGGAGTCGGCATCGCCTGCGGCCCCTCCGGGCTGGTCGTCATCGACCTGGACGTACGCAAGCCCGACCAGGACGCGCCGCCCGGCAACCCACACCCGGCCGCGACAAGCGGCATCGACGTGTTCGCCGCGCTGTGCGAGACCGCCGGACAGCCGATACCCGACGACACCTACGCCGTAACCACGGGCCGGGGCGGCTCGCACCTGTACTTCCGACACCCGGCCGACAGCCCCGCCCTGCGCAACACGGCCGGGGAACGCGGTAACGGCCTCGGTTGGCTGGTCGACACCCGCGCCCACGGCGGCTACGTTGTTGCGGCCGGAAGCACCGTCGCGGGGCGGTCCTACACCGTCGCCCGTGATCTGCCGGTCGCCGAGCTGCCCGGGTGGCTCGCCGAACGCCTCGCGCCCGCGCCGTTGCCGCCGCAACGACCGGTCGTCGTTGACCTGCCGACCGGGCGGACCGGGGCCTACCTGGACGCCGCAATCACCAGGCAACTCGACCACCTTCGGCGGGCCGCTGAAGGCGAGCGCAACCACACGCTCTACGTCTCCGCGGTCGCCTTCGGCCAACTCGCCGCCGGTGGCGCACTACCCGCCGACCAGGCCGAAGCGCTGTTGGAAGAAGCCGCGCTGTCCATCGGCCTGTCCCGGTTCGAGACGCTGCGCACGATCCGCTCCGGCCTCACCGTCGGTGCCCGCCGCCCCCGGACGGTGGCCGCATGAACGCCGGACCGCTGAATGTGCTGGAGCTGTTCGCTGGCATTGGTGGCCTGTCGCTGGGCCTACAACGGGCCGGACTGCGGATCGTCGGCCATGTCGAGATCAACCCGTTCTGCCGCGCCGTTCTGCACAAGCACTGGCCGGAGGTGCCCTGCCATGACGACGTTCGCACCGCCGCCGCCTGGTGGCGCTCCACCGACCGGCCGCGCGTCGATGTCGTCGCTGGCGGCTACCCGTGCCAGCCGGAGTCGACCGCCGGCAAACGCCGAGGCACTGATGACGACCGGTGGCTGTGGCCGGACATGGCCCGGGTCATCCATGCGATCCGGCCCCGGTACGTCGTCGGGGAAAACGTCATGGGACACCGCACCAGGGGACTTCGTTTCGTGCTCCGAGACCTCCAACGCCTCGGATACACCGCCAGTGCCGGCATTATCCGAGCTTGCGAGATGGGCGCCCCACACCCACGACCAAGGCTGCTCGTCCTGGCCCACACCGACCGCCCGGGACGCCACCCGGGGAGCGGGCTGGAACCGCCCCGGACGGCCACTACCCGAACGGGTCGGTGGGCCGACGAACCCCGCCTGGCTCGAATGGCTCATGGGCTTCCCGGCGCGGTGGACCGACGTCGAGCCCTCGGAAATGCGGTCGTTCCCCACGTCGCCGAATTCGTCGGCCGCATCATTCTCAACCACCACACAGGCAGGTAACCCGATGACCCCCGAACCGAATGAGCGACCGAACCTGCACGTAGCCGGGCCGAACGACGCCGCCGAAGTGCTGTCGGCCGAGCAGGCGCGGCCAGCGCGGATCCGCACCTCGTGGTCCGCCGCCGACATCATGGCGATGGAGTTCGCCCCACCCAAGTGGGCCGTGCCCGGCGTGCTGTCCGAGGGCGTCAACCTGCTGTGCGGACCACCGAAGGTCGGCAAATCGTGGATGTCGCTCGGCCTCGGTGTCGATGTCGCCCTCGGCGGTAAGGCGTTCGGGACGATTCCCGTCGAGCGTGGCCCGGTGCTGTACCTCGCCCTGGAAGACACCGCCCGCCGTCTGCAATCACGGCTGAGCAAGGTGCTGGGCCAGCGAAAGGCACCGGCCGGTCTCACCCTCGCCACCGAGTGCCCGCCCCTACCGCAAGGCGGAGACCGGGCCATCGCCGCGTGGCTAGACCGCAACCCATCCGCGCGCATGGTCATCATCGACGTGTTCGCCAAGCTACGCGGCAACTCCGCACCCGGCTCCTCCGCCTACGACGCCGACTACGCCGCCGTAGGCCGGGCGAAGAAGGTCGCCGACGACTACGGCGTCGCGTTCGTCCTGGTCCACCACGTACGCAAGGCCGGATCCGACGACTTCCTCACCGAGGTCTCCGGCACCAACGGCCTCGCCGGAGCCGCCGACGCCACCCTCGTCCTCAAACGGGCACGCAACCAGGGCGACGGCGTGCTCCACGTGACCGGCCGCGATGTTGACGAAAACGAGTACGCCCTGAACTTCGACACCGCCGCCGGGGCGTGGCAGATGCTCGACGGCCCGGCCCAGGATCACCAGGTCGGCGAGACCCGCGCAGCGATCCTGCGGTTCCTGCGAACCACCCCCGGCAGCACACCCAAGGCCATCGCCACCGAGGTCGGTCTCGCCTACGACAACGTCAAACGCACCTGTCAGCGAATGCTCGCAGACGGACAGCTTGCCGCCGACACCGGTGGCCGGTACCGAGTCCCCGGTGTCCCCCCTGTCCCCGGTGTCCCCCAACCCACCCTGACCAGCGAAAACAAGGGGGACACCACGGAGACACCCACACTCTGGCCGCAACCCTGACAAACACGCTGAAACAAAGGGGCAACGCACTGTTTCAGCACAGACCCTATGTAGAACCACCCGAAGGCCCGAGATCTTGGCTCAGCGTGGCTCTCAGCGGCCCGCCCTGCGGCCTCTTGCCATCGCAGCCCACCACCCTTGCCGAAACGCCTTCACCAAAGGAACGACCGCGACGGGCGCTCTCAGCGCCTTGCCGCACCACCCCTGACGGACCGCACTGCCCGGAAAGGACACCCGATGGCTAAGCGGATCACCCAGAACATGCCGGCACTGGAGCTACCCGCCGAATTGCTGACCATCCAAGAGGCCGCAAGCCGCATCGGCATGAGCGTGCGCTACGTCCGCCGCGCCGTCGCCGAGCGGCAGATCGCATTCCACCGTATCGGCCGGTCGATCCGGATCGACCCCGCCGACCTGGCCGCATTCGTCCACGCCGGACGAGTCGAGCCCATGACCACGGAGTCCATCTGGCACGAGTTAAGGAGCGTTGCCTGATAATGCCGAACAAGGACGGACACCGCCGCTACGGCAGCGTGCGCAAGTTGCCCTCCGGCCGCTACCAAGTTCGACACCTCGCGCCGGACGGCACGATGCGACCCGGGGATCAGACATTCGCCCGCAAAACCGAGGCCGAGCGGTATCTAACCCTGATTGAGGCGCAGATGGCCCGCAGGGAGTGGATCGACCCTAATCGAGGAAAGATCCGGTTGCAGGACTATGCGGAACGGTGGATCACGGAACGGCCGAACCTGCGCCCCCGCACTGTCCATCTGTACCGATGGACGCTGGGCAAGCACATTACGCCGCACCTGGGCGGCGTGCCGCTCAACCGGATCGACACACCGATGGTCCGGGAGTGGCGCTCCCGTCTGCTCGCCGACGGCGTGTCGCTGACCATGGCCGCGAAGGCGTACCGACTGCTGCGCGCCATCCTGATGACAGCCGTGAAGGAGGACGAACTGATCAGGATCAACCCGTGCCGCGTTGTCGGTGCCGACCAGGAGAATGCCGCCGAGCGGCCGGTGCTCACCGTTCCGCAAATCTTTGCCTTGGCCGAGCGGATGCCAGACCGTTTTCGGGCGCTGATCCTGGTAACCACGTTCGGATGCCTGCGATGGGGTGAAGCGGTCGCCCTGCAGCGGCAAGACGTCGACCTGGTCGCCGGCACGGTACGAGTACGGCAAGCATTCGTCGAACACCGAGGAACCGGCCTGATCCTCGGCCCGCCGAAGTCCCGGGCCGGTGTGCGAACCATCGCGCTACCAAAGGCGGCACTGCCCATGCTGAAACAGCACGTGAGCAGCCACGTCGGCGAGGCACCGGAAGCATTTGTGTTTACCGGTGAGAACGGCCGGAATCTCTGGCGCGGCAACTTCAACAAGCTGGTCAAGTGGCCCGAGGCGGTCGCCGCCGTGGGCGTGCCCGGCCTGCACTTTCACGACCTGCGGCACACCGGCAACACGCTCGCGTCGCGAGCGCCGGGCGCGAGCCTGCGCGACATCATGGCGCGGATGGGGCACGACAGCCCTCGCGCCGCGCTGATCTACCAGCACGCCAACCGGGAGGCCGACCAGGGCATCGCCGACGCGATCGACAAGGCGGTCAAGGCGGCCCGGCGCAAGCCGAGCAAGCGCCGGGTCAAGCGGGCTACCGAGGGCGGCGGACCGGCCACCGAGGCACGCTAATGGCACGCTAATGGCACGAGCACCTGTTTCAGCCGTCTAGGACGACGGAAGCCCTGGCGGGACATGTGTCCTGACCAGGGCTTCCGTGTGTGGAGCGGGTGACGGGAATCGAACCCGCACTGTCAGCTTGGGAAGCTGATGTTCTGCCATTGAACTACACCCGCAGGCGGGACCACTCTACCTGAACCGCCACGCGGCGCCCACCCAGGTACCCGCCAGACCACCGACTCGCCCGGGCCAGCAGCCACCGGAGCGGGCTGAAGCCGAAGCCGCAACGTCGGAGACGGCGCGCCTCCCTCCCGAACGGACCCCGGCCAGGGCCCCAGCCGGACTACCAGTAAGACTCCCGACGATTTGACTAAAATTGTCTAATTCATCGATGTATTGTGGTCCGCCCCATGCTGAACGAGTCGCTGCCCGCCGGCACCGCCACCGACCACAACCCTCGACGACACCAGCACCCACGAAGTCGGTAACTGGCTGAACCTCTACCACACCTTCCAGCGGAGCTGGCAGCCGCTCTTGTGGGGCCGGCGCTCAGGCAGCCGCGCTGCCCTGATGATCGACAGTGGGAGCCGGCGGGGCGGCGGGGCGAGGGTCGCCGGGGCGACCCGACTGACCACCCGGCTCCAACCAGACCTGGACCGCCGGTCTCGCCACGCCGGCGACGTCGTGCTGGGCAATCATCGCGACATCGATGCTGAACTCGAAGAGCCGCCAGTCGATGTCGTAGATCGCGCAGTGCCGGCGGGCCAAGCGGGTCACCCGAGCCGGATCCGTCACCGGCCGAGCCCGACCTGCGAGGTAGGCCTCGTCGTCGCTCTCCTCTGCGGGGAAGGAGTGCAGCGCATAACGCCCATCGCGCTCCAGGTCACGCCGCTTGGGCGAGTCAATCACGAAACAGAAGAGACCCTCTTCGGTGAGCACCGGGGAGACCGGATGCACGCGAGGGCCGCCGTCGGCGCGGACCGTGGCCAGGTAGCCCAGGCCCGGCCCGTACTGCTGGAGAAGCCGGCGGACCCCGTCGGCAAGGCGGGGTACGTCGGCGGCGAACTCGGACCAGGAAGCCATACCGGCATTCTATCGAACATGCGTTCTACTACCCAGGCGAAATGGGGGCGTGTCGCCCCACTCGCTATGGTGGTCCGATGCTTCTCTCCGATCGTGACCTGGCCGCCGAGATCAAGGCCGGCACGCTGGCGCTGGAGCCGTTCGATCCCGCGCTGGTCCAGCCATCCAGCATCGACGTACGGCTGGACAAACTCTTCCGGGTGTTCAACAACCACCTCTACACGCACATCGACCCGTCCCGGCAACAGGACGACCTGACCTCGGCGGTCGAGGTGCCCGACGGCGAACCGTTCGTGCTGCACCCCGGTGAGTTCGTGCTCGCCTCCACCCTCGAGGTCATCTCACTCGGGGACCAGCTCGCCGGCCGGCTGGAAGGCAAGAGTTCCCTCGGCCGGCTCGGACTGCTCACCCACTCGACCGCCGGCTTCATCGACCCAGGTTTCTCCGGCCACGTGACGCTGGAACTCTCCAACGTGGCGAACCTGCCGATCATGCTCTGGCCCGGCATGAAGATCGGTCAGCTCTGCATCTTCCGCCTCTGCTCACCGGCCGAGCACCCGTACGGATCGGCCGTCTACGGGTCCCGCTACCAGGGGCAGCGGGGCCCCACCCCCAGCCGCTCCTGGCAGAGTTGGCGCACCTGGCCGACCCGCTGAGCCGCTGAGCCGCTGAGCCGCTGGCGCATCCTGCCACCGGCGGGTGGGCCGACCGCCTCGCCCGCCGGAACCGGCAGTCGTACGTGACGAGGGCCCCAGGACGACGAAGAACGTCGTCCTGGGGCCCTCGTCACGTACGGGGCTGATTCAGCCCGGTCGACGGAATCCGGCGACCGGCATGTAGTTGATACTGCCCACCATGACCGGCTTACCGGTCCGGGGCGCGTGCACCATCTGGTCATTGCCGAGGTACAGGCCGACATGGTGCAGGTTGCTGGGGCTGGAGAAGAAGACGAGGTCACCGGGGCGCGCCTCGGACCGCGAGATCGCCTTGCCCTCGTTCCACTGAGCGCCGGTGTAGTGCGTCAGGTAGACGCCGGCCGCCTTGTACGCGTACTGCGTCAGCCCGGAGCAGTCGAACGAGTTGGGGCCGGAGCTACCAAAGACGTACGGGTCGCCCACCTGCGCGCAGGCGGTTCGGATGGCGGTTCGGGCAGCCGCGCTGACCACACCATTGACGGTGGGGCACTGCGGGGTCGACACCGTGGTCTTCGGCAGCGAAGCCTTGAGACGCTTGATCTCGGCGTCGATCTGCTTCTTTCGCGCCGCCAGCTCGCTCTCCTGCTTGTCCTGCGCGGCAATCAACTCATCGAGCGTTTCTTTCTGGTCGTCGTATTCCTTGCGGATCGCCAGCACTTCCTCGAGCTGCTTGCGCTCCATGGCGGCGACCCGGTTCAGCAAGGCCAGCTCCTCGCTGATCTCATTCGGGTCATCGCTCACCAGCAGCGCGCCGAGTTCCCGTGACGGCCCACTGATGTAGTACTCCGAGGCCAGGCCACCGATCCGCTTCGTCGCGATCTCGCTCTCCAGCTGGAGCGGAGCGATCTTCTTTGCCAGTTCGTCCGACTTCTTACGGTTTTCCTTCAGCTGCGCCCGAACCTTGTTGTACTGCGCGATCGTGGGCTCCATCTCGCGCCACTGTTTGTCGATCGCGGCCTCGATCTCGTCCACCGACGGCTCGGCGTACGCGGGGACTGCCAGCACACCGAGACCAACCGCGACCGCGGCGACCGCGGCGAGCAGACCATGGGCGGCCCGACGCAGCCCTCCCGGACGGCGCGACCGCGCCGAGGCCTGACGATGAGGGGACGTGGTTGCCACCGGCACCGACTCCTTTGCAACCCGGACAACGGGGCGCCTCGGGACAAGGGTGGGGGTACGAGGCAGACGATCCACCGCAGCCAACGCACAACAATAGGGAAGGCCCGGTACAGAATCAAGGCAAACGAACGGCTTTCACTTCTGCGTAGTCGCCCGCCCACAAATAGTTCCGACCTGGTCCCAGAAATTGTAAATGTCCGGAAATTGACATCCGCAAAAATTACCGCTGGTGATTGAAATTCGGGCGGGCTGACGGCGAGGCCGATCGGCGGTGGCACCCGGTGGTGCCACCGCCGTCCCGGTCCAAAGCAAAATCAGCCCGCGACCCGCTCGTCGCTCTTCTGGTCGGCCTGCGGCTGTTCCGGCCGCACCGACCGGAGCAGGACGCTCGCCACGTCCACCACCTCGACCTGCTCGCCGGCGCCCTTACCGTTCACGCCGTCATTGAGCATCGTCGAGCAGAACGGGCAGCCGACCGCGACCGTCGCTGCGCCGGTTGACATGGCCTCCTCGACCCGATCCACGTTGATCCGCTTACCGATCTTCTCCTCCATCCACATGCGGGCGCCGCCGGCACCACAGCAGAAGGAGCGTTCACTGTTCCGCGGCATCTCGGTGACCTCGCCCTGGACCGCCGTTCCGAGCACCTCACGCGGCGGAGCGAAGACCCGGTTGTGCCGGCCCAGGTAGCAGGGATCGTGGTAGGTCACACCGCCGTCGATCGGCTGTACCGGGGTCAGCGCGCCGGTGGCCACCAGGTGGGCCAGGAGCTGGGTGTGGTGCACAACCTCGAACTCACCACCGAGTTGCCCGTACTCGTTGCCCAGGGTGTTGAAGCAGTGCGGACAGGTAGCGACGATCTTGCGTTGGCTCTTCTCTCGGCCGTCAAACGCCTCGTTCAGCGTCTCCACGTTCTGCTGCGCGAGCATCTGGAAGACGAACTCGTTGCCGATCCGGCGGGCCGGATCGCCGGAGCACGTCTCCCCCTCGCCCAGGATGGCGAAGGAGACGCCGGCCTCGTGGAGCAACGTGGCGACGGCCCGGGTGGTCTTCTTCGCCCGGTCCTCGAAGGCTCCGGCGCAGCCAACCCAGAACAGGTACTCGAAGTCGTCAACCTCGCCGACCCGCGGCACCTCGAAGTCGAGGCCCTTGGTCCAGTCCTCCCGGGTGTTCTGCGGGGCGCCCCACGGGTTGCCCTTGTTCTCCAGGTTGCGCAGCATCACCCCGGCCTCCGAGGGGAAGCTGGACTCGATGAGCATCTGGTAACGGCGCATGTCGACAATGTGATCGACGTGCTCGATGTCGACCGGGCACTGCTCGACGCAGGCCCCGCAGGTCGTGCAGGACCAGAGCACGTCCGGGTCGATGACACCGGACTCCTCGACGCCGCCGATCAATGGCTTCTCCGCCTCGGCGAGCGCCAGCGCGTCAACATGGGCGAGCTGCCCGTCGGCGGCCTTCTCTGCACCGGTCAGGTCCTTGCCACCGCCGGCCAGTAGGTACGGGGCCTTTGCGTAGGCGTGATCGCGAAGGCTGAGCACCAACAGCTTCGGTGACAGCGGCTTACCGGTGTTCCACGCCGGGCACTGGGACTGGCAGCGACCGCACTCGGTGCAGGTACTGAAGTCCAGCAGCCCCTTCCAGGTGAACTGCTCGACCTGGGCGACGCCGAACTGGTCCTTCTCCGGATCCGCCTCCTCGAAGTCGAGGAGTTCGCCGTTACTGGTCATCGGCCGCAGGGCACCGAGCCCAGAGCCGGGCCGACCCGGGTTGCGCTTGAAGAAGATGTTGGGGAAGGCCAGGAAGCGGTGCCAGGCGACACCCATGGTCACGTTCAGCGAAATCACGATCAGCCAGGCCATCGAAATCGCGATCTTGATGACGGCGGCGATGCTGACCCCGGCCTCCCAGTCCGGCAGCAGGCCGCCGACCGCGTGGCTGAGCGGCGTCGCCCAGACCGGGTACTCGAAGTGATCGGTAGCGACCTTGAAGCCCCGGATGAGAAAGCCCATCACCAGGACGCCGAGAATGACGGCCTCGACGAAGTAGCCCTGCCACATGGTCGAGCCGGTGAACCGGGACCTTCCACCGGGCCGGGTTGGGCGGTTGCGCACCCGGATCGCGATCAACACCAGGATGCTGGCGATGCCGAAGACGCCGAGCGCTTCGGTGACGAGACCGTAGACCGCCCAGCTCCCGATCAGCGGGAGCCCGCCGGTCGGGGAGACGACCTCGAAGTACGCCTCCAGCACCAGCAGTGACAGCACGATGAACCCGACCATCACGAACCAGTGCGCGGCACCCACGAGACTCCAGCGGAGCATCCGGGTATGCCCCGCGGTCTCCGCCAGCATCGTCTTCGTCCGCGTGGCCCAGTCGGTGAAGCGGGCCGGGTCCGGCTGGCCCAGCCGGATCACGGCCACCATCTTCATGACTGCCCGCACGGCGAGCCACACCGCCACAGCGGTGATGGCGGCCGCGACGATCGTGGTGACGATCTGGACGCTGCCCATCGAGTCGGCCCTCCCGGTCTACTACTGCCTCGAACGGCTCGGCGATCGGCATTCGGTCAGGACATGTTCGGCGCAGCCTTGCCACGTCCTCGACCCGGACCGATCGTTGACCTTGCCTCGCCCGGTCGTGCAGTGCAGCCTACGCGCAAGGTTACCCGGCGGTAACGTGAGGCATCTCGCATCCCGAACGATGCCGTCCTGCGCCACACCATAAGGTGCCGCGCCCGGCAGCGCCGGTTGGGGCGGAGTCGACCGAGCTGGCAGGGCTGGCGCACCGGCTTCGGCCGGCGCGCAGATCAACGCGTGATCAACGCCAGCGTGAGAGCAGGATCAGGGAGCCGACCATTGCGCCGAAGCCCACCGCGAGGTTCCAGTAACCCCACGACATGACCGGATACTCCTGCTCGGAGAGGTAGTAGACCACCAACCAGCCGATGCCGGCGACGATGAGTGTGACCGCCGTGGCCGGCAACCAGACCGGGCTAGGCTTGCGCGTCGCCGCCGTCGCCGTCGGACGCACGTCCGTCGGCGGGGTGTACACCTTCTTCTTACGGACCTGAGACTTGGGCACGACGCTCTCCAGAGGGGGTGACGACCTCGTCCGGCCTGACAACCGGGCGCGAGGGCGACGGTCCATGGCCAATAATGTTTCGACAGCTAGCGTAGTCCGGAAGACCCGTTCAGGCCACGAAAGGGTCTTCTCCAATACCCCGGAGGGGTCGTCGGAGCGGGCTGGTACGCGACGAGAGGAGGGAAACCCCGTGGAATACACATCCGGCGCGGCCTCCTGGCGGAAGGTACTCCGGCGGGTCGTCGCCGCCCTCATCCAACGCCCGCGGCAGCGCCGACTCGGCTGGCCGGTCGGCGTACCGTTGATCGCCGCCGCGGCCGGACTTCTCTTCACCACCACCGCTACCACCGCCGGGGGCACCACCCTGCGCGAGGACCGGCGCCCTCAGCTCAACCAGCTCATCCAGGACCGCCACACCGAGGTAGCGGCCAGCGAGCAGCGGGCGGCAGAGCTCCGCGCGACGGTTGAGGCCCGCACCAACGCCCTCGCCGGTTCCGACGGGACGATCCAGCAGCAGCAGGAGCGGGCGGCGGCCAGCCAGGAGCCGGCCGGATTCACCGCCCTCACCGGCCTCGGAGTGACCGTGGAGCTCGACGACGCGCCGAGACGCAACGACGGCAGCCTGCCCACCGGCGTTACCAACCACGACCTGGTGGTGCACCAAGGTGACGTACAGGCCGTGGTGAACGCCCTCTGGGCCGGCGGCGCGGAGGCGATGTCAATCATGGATGTCCGCGTGCTCGCCACAAGCGCGGTACGCTGCGTTGGTAACACCCTGCTGCTCCATGGCCGGGTGTATTCCCCTCCATTCAAGATCGTAGCGATCGGCGACCCCGCCGCCCTCCAGCGGGCACTCGCCGAGTCCGAGGGAGTCCGGTTGTTCAGGGACCTGGCGAACACCTACAAGCTGGGCTATAAGGAGACGGTCTCCACCGTGTCAGTACCGGCGTTCGATGGCTCCGCCGCACTCCGTTGGGCGACGGTGCCCGAATGACCCGGGCATCGGAGAGCTGGCAACCTGATCGGGACGACGACCAGACGGCGTTCCTGCCGCGGCTGGAGCGTCCCTGGCAGCAGCCCCGGCACGAGTCGGAGCAGCCGTCGTCCCCGCCCGGACCCGCGCCCCAACCGCCGAGCCAGCCGGGCGCACTGCCCCAGTCGGGCGCGCCGAGCCAACCGGGCGCCCTGCCCCAGCCGGGCGCGCCGAGCCAGCCACCGGGGTCAACCGGAACGCCGCAGCGCCCACCGACTCAGTCGCCGTGGCACGCGGCCGCTCCCGCCTCCACCCCTCCAGCCGGCTCGGCCTTCGACGCTGCGTACCCGCCCACGCCGCCGGCGGCCGACCGGCCACTCGACCCGCCGACCGCAGCCCACCGGAATCTTCGGCCCGCATCCCCGCCACACTCGTCGGAACCGGCCGCCCCTTCCCCCTCGCCGAGCCCGGTCAACCCACGCCGGCCCGCGTGGGAGGGCACCTCATCGACGGCTGACGCCCCCACCGCGCTCATCCCCACGACACCGCTGCGGACCGCAGCCCCGAATGCCAGTCCCGCCCCGAATGCCAGTCCAGCCCGGAGTGCCGGCGCGGCCCCTGGTGCCGGTGCAGCCCCTGATGCCACCCCGGGCACCAGCCCCACCGCCGATCCGGCGGCCACCGCGCTCATCCCGCGGGTGGCCAGCCACACGCCTCCGGCACTCGACTCCACCGCCCTGATGGGCGCCGTGCCCCAGCCACCCCGCGACGCCGACTCCACGGCCGACTCCGCCACCCCCGAGCCGGCCCAGCCGCGCCGGGGTGAGCGGGTGGTCAAGCTACGCCCAGAGCAGTCCGCCCTCGGCTACAAGAGCGTCTACTCGGAGCTGACCCGGCCGACGTTCCGGTCCCGCCTCCGCACCGGCGTCCGCGCCGCCGGTGAGGTGCTCATCACCTTCGGCATAGTGGTGCTCCTCTTCGCCGGGTACGAGATCTGGGGGAAGTCGGTGATCGTCAACGCCCACCAGAACGACCTCAGCCAGCAGCTCGCCGAGGCGTGGGGGCCAACCGGTGACCCGACTGTGACGCCCTCCGCCGCTTCCTCGTCCGCCTCCGCGCCACCGACGGTGCAGGGCATTCCGATCGCCGGCCTGTACATCCCGCGGCTCGACAAAAACTGGATCGTCGTCGAGGGAGTGACCCAGAAGGACCTCCGATACGCTCCGGGCCACTACCCGACGAGCGCCCTCCCCGGCCAGCTCGGCAACTTCTCCATCGCCGGGCACCGGAACCGGGCCACCTTCTGGCGACTTGACGAGTTGGACGACGGCGACGTGATCGTTGCCGAGGATCGGGACGAGTGGCACGTCTACCGCGTCACCCGCAACCACGTCGTCAAGCCGAGCGAGGTGGCGGTGGTGGCACCGGTTCCCGGCGAGCCGGGCGCCGAGCCGACCGACGCGATGCTCACCCTGACCACCTGCCACCCGAAGTTCGACAACTACGAACGCCTGATCATCCACGCGAAGCTGGACCGGACGCAGGCCAAGTCGGCGGGCCGCCCGGCGGAACTGGGGGGCTGAGAAGATGTACGCCTGGATCTGGCGAAAGTTGCCGTTCGGGCTGCCTGGCAAGCTGGCCGGCAGTGTCCTGTTGGCGACGGCCACGGTCGCGCTGCTCTGGTACGTCGTCTTCCCCTGGGCTGAGCCGCTGCTCCCCTTCGACGATGTACAGGTCACCCAGGAAACGGGGGATCCCGGGGACCCGGGTGTCCCCGGCTACCCGCCGCCCGGCGACGGGCCGGCACCAACCGAGGACGGGCACGACCTGCCGTACGACACGGACGAGAACAACACGCCCCCCTCATCGGAAGAGTGACACCCGTGCGCATCCTGGTCATCGACAACTACGACTCGTTCGTCTTCAACCTGGTGCAGTATCTGGGTCAGCTCGGCGCCGACTGCGAGGTGCGTCGCAACGACGAGATCAGCGTCGCGGAGGTCGGGCAGGCGAACGCGGATGGCGTCCTGCTCTCACCCGGGCCGGGTAGTCCGGATCGTGCCGGCGTCTGCCTGGATGTCATCCGGGAGTACGCCGGAGTGGTCCCCCTCTTCGGGGTCTGCCTCGGTCACCAGGCGCTCGGTGAGGCGTTCGGCGCCACCGTCGCCCAGGCCTCGGAACTGCTGCACGGCAAGACCTCCGAGGTCCGGCACCAGGGCGTGGGGGTACTGGCCGGCCTACCGGAGGTGTTCACCGCGACCCGCTACCACTCGCTCACTCTCGTGCCGCAGACGTTGCCGGACGAGTTGGAGGTCACCGGTTGGACCGGCTCCGGCGTGGTGATGGCGATGCGCCACCGAACGTTGCCGATCGAGGGGGTGCAGTTTCACCCGGAGTCGGTCCTGACCGAGGGCGGGCACCTCATGCTGGCGAACTGGTTGGCGTCCTGCGGTTTCCCGGAGGCGCTCGAGCGCGCCCCCGCGTTGGCGGCCGAGGTCGATGCACGCCGGCGCACCGCGTTCAGCACCACCTGACCGACGACCACAGCACCGAACGACGCCTGGTGTCCTCGCGCGCCCGCCTGCCGTCTGCGGCCCGCGCCGCAGCTCCGACGCGGGGTGTACCGGCCGTCAGCGCGTCGGGAGACGGGCCGGAGGTGTGGTCGGGAGCGGGAGGCCACCTCCACCTCCACCTTCACCGCCGTTGTCCGGCGGCTCGTCGGGCGGCTCCGACGTCGGCGACTCGCTCGGCTCCGGCGTCGGGGAGTCGGTCGGCTCCTCGAGCACCGTCACGGTGATGGTCACCGTCTTGCCCTTCCGCAGCGGGGTGTTCGGGCTTGGGTTCTGGTTCGTCACCCGGCCCTGCTCGCCCGGCGGCACCGGCTGGCCCTCCTTGATGTTGACCTCGTAGCCGGCGTCCTCGAGCTCCCTCTCGGCATCGTCGACGTAGGAGTTCACGACGTTCGGTACGGTGCCGATGTTGCCCTTGGAGACGGTCAACGTGACCACCTCCCCCTCCGCCGCCTGGCTGCCCTCATCCGGCGTCACCCCTAGGACGGTGTTCTTCGGCGCCGCGTCGTCGACCTCCTCCCGATCGACCTCGAAGCCCGCGTTCTCCAGCTGCCGCTTCGCGTTGTCGAAGGTGGAACCGACCAGGGTGTCCGGGATCGTCACCGTCGCCGGCCCCGCACAGATGAAGACCGTGACGACGTCGGCCGGATTCAGCTCTTCGCCCGGGCTTGGATCCTGGTTGGTCACCTCCCCCTTGTTGCAGTCGTTGTCGCGGATCGCCGGGCCGGCTTCCGCCGCCAGGTTGGCCTGCTCGATCTTGTCGATCGCCTCAGCCTCCGTCAGCCCGGTCACCCGCGGGACCGATGCCTTCTCTTCGGGTGGCGAGGACATGAGCTCGGCGACCACCAGCGCGACCACCGCGAGTACGCCGAGCGCGGCGAAGGTGGCGATCAGCCACGACGACGCCCGGCGCCGGCGTGGGTCGCCAACCCGGGCCGGAATCTGTTGGGTACGCGGACCGGGCGCACCGGCCGGGTATCCGGCGCCGGCCGGGGCGAGTTGGGTGGTCTCCTCCTCCCGCAGGACCGGGGTCGCCATGACCGGCCGTCCAGCAGCGGCACGCAGCAGATCCGCCCGCATCTCGCCGGCGCTCTGGTAGCGGTTGAGCGGGTTCTTCGACAGTGCCTTGAGGATGATCGCGTCGACGGCCGGGGGGACCTCCGGGTTGAGGTCGCTGGGCGTCGGTGGTGCCTCCCGGACATGCTGGTACGCGACGCTGACCGGGCTGTCCCCAACGAACGGCGGGTGCCCGCAGAGCAACTCGAAGAGCACACAGCCGGCGGCGTAGACATCCGAGCGGGCGTCCACCGACTCGCCGCGGGCCTGCTCGGGTGAGAGGTACTGGGCGGTGCCGATCACGGCGCTGGTCTGCGTCATCGTGGTCGCACCGCTGGCCAACGCCCGGGCGATCCCGAAGTCCATCACCTTGACCTGGCCGGTCTGGGTGAGCATGACGTTGCCGGGCTTGATGTCCCGGTGGATGATTTGGTGCCGGTGGCTGAACTCCAGCGCCGCGCACATGTCGGCGCAGATTTCCAGCGCTCGGCGCGGCTGGAACCGCCCCTCGCCGCCCAGCACCTCCTTCAGGGTCCGTCCGCCGACGAACTCCATGACGATGAACGGCAGGGTCTCACCGGTCGGTGCCTGCTCCTCGCCGGTGTCGTAGACGGCGACGATGGCCGGGTGGTTGAGGGAGGCGGCGTTCTGCGCCTCCCGTCGGAACCGCATCTGGAAGGTGGCGTCCCGGGCCAGATCGGCCCGGAGCATCTTGATCGCAACATCCCGACCCAGTCGCAGGTCACGACCGCGATGCACCTCGGCCATGCCGCCGTAGCCGATAAGCTCGCCGACCTGGTAGCGGCCACCGAGCAGGCGGGCCTGCGCTGTCATCGCGTCTGTCGTCCTTCGCTCGTCGTCGTCTCGTCGTCGCCCGTCGAGGGCAGTTGCAATTGACGGTACGACGTTCGGTCTGAATCGTCGCGCCCGTCATGCCGGAGTTCGCCGGACATTCCCGTCGACTGCACCGGCCGGCCGGAGGACCCGGTATACGCCTCGTGCCAAACGGAGGAAACCATGCCAAAGCAGGTCACGACCAGAACGGCCAAGAGGAGGATGAGGAGTCCTCTTCCGAACCGGGACGGGCGGGGCGGCGGAGCCGACATCGGGGGGCGCCCGGGTCGCGCTGACGCCGGCGGCACGGCGGCGACCGGGGACCACCCGGCCTGCGGTCGCGGGGCCGGCGGATGGAAGGGCTGCGGCGCCACCGGCGAGCGGGAAACCTGTGGTGGAAGGGCAGTGGCCGGTGAAGGCACCCTGGCCCGACCCGGCGCGACGGGCACCGCCGAGACCACGCTGGCCCGGCCGGGCGCCGGCGAGGCCGGCGCCGCCGAGACCGGACTGACCCGACCCGGCACCGCCGAAACCGGACTGGCCTGTCCAACCGACCGGGCGGCCTGGGAGAGCTGGGCCTTCAGTTGTCGGGTCACCCCGGCCAACGCCGCCGCGCTCGGCCAGCGGTCCGCCGGGTCCTTCGCCATAGCCCGCTCGACCACCGCCCGCACCTGCGATGGAATGTCGGCAGGCAACGCCCGAGGCGTATCCCGGACATGCCGCAGGGCGATATCGAGTGGGTTGTCGCCCTCGAACGGCCGTCGGCCGGAGAGGCACTGGTAGGCGACCACGCCGAGGGCGTACACGTCCGAGGAAGGGGTGGCGACCGCACCGGTCGCCTGCTCCGGTGAGATGTACGAGGCGGTGCCGAGCACCGAGCCGGCGGCGGTGAGCTGGGCCACCAGGTCGGATCGGGCGATACCGAAGTCGGTGAGAACCAGGGTGCCGTTCGGCCGGACGAGGAGGTTCCCGGGCTTCACGTCTCGGTGCACGATGCCCTCCAGGTGGGCGGCGTGCAACGCGTCGGCGGCCTGGGCGACCAGGGCCATCGTTCGGGCGGAGGTGAGCCGGCCGACCCGGTTCAGGGTGGCCGAGAGCGCATCGCCCTCCACGTACTCCATCACGAGGAAGGCGATCTGCTGATCACTGCCGAAGTCGTAGATGTCAACGACACCGGGGTGGTTGATGGTCGCCATCGTGCGCGCCTCGCCCCGGAACCGCTCGGCGAAGTCAGGATCGTCGAGCAGGGCCGGCAGGAGACTCTTCACGGCGACCGTCCGGCCGAGCACCTCGTCGGTGCCGCGCCAGACGTCGCCCATGCCGCCGCTGGCGATCCGCTCGTCGAGCCGGTAACGGTTGCCGAGCTTCACCCCGGAACTGAGCATGTCAGCGGCTCCCCGGAGAGGCGATCGCCGCCCGCATGATCTGCCCGCCGATCCGGGCGGCCTCGGCGCTGCCCCCGTCGCCGGCCTCCTCCAGCAGGACACAGACCGCGGAGACCGGGTTGCCGTCCTTGTCGAGCGCGAAGCCGATGAACCAGCCGTGGGGGGGCGTGTTCGGGCCAGCCTGTGCCGTGCCGGTCTTGCCGCCGACGGTGTAGCCGCTGATCCGGGCGTTGCGGCCGGTGCCGTTCTGGACGACACTCTCCATCATCTCCCGCAGGTCGGCGGCGACCTGGTCACTGACCGGCTGGCGCAACTCGCTGGGCTCGGCGGTGTAGTAGTTGGTGGTGCGATCAGCGCCGAGGATCTGACTGACCAGGTACGGCCGCATCTGGCTGCCATCGTTGGCGACGGTGGCGGCGATCAGGGCGCCCTGGAGCGGGGTCATCCGCACATTTCGCTGGCCGATGGAGGACTGGGCGAGGGCAGCCGGGTCAACGCTGCCGTCGGCGTTCTCCATGCTGCCGGTCCGACTGGCCGCGACCGGTTCGCCGTCCTCACCGAGCCGGCCGACGGTCAGGTCGTCCTGCTCGAAACCGAACTGCCGTGCCTTCTCCTTGAGGGTGTCCGCGCCGAGGCGCACACCGAGCTGGGCGAAGCCGGTGTTACATGACTCGGTCACCGCGTTCATCAGGGTGACCTCTGCCTCCGGGCAGATGGAGGGGGCCGCGTTCCCGATCGGCTCGCCGGAGGTCGGCGGGGTCCAGCTGGGCCCAGCAGGGATCTTCGTCTCCGTCGTGACACCGTTCTCCAGCGCGGCGGCAGCCGTCACGATCTTGAAGGTGGAGCCCGGCGGGAGCACCTCGCCGAGCGCCCGGTTCTTCAGCGGCCCATCCGGGTTCTGCTGTAACTCGTTGTAGGCCGCCGTGGCCTCGTCGGTGTCGTGGCTGGCCAACGGGTTCGGGTTGAAGCTCGGCATGGAGACCAGCGCCTGCACCGCCCCGGTACGCGGGTCGATCGCGATGGCCGCACCCTTGGTGACCCCCTTGCGATTCTCCCCCAGCTGCTCGTACGCGACGTCCTGCGCCTGCTGGGAGACGGTGAGCAGGACATTCGCGCCAGCGGTCTCGTCGCCGGTGACCAGGTCCCGCAGCCGGTCACCGATCAGCTGATCGCTGGTGCCGGCCAGGAAGGCGTTCTCCGCCTCCTCGATGCCGGTGTCGGCCAGGTTGACCGGCTTGTAGCCGATCGCGTGGGCGTACTTCTCCCCGCCCGGGTAGGTGCGCAGGTACTCCAGCTCCCCGTCGGTCGCCTTGCTGACCGCGAGCGCCGTACCACCGGCCTCGATGTTGCCGCGCTTGCGCTCATATTCGGCGACCTGGACCCGGCCGTTGTAGTCACTGTTGCGGTAGTCGTCGGCCTTGTAGGCCTGAATCCAGTTCAGGTTCGCGAAAAGAAGCCCGAACAGGACCATCACGACGAGACCCACCCGACGCAGTGGTGCGTTCACGGTCTGATCACCTCCGTGGGGGCACCGTGTAGCTGCTCTGGCGGTCCACCCGTCGATCGGGGCGACGGAGGGCCCCCGCTGGTCACCGGCCGACGGGCGGCATCGGAGACGCGGAGCAGGATCGCGATGAGCAACCAGTTCGCCATCAGCGACGAACCACCGGCGGAAAGGAACGGCGTGGTCTGGCCGGTAAGCGGAATCAGCCCGCTGATCCCGCCAACGATCACGAAGACCTGGAGCCCGAGGGTGAACGCCAGGCCACCGGCGAGCAGTTTGCCAAACGAGTCGTGAACCGCCAGCGCGGCACGCAGCCCCCGCTCGACGATGAGCAGGTAGACCACCAGCAGGGCGGAGAGACCAAAGAGACCGATCTCCTCGCCGAGGCCGGCGAAGATGAAGTCGTTCTGCACCTCGGGCAGCTTGAGTGGCTGGCCGGCGCCGGGCCCGGCGCCGAACATTCCACCGCTACCAAGGGCAAGCAGCCCCTGCACCAGTTGGTAACCGTCGTTGTACGGGTCGGCGAACGGGTCCAGCCAGATGTTGGCCCGCAGGTAGAAGTTGGCGAACGGGCCGCCGATCGCGTCGCCCAGCACGTACGCGAGATAGGCGCCACCGAAGAAGAGCACCAGACCGATGAGAAGCCAGCTCACCCGTTCGGTGGCGATGTAGAGCGTTGCCACGAACATGCCGAAGTAGAGCAGGGAGGTGCCCAGGTCCTTCTCGAAGACCAGGACCAGGAGGCTGATCAGCCAGACCACCACGACCGGCCCGAGGTCCCGGCCCCGCGGGAGGTCGACACCGAGAATCCGGCGGCTGGCCAGGGAGAGAACCTCCCGCTTGCGGACCAGGTAGTACGCGAAGAAGGCGAGCAGCGCGAGTTTGGCGAACTCGCCGGGCTGGATGGAGAGACCGCCGACCCGAATCCAGAGTTTCGCGCCGTTGATCTCGGAAATGCTCCGTGGTAGCACCGCCGGGATCATCACCAGCACGATGCCGGCGAGACCCAGGGTGTACGCGTACCGGGAGATCGAGCGGTGGTCGCGGACTATGGCAAGCAACCCGGCAGCGAGGGCGACCGAGATCAGTGTCCAGGCGAGTTGACGCCCGCCGGTGCCGGCGAAGGTCGCCAGTTCGGCGCGCTCGGCCGGGGTGGCGCGGGCCAGGTCCAGCCGGTGCAGAAAGCCGACCCCGAGGCCGTTGAGAAGGGCGACCGCCGGTAACAGGGCCGGGTCGGCGAAGGGGGCCAGGAACCGGATCGCCACGTGCAGGCCGAGGAAGACCGCGGTGAGCGCGGCGGCCGGTATCCAGAAGCTCGGCGTAACCGTGTCCAGCACACTGGCTTCGACCATCGCCCCGTACGCGGCCACCAGCACCATGGCGAGCAGCAGCAGCGACAGCTCGGCGTTGCGCCGGGACCGGGCCAGCCGCACGCCGCTCTGCCCGCCCGTGTTGGTGGGCGGGGAAGTCGACGTGGCCGCTACGGTCACTGAACGTCCTGACGGATCGAGCCGGCGCTCACTCGGGCGACCGGCAGGCGGCCGGATCAACGGCCGGCGGGATGGCGGGCAAGGCGTCGGGCGAGAGGGTCGGTTCGGTCGGCAGGCCGGTCGCCGGTGTGCTCGATGTGGCGGAGATCGACGGAGGCGCACTCGGCTCGGTGGTCGGCGTCGGCGCTCCGGGCTCCGCTGTCGGGCTCGGCACCACTGGCGGGCTCGGGCTCGGGCTGGGGCTGGGGGGACAGGTCGGCTTCAGGTTGGGGTTGGTCGGGGTGTCGGCGGTCAGCTCGGCCAGCCGGCGCTCCGCATCCGCTTCACTTTCGGCCGGGATGCCCTGTTTGACCCGCTCCTGCGCGGCAAGCGTGAGGTCGTCCAGCTCGGCGGAGCTGGTCGAGTGCACGGCGGAGAGGTCAATGCCGGCGATCTCACCTTCGATGCCACGGAACACCGCGACCTGGCCGCCCCCCGTAGCTCCGACGTAGTACTGCCGCTGGGTGTAGCTCCACCCACCGTAGAGCGCTCCGCCCAGAAGGACGATCAGCGCGAGGCTCGTCGCCACGAGACGGATCGGCCGACGGCGACGGCGCTCCGGCTCCTCGTCGGCTGCGGCAGTCGACTCGTCCGGCGTCACCGGTGGCGATCCGGAGAGCGCCGAGGCGCGGGCCGCAGGGGTGGAGTCGTCGGCGGAGGTCGCCATACCCCGGTCCCGGGAGGCGGCGCCACCGACGATCGGGGTCGCTTCGACGATGTCCTGGTCCGTCGCGTCGGCGATGATCACGGTGATGTTGTCCGGTCCGCCACCCCGCAGTGCGAGCTGGACCAGCCGCTCCACGCACTGTTGTGGGTCGGCGTACTCCCGCATCGTCTCCGCGATCGTCTCCGCGCTCACCACGCCCGAGAGACCGTCGCTACAGATCAGGTATCGATCGCCGGTGAGGACCTGGCGGACCGAGTACTCCGCGTCGATGTCCCGGCCGTCGAGAGCCCGGGTCAGCAGCGACCGCTGGGGGTGGCTACTCGCCTCCTCGGCGCTGATCCGGCCCTCGTCAACAAGCATCTGGACGTACGTGTCGTCCTTGGTTATCTGGGCGAACTCGCTGGCGCGCAGCAGGTAGGCACGGGAGTCGCCGATGTGCACCATGCCCAGCTTGCTGCCAGAGAAGAGGATCGCGGTGAGCGTCGTCCCCATCCCCTCCAGCTGCGGGTTGGCGTCAACCGTCTCGCGTAGCTGTTGAGTGGCGTTGGTGACAGCCGAACGAAGCGCATCCACGAGGGCGTTGCCCGGGACGTCCTCGTCCAGCGGTGCCATGGCGCCGATGACGATGTTGCTGGCGACGTCACCGGCGGCCATACCGCCCATGCCGTCGGCGACGGCGAGCAGCCGTGGCCCGGCATAGACGGAGTCCTGGTTACCGTCTCGGATCAGCCCGCGGTCGCTGTGGGCCGCATAGCGGAGGGTCAGAGTCATGGCCGTAATTCGAGTGAGGTGCGCCCGATGCGGATCGGCACGCCGAGGGGGACGGGGGTAGGTCCGGTGACCTTAGCGCGATCCAGGTAGGTGCCGTTAGTCGAACCGAGGTCCTCGACGAACCACTGCCCGTCGCGGGGCACGAGCCGGGCGTGTCGTGCGGAGGCGTAGTCATCGGTGATCACGAGGGTGGAATCCTCGGCCCGGCCGATGGTGATCTGCGCTTCACCGAGTGTGATACGGGTGCCGGCCAGCTGGCCGGCGGTCACCACCAGCTGGTGGGCTGCCCTTCCCCGCTTTGCCCGGGCCGGCTTTCCGCCCTGACCGAGGACGGCCCCGACCCCCCGGGGGGCCGCCACCAGCCGACCAGAGCGGGCACCTGCGAAGAGGTCCCGGCGAATCACCCCGACCACCGTGAAGACAAAAATCCACAACAGGATCAGGAACCCGAACCGGGCAACGGTGATGACGAGTTCCGGCAAGGCGGGTCAGCCGTCCACGCGGAAGGTCAGCGTCGTGGTGCCGAGCTGGATCATGTCGCCGGGGTTCAGGGCGACGGCGGAGACCCGCTGACCGTTGACCATGGTGCCGTTGGTCGACCCGAGATCGGTCAGCACGACCTGCCCACCGTCGAAATCCAGCCGGGCGTGTCGCCGCGAGATGCCGACATCGGGTAGGCGCAGGGTGGCCTGGTCGCCGCGGCCGATCACGGTCGTGCCCAGCTGAAGCGGGTAGGTCCGCCCGTCGCCGGAGACCAGCCGCACGTTGTGGCCGCCACCTTGAGCGGCCGGCTGGCCGTAGCCACCGCCCTGCTCGTAGGCGGGGTAGGCCGGCGGACCGGCGTCGTAGCCCGGCCCCGACACTGGGGCGACCTCGCCGCCGGTGTACACCTCGGCGGTGACCCGGAACATGCCGGTGTCGAGCCCCTCCCCCCGCTCGATCTCGACGATCACGTCGCCGTAGACCGTCCACGCCTGCTCGCCGATGAACTCCGCCTGCGACTGGGCCAGCTCCTGGGCCAGTGCGGCGGCGTACGGCGCCAGACGACTGTGGTCGTATGGCGAGAGATCGATCACGTAGCGGTTGGGCACCAACGTGCGCCCACCGGCCAGGATCGCCTTGTGCGCCTCGGCCTCCCGCTGCATGGCGTTGAGGATCTCCACGGGGTGGACCACCCCTTTGAAGACCTTGGCGAAAGCCCCTTCGACCAGGCCTTCCAGACGCTTCTCGAAGCGTTGCAGCACGCTCACCGGCTCCTCCTCGGGTCCCGAGGACATGATGGTATCCGGCCGAGGAGCGTGCAGCTCACACGCCGCTCGGCCAGGCTGATCCCGGCCCGTTCGGCGGGCCGGTTCCGTCGTGCTAGTCTTTCGTCCGCCACAAACGGTGGCCGTCCTACGAGGGTAACCGTTGGTGGCAAGTGCGAGGAGCCGCGTAGAATGTCCCGAGCCCGGCGATGCAGCTGGGGGCCGGACACCAAAGTGTCTCCGGTTGAAGCCACGGGGAAGTGGCGGAATGGCAGACGCGCACGGTTCAGGTCCGTGTGCCCGAAAGGGCGTGGGGGTTCAACTCCCCCCTTCCCCACCAGACGAGGGCTCCGCAGTCGCGGGGCCCTCGCGCCGTCTCGGGGCACGTCGTACGTCACGCTATGCTCCGATCGTTCTTGACTCCGACGGACCAGGAGTGACGTGTGAGTGTCGCATTCGTGACCGGATCGGGCGGTCTGATTGGCTCCGAAGCGGTTCGACATTTTGCCGGCCTCGGACTCGAGGTCGTCGGTATCGACAACGACATGCGGCAGGAGTTCTTCGGCGAGGAGGCCTCGACCGCCTGGAACGTCCGGGGGCTGACCGAGGAACTGGGCGCCGCCTACTCGCACCACAGCATTGACATCCGCGACCGGGACGCGCTCGCGAAGCTCTTCCGCCGATACGGCCGCAACACCGCTGTGGTGATCCACACCGCCGCACAGCCGTCGCACGACTGGGCCGTCCGCGACCCGTTCACCGACTTCGACGTCAACGCGGCCGGCACCCTCAACGTGCTACAGAACGTCCGCGAGCACTGCATCGAGGCGCCGGTCATCCACTGCTCCACCAACAAGGTCTACGGAAACCGGCCGAACAGCCTGCCCCTGGTCGAGTTGGAGACCCGGTGGGAGATCGAGCCCGGGCACCCGTACGAGCAGGGCATCCGGGAAGACATGTCGATCGACGCCTGCCTGCACTCGATCTTCGGCGCCTCCAAGGTGGCGGCGGACGTGATGGTGCAGGAGTACGGCCGTTACTTCGACATGCGGACGGCCTGCTTCCGGGGTGGAACCCTGACCGGGCCCGCGCACGCCGCCACCGAGTTGCACGGCTTCCTCGGGTACGTGATGCGGGCCAACATGGAACGCCGGAAATACAAGATCTTCGGATATCAGGGCAAGCAGGTCCGGGACGCGATCCACAGCTCGGACGTGGTCTCGGCGTTCGAGTCGTTCTTCCGTAACCCGCGCTCCGCCGCCGTCTACAACCTGGGCGGTGGCCGGCACTCCAACACCTCGATGCGCGAGGCCTTCGCCCTGGCCCAGCAGATCACCGGACAGGAGATGAACTCCGAGTACGTCGAGGCGAACCGAATCGGCGACCACAAGTGGTGGATCGGCTCGAACGAAGCCTTCCACGCGGACTACCCGGACTGGAAGCAGGTCTACGACGTGCCCATGATCATGCGTGAGATCTACGAGGCCAACGTCGACAAGTGGATTCCGCAGCCATGACCCCACGGTGCAAGCGGAACGTGCTCGGCGTCCTCGTTGATGTCACCGACTACGCCACCGCCACCGAGGCGGTCGTGACGGCGGCGCACGAGCGGCAGCCGCTGGCGCTGACCGCCCTGGCCGTGCACGGCGTGATGACCGGTGTGCTCGACCCCGCACACAACGCCCGGTTGAACTCGTTCGACGTGGTCACTCCGGACGGGCAGCCGGTGCGCTGGGCGCTCAACGTGCTGCACCACGCAGGACTGAGTGACCGGGTCTACGGCCCGACGCTCACCCTGCACGTGCTGTCCCGCTTCGCCGACGAGGGCCTTCCCGTCTATCTCTACGGGTCCACCGAGGAGACACTCGCGAAGCTGGTGCCGGCGTTGGAGCGAATGTTTCCCGCGCTGAAGCTCGCCGGGGTGGAGCCGTCCAAGTTCCGACCGGTGCTACCCGGTGAGGATGTCGAGATCGCCGACCGGATCAGGGCCAGCGGAGCCCGACTCGTCCTGGTCGGGCTGGGCTGCCCCCGGCAGGAGATCTTCACGTACGCCATGCGACCGCTGCTGGACATGCCGCTGATGGCGGTCGGCGCGGCCTTCGACTACCACGCGGGTCTGCTGCGGCAGCCGCCCCCGTGGATGCAGCGGGCCGGCCTGGAGTGGTTCTGGCGGCTCGGCCTGGAACCGAAGCGCCTCTGGCGCCGTTACGTGATCCTCAACCCGGCCTACCTGGCCCGGCTCGCCGCGCAGAAGACCCGACTGTGGAAGGCGGAGCCGCCCGAGCCGGCCACCGACCAGCCCACCGGCTTCGCGGTCTGAGGAAGGTCTCGGCACGGTACGGGCCCCCTCCCGGATACTCCGGAAAGGGGCCCTGCCCGGTGAAGCCGGATCAGACCGTCAGGGTCCAGGTGTCGATGTAGCCGGTGTCCTGGCGGTAGACATCGCGGACCTGGAGCTGCCAGGTGCCGTCGGCTGCCTCGCTGGAGAGGTTCACCGTGTAGGTCTCGTTGACGTTGTCGGCGGAGTCGGACAGGTTGTTGGTCTTCAGCCGGTAGGACGAGCCGTCCGGCGCGATCAGGTCGATGACGAGGTCACCCCGCCAGGTGTGGGGAATGTCCACGGCCACGGTCGAGGTGGCGGCGGCGTCCCGGTCGCAGCCGGCGATGGTGATCGAGCTGGTCACCGCGGAACCGGCGTCCGGGATCGCCACGTCGGTGTCGTTGGTGCCGGAGCAGCCCGGCGGCGGAGGCGGCGGAGGCGTGGTGCCGCCGTCACCGACGTAGAGGAGCTTGTTCGGCGAGCCGCTGCCGGGGGAGCCGATCGCGCCGTCGGTGGCGTTGTCGACTAGCTCGTCCCGAATCTGCTGCGGGGTGTACGAGGGGTTGGCCGACAGGACCAACGCCGCGGCACCCGCGACATGCGGCGATGCCATCGACGTGCCGCTGATCGTGTTCGTGCTGGTGTCACTGGTGATCCACGGCGCGGTGATCGACGAGCCCGGCGCGAAGATGTCCAGACAGGTGCCGATGTTGGAGAACCAGGACAGTCCATCAGTGCTGGTCGTAGACCCGACGGTGATCGCGTCCGGGGTACGGGCCGGTGAGTAGTTACAGGCGTTGGCGCTGCTGTTGCCCGCCGCCAGCGCGTAGGTGACACCGGAGTCGATCGAGTTGCTCACCGCGTTGTCCAGCGCGCTGTTCGCACCGCCACCGAGGCTCATGTTCGCCACCGCGGGCTGGACCGCGTTCGCGGTCACCCAGTCGACGCCGGCCACGACCCCGGCGAAGGTGCCGTTGCCCGCGCAGTCCAGCACCTTCACCGCCACCAGGTTGGCCTCCTTGGCGATGCCGTGCGCCGTGCCGGCAGCGGTGCCGGCGACGTGCGTGCCGTGCCCGTTGCAGTCGGTATCGTTGTTGTCGGCGGTGTTGGTGCCCCAGGTGGCCCTGCCGCCGAAGTCCTGGTGGGTGGTGCGGATGCCGGTGTCGAGGATGTAGATGTTCACGTCACTGGCGGTGTTCGGATAGGTGTAGGAGTTGTCCAGCGGCAGATCGCGCTGGTCAACTCGGTCCAAACCCCAGGACGGGGGGTTGGTCTGGGTGTCGGTGATCGACACCCGGTGGTTCTGCTCCACGTACGCCACCGCCGGGTCGGCCGCGATTCGGGCGGCGGCACCGGCATCCACCCGCAGTTCGGCTCCGCGGAGCGCGGTGCTGTACGTCCGGCTTACCTGGCCACCGTGCCGGTCCACCAAACGATCAACCGACGTCTCGACCGTGGCACGGCTGACCACGTTGTCCTTGAAGACCACGATGTAGCTGTCGGTTACGGCCGTAGCGCCCCCCGCACTACGGATCTCACCAACTGGTTCAGCGGCCATGGCGGGGGTCGCGGACGCCACCATGGCCATCGTGGCTAGTCCAACGAACACGGACCTTCGGGATAGACCCATCTCCTCTGTCTCCCTCCGGACGGCATCTATGTCCACCGGCTCCCGGCGAGCCCATCGATAAATGCCAATCCATCAATGATGGTAATCGGCGGGGAGATGAGAAATCAACACATCGAGTAACCCTGGCCATGGGTGGGATGCCCGGAAAATCACCGATGTGGTGACGGGGCACATCCGGCTACCAGAAGACGAATCCGCCGGAGATACCACCGATCAACACCGCGGACGTGCGGCCTGACCAGCATCTCGGCGTGAAAGCAACGGTCAGCGGGACCGCCCCGAGCCCTGTACGTAGAGAAGTTCGAGAATGGCCCGCGTCGCCTCGAACCAGCGATCCAGCCAACCCGGCGGCGGAACGCTGCCCTTTGGTGGAAGTTCCATCAAGAGACCGCGCAGCAACGGGTGATCAACCAGTGAGTCGACAGGACCAGACGACCAGCCCTCGGCCGAAAGACCCGGTCTGGTCAACGGATCCGAATCGAGCGAAGGCAACGGGTGGGGCGGAGCCGTTCGTTGAGGCGTGGAACCATCCTGCCGCCCGCCGGCTTCGGCATCCGGCGACACCACCTCGGTGAGCACCGTATCCCGGCGTGTCCCGCGGTACTTGCCACCGAACCGTTCCGGCTTGCCCGGACCGTTGGTGAGGTTCTCTGACCCGATCGTCGTCATCCGTCTCGCCTACTTCTTTCGGTTGCCGATCGGCGCGGCGGGTCACTGACCTGTGCCGTACCGACGGGTTCAACGAGACGGAGCCGCTATGGCGACGGGGCATGAGCAAAGCCAGGTCACACGAGCTCAAAGCGGACACCTCAAGCTGCCGAGAACACAGGTCAGATGATCCCGCGGGGTTGGAGTACCCACTGGCCGTTGTGCGGAACAACCGATCCGGTGTCCCCGTCCGAACGGGCCGGACGGGGACACCGGTACAGGTCAGCGCGGGTCGAAGGTACCGCCCCGCGCATCGGTGACGAAGGAACGCCAGCCACCTGGGCTGAAGACCAGGGCCGGGCCGGACCTGTCCTTCGAGTCCCGCACGCCGACCGCCCCCGGCACGTACGCCACCTCTACGCAGTTGTCGCAGTTCGGCCCGCTCTTCGAGCTCTTGAACCAGGTGCCCTGCGTCAGGTCCACGGGGAACTCCTTGGTCGCCATTTCCACAACGGCTCCTCTGCCAGTTTCGCGATGTGTGCGATGGACTCCTCAGGACTAATGGCAGCCGCGCGGATGTGATCAAAGATGAAGCTGTACTTCTGCAGTTCGTCACTCTTTTCCAGGAAGAGCCCACCCGTGGCATTCTCCGCGTACACAACATCCGGATCACTGGGTTCGGGGAAGCTCAGGATGCTGAAGGTCCCGTCCATGCCCGCATGCGCACCAACCTCGAACGGCAGGATCTGCAACGTCACGTTCGGTAGCTCGGCTACTTCCAACAGCCGTTTGAGCTGACCACACATCACCGTGTCCCCACCCACCGGTCGGCTCACCACTGCCTCATCGAGCACCACCCACAGATCGACTGAATCATCCTGAGTCAGCAACGACTGACGACCCAACCGGACACGGACACGTTGTGCGACTTGTTCTGTGGTGAAGTCCGGCCGCGCAGCGCGGATCATGGCGCTCGCGTACTCCTCGGTCTCCAGTAGACCCGGCACGACCTGCTGCTCGTAGGCGCGAATGGAGCTTGCCGCTGCTTCCAGGCCGACGTACGCCCCGACCAAAACCGTGCTGTACGGGTGCCACCACCCCTTCTGCCGGGCCTCGCGAGCGATCTGTACCAGCTCGTCGCTCTCCACACCCACCACGCCGTAGATCCGGAGCATGTCGCGGACATCGCGAGGCGTCGCCGTGGTGTGGCCAGTCTCGATCCGGGAGACCTTCGAGGCCGAGCACTCGAGCTGCTCGGCGACCGACTCGATGGTGATTCCCGCAGCCTCACGCTGCCGGCGGAGCTCTGCGCCCAGTCGCCGTCGGCGGATGGTCGGGCTTCGCCGCTCAGCCACCGTGCCACCCCGGACTCAATCTCGCGGTCATTGCCACCCCGCCCCCTCCACCTTGACAACTTCCCGGCTCGGCCGTCGCGCCGGGGAGGGCGCGCCGGTGGACGGGCTCGCGGCGGCGGTTGGTGGCAAGCGAACCCGGCCCTCAGTGTGCCGCCCGAATACGAACAGCTCAAGCATTGCACCTATCTGGACCGACAACCCATCGGCAACTACCGACATGCAACTTGCATGTCGCACGCCACTGATGCACCCTGTTCCCTATGGCGGATCACGCAGAGTCCTCCTCCGTTCTCAGACCGTGGTAATCCCGCGGTCAGCCACGACAACGCCAGTCGGCGGGGCACCACCCCGAGGCCGGCGACACATGTCCCCCGACAACTCTCGCCGGCGCCACCGCCGGCCCTTCCTCCCAGGAGCCCATGTGCTTCCCCGCACCGGTGACGTACTGCACGTGACTCGCGCGGCGAGTGTCCAGTTCCTCCGACCCATCGCCTTCCGGGTGATCCGGGTCCTCGACTGGCCGACCTACGACGGTTGGCTCTGGCTCGACGGCTACGAGTTGAACGCATCGGGGGACGCGGTCAGCCGGCGGTCGATCTTCGTACAGCAGGAAGGGCTGGACCAGATCCAGGCCGCGCCGCAGCGCCACCCGCACACCGTGGGGACACAGCGCCGACCGCTGGCACGGACCCCCGCCCGCGTGGGCTGAACTGCTGCGATCCGCCGTCGGTGGGCTTACCCGCGAGATATCATCGGTACGCCCACCCCGGCAGTTCCACCCGCGCCGCCAGGACCCTGAACCTGGGATAGCCATGGTCAATCAGCCCGCTGTGCGGCGGCACAGCTTCCGCATCGCGTACGCCTTCGGACTGCTGGCGTTCATCGGCGCCGCGACCGTTCTCACGGTCGTGTTACGCCAACCCGCCCTCTCCACAACCCAACTCTCCACTCCGGTCCCCGCACCAGAGATCACGGTGGTGGAGGAGAACGCTCCGGCATCCGGTCCCACCGCCCGGGCGCCTGGCTCACACACATCGGAGGATCTTCGGCGCTCGCTGTACTGGTCCGGGATCTTCGGCCTGACCATCTCGCTCGCCGGGCTGGGTCTCGTCGGCACCAGACGCCGGAGGTGGTGACCACCGGGCCAACCGGTGGGGATGATCTCGGTCAGCCGGTGGGGGTGAGCGCCCGGTCAGCTGGTGGGGGTGGGTTCGGGGCTCGGGGTGGGCGTGGATCGCTCCGGCGACGGTCCGGACCTCGACACCACCAATACGACGGCTGTCCCCTCCGGTACCAGTACACCTGCCCGCGGCGTCGTCCCGATCACGGTGCCCGACGGCCGGTCCGAGGTCCGAAACTGAATCCGGTACGCCAGTCCGGCCTCGTCCAGAATCGCCTGGGCTGTCGTCAGCGGCAGGTTGACCACCGGGGGCATGGGGACCTCACCCGGCTCCTCCGTCACCGACGGCGTGGGCGGCTCAGTCGACGTCGGCGTGGCCGACGTTGGCGTGGCGGACGTTCGCGTGGGGGACGTTGGTGTGGCGGACGTTCGCGTCGGGGATGCCTGCGGCGTGGTGGCCGACGGCGAGGACTCCGGGACGAGCTGCTCGTCGTCGCCGGCAAGGGCCAGCCACAGGCCGGCACCGAAGACGGCAAGCAGGAGGACAACCACTCCCCAGAAGATCGGTGACCACCACCGTCGCCCGTTCGGCTCCGCGTACCATCCGGTCGCCTCCTGGTACTCCGGCGGACGCGGTGGCGGCACGCCCGCACGCCCCGACCATGGCCCCGGCCCTCCGGTGGGAGGCAGTGGCACGGTCTGATCGCCGGGAGGCCGCGGACCGGTCTGTTCGGCGGGCAGCGGACGGGTCTCGTCGTCCGGCCCGTCGGCGGCGGGCTTTCGGTCGTCACTCATCCCACGCCCTCCCTCGCTGCCTGACGACAACCTAGCCGGCCGGCAGGTGGGGCGGCGGGAATCAGTCCACCGCGGCTCGGTCCGTGTCACCGCCTACCCGGCGAGCGCTACCTTGATCACCGACAACCAGACCACCCCACCTCAATTACTCTGAGTGATAATTCGGCCTTGGTACCCCCAGCATCGACCACAGGACGTTACGCTCGCCGGCATGGCGAGACGCGGCTGGGCAATATCGATCATGACCGCGCTTGGCACCGCCGCCGGGGCCGGCGCCGCCGCGCTGGGCTTCGGCTACGGCCTGGGCATCATCAACTGGGCCCCACCGCCCGATGAGAGTGTCGCCGTCACCGCCTGGACAGCCAGCCTGATCTGGGCAACGTGGATCGCCGCCACTTCTACTGTGGCTGGTGCCGTTTGCGCCCAACACCTCCGTCGTCGTGGCGCTGTGGAACACCAGCAGGCCGGCAGCGACGGCACAATTTCTATAACGGACGCGACACTCGCCAGCCCGAGTGGCCCGGACGCCGCCGCAGGGACCACCCGGGAGACGGCAGAGCGGAGCCGGGCCGAGCCGAGTGAACCCGATGGTGCGCTCGGTAAGCTGGCGCTCGTCGGAGCCGCTGGATTCGGCGCTCTGATCACGGTGCTGTTGACCGCCGTACCGGCTCGGGTGGCCGTGGTACCCGGTGTCGCCGCGCCCCGCGACGTCGCCGCTGGATATGCCGCCCTGGGCGTCCTGGTCGGATTGGCCATGGCCGGGTGGGCTCTACACTCCCGCGCCGCCGCCACCAACGTGATGGCGACCGTCGGCTGGCTGTGGCTACTCGCCGTGGTGGCTGTTGTGGACGGCGTCGTCGCGGGGCGGGGACTCCGTACCGCCCAGCTCGGCATTTGGCAGCTCAGTGCCGGCGGGAACGAGCTGTGGCTCCGCGACTGGTTCTACTGGCCGGGCGCGCTGCTGTCACTCGGCTCCGCGCTTCTCATCGGCATACTGGTCGCCCGGGGCACGGCCAGACGTCCCGACCAGCTGGTGGGTGCCACCGCCTCCGGCGCAGCCGGCCCGCTCCTCGTCGCGGTCGCCTACCTGCTCGCCGTGCCGGAACTGGCCGACCTCGCTCCCGGCCAGGCGTCGGCGCACCTCATCGCCCCGTACGCGGTCATCATCGGCTTTGGCGGCTCGGCGCTGGTCGCCGCGCTCGGCCAACGGGCCGACCGCCGGACGCGGACAGCTTCGCCCCGACCGGTGGAGCCCGCGGCCGAATCGCCCCAGTCGGCAGAGTCCCCGACCGACCCGCAGTCGGACGGTTCGACCGTCGCGACGCCCACCACTCGGGGCCGGACGCGCGGGTCAGGCAGCCGACGGCCCCGAACCGCGAAGTCGGAGGCCACCACCGCGGTGCCGGCACAGCGCACTGTGGACGATGCAGCAGCGGAGGACGCCGGCCCCGGGTCACAGGAGCCGAAGGAGACGGACTCACGTCGGCCCCGATCCGCACGCCGCACCAGCTGACAGCGGTGCCGGGGAACACCCTGGACCGGTCGCCTACTCGACCGGCCAGGTGTGCACCGGCTCGTTGCTGCGCTGGAGTTCGGCGTACCGCTGGACCATGTGGTGCAGCGCCGCCGGGCGGTCGAGCTTCCGGTGCCGCTCAGCCGCCCACACCGTTTCCGCCTGCCATACCGCGCCGTTGCGCCGGGTCCGGCAGCGCTGCTCGATGACGCCGAGCAGCCGGTCTCGCTCACCGGGCGCCACGCCGAACCGGTCCAGCCCGGTCGCCGCCTGCGGCAGCAGGACGTCGAGGACCAGCTCGGCGACCGGCACCTCACCGAGCCGAGGCCAGTACACCACCGCGTCCATGCCTCGGCGGGCGGCGGAATGGAAGTTTTCCTCCGCTGAGCTGAAGGGCAACTGACTCCAGGTCGGACGGTCTGCCTCCGCCAGCCCTCGCGCCGATCCGAAGTAGAAGGCAGCGTTGGCCAGCATGTCGATCACCGTCGGGCCGGCCGGCAGGACCCGGTTTTCCACCCGTAGGTGCGGGCGCCCCTCGGTGATGTCGTAGACCGGCCGGTTCCAACGGTAGACGGTTCCGTTGTGCAGGCGCAGTTCGCCGAGCTTCGGCACACCCCCGGCGTGCAGCACCTCCACCGGGTCCTCCTCCTCACAGATCGGCAGCAGCGGCGGAAAATAGCGGACGTTCTCCTCGAAAAGGTCAAAAATTGAGGTAATCCACCGCTCACCGAACCAGACCCGAGGGCGGACGCCCTGCGCCTTCAACTCGTCTGGCCTGGTGTCGGTCGCTTGTTGGAACAACGCGATCCGGGTCTCCGCCCAGAGTTGTCGGCCATACAGGTAGGGGGAGTTGGCCCCGGTTGCCACCTGGGCGGCGGCGATCGCCTGCGAGGCGTTCCAGTAGTCGGCGAAGCTGTCCGGCGAGACCTGGAGGTGGAACTGCAGACTGGTGCAGGCCGACTCGGGGGCGATCGAGTCGGTGTGGGTCTGCAACCGCTCGACCCCGCGGATGTCGAGCTCGATGTCCTCGCCACGCGCTCCGACGATCTGGTCGTTGAGGGCCCGATAGCGCTCGTTAGCGGAAAGGTTGTCGACAACCAGGTGCCCCTCGGTCAGTGTGGGCAGGATTCCCACCAGGAGAATCTTCGCGTCGGACCTGGCAGCCCACTCGTCGGCGCGGGCGAGACTGCCGCGAAGGTCCTGTTCGTAGCCGGTGAACCCGGTACCCTCGATCAGCCGGGGCGCGGCGTTCAGCTCGAGATTGAACTGCCCCAGCTCGGTCTGGAAGAGCGGGTCGGCGATGTCGGCGAGAATCTCCTCGTTACGCATCGCCGGTTCGGCGGCGGAGTCGACCAGGTTCAGCTCGATCTCCAAGCCGGTCATCGGCCGGTCGGCGTCGAACCCGAAGTCGTCCAACATCAAGGCGAAGACGTCCAGGCAACGACGCACCTTGCGTCGGTAGCGGACCCGATCCTCCCGGGAGAAGGCGCCCCGCGTGACATCCCTGCCCATGTGCCCTCCCGGCGCCCGAGGTGACGGAGCGATTCCGCTCCGCAGCGCATTGTGAACCATTTACGGTAAGAGTGCCCAACGCGGTGGGCCAGAGCCGGTCGCGCACGAACCCGCCAAACCCTGTTCACGTGCACCTTCCGCACAATGCTTGCTCGGTAAACAGCATCCTGAGCAGATACACTTACAGCAATATCTCGTTGATCAAATACTGGTACGATCTGCGGGTGGACCAGAGTGTGCTCAACGACCCCCGGATCACCGCCGTCGGCCTACTCGTCGAGGCGCACGCCGGGCTGTCGGCCCGGTTCACCGCCCAGTTCGAACAGCACGGCCTCTCCCCGGTGGAGTTCGAGGTGCTCACCCGGCTCGTCCGCTCACCTGACAACCGGCTTCGGATGACCGACCTAGCCGCACAGACCTCCCTCTCCACCAGCGGGGTGACCCGCGTGGTCGACCGGATGGAACGCGACGGCCTCCTCACCCGGCGCGCCTGCCCCGCCGACCGACGCAGCTCGTTCGCGGTGGCCACCGACTCCGGCTGCAAGCGGCTCGACGCCGTACTCCCAGGTCACCTACGAATCATTGAAGAGTGGTTCACCGGGCAGCTCGACCCGGAGTCACTGGCCCGACTCCTCGATGGGCTACGTCGGGTGCGAGACGCGGTCCACCCCGGCGCTACTGCCGGCGCCACCGACCCAGAACCAGCCCCGGACAGCCGCTGACACCGCCGTGGATGGCCCGGCTTGGCCGGGTGCCGTCGGCAGAGGAGACCACCGGCAGAAAGAGCGGCAGAACTGCCAGATAGCAGGACTATTATCGTGCAAATCGGGCAGCTAGCGATTCGCCGGCCACTAAGCTCCGGTCAACGGGGGATGCACCCGGGGGAGATGGCGCGGGCGACGAGCGAGGGGTAACAGAGGGGGTTCTCGCTCGCGCCACTCCCGGGACCCGGGCACCCGGCCCACCCCCAACCCGGCCGCCAGGTGGGTCACGGCCGGCGGGCCACCGCAGCCAATGCCTCCACCTCCGGCGGCAACAGGCGGATCCCACTGACCCGGCAGATCTCATCCAGCCGATCCAACACGGACGGATCCGCCGTGCTGGCGGCCAGCCCCACCAGCGCCTCCACCAGGTCACGGCGGTCCTGACCGTTGGCCCCCGCCTCGGCAGCGACAGCGAACCACTCGGCCGCCAGCTCCCGATCGCCCCGGCGCAACGCCAACGTGCCTTCGATCAACCCACAGATCCCGTCCGCTGGCATCCAGCTCAGACCCGCCGCCGGCCCACCCGGTCGCAGCTCGGCCAGCACCTCCGCCGCCTCCGCCACGCGATCGTCCAGCGCCAACGCCAACCCGACCGTGCCCAGCACCCGCCGATGGTGCCCCGGGTCGCCCAGCGCAGTCAACGCCGCCAGCGTCCTCCGCCCCTGGTCGACCGCGACGTCGTACCGGCCCTCAAGACGCGTGACCTCGGCGAGATTGGCCATCGCGAGTACGCGTAACCGCTGCTCCCCGCACTGGGCCGCCAGTCGATCGGCGGCAGCCAGCCGGCGCCGGGCGGTGGCGAGGTCACCGACCCGGATCCCATGCCAGGCCAGGTTGTTCTGCGCCACCGTCATGTCCCGGATCCGCCCGTGCCGGGTGGCCAGCGCCAGTACCGCCTCGGCCTGCCCCCGCGCCTCATCGTGGTCGCCGGTGCCGGTGAACAACCTACCCAGAACGGTACGGGCCTCCAGCTCACCCGCAACGTCACCGGCCGACTGCAAGGCGGCGAGTGCGGCGCGGGCGGCCGGCAGTTCCTCCGCCCCCGCGCCGTGCTCCGCAGCCAGCCGGGCCACACCCAGCAACGCCCACGCCCGCTGAACGGGGGCGACGTCAGCGGTACGCGGATCCGCCAGCAACCGGCGCAGCCACTGCCGGCCGGCGACGTCCCGCCCCCGAAAGCGCCACCACCGGACGAGCCCGGCCGCCAGGCCCAGGGCGGTCACCGGTTCGTCGACAGCGGCATGCGCGAGTGCGGAGCTGATGTCCCCGCCCACGTCGTCCAGCCGGTGCACCGCCGCGGTCAGGTCCGCCCCGACCAGGTACGGGGCCGTCTCGGCGACCAGCCTGGCCATGACCCGCGCATGGTGACGCCGGGCCACGGTGAGCTCACCCGCGCCGGCAGCCTGCTCGACAGCGAACTCCCGGACGGCGTCGAGCAGCCGGAACCGGAACGGCCCCACCCCCCGAATGCTGAGTAGGCCCAGCTCCCGGAGTCGGTCCAACAGCGCAACCGGGTCGACGACCAGCAGCGTTCCCGCCGGTTCGGCGCCGACTCCGAGCATCTCCTCGGCCAGCTTGACCGACCAGCGGTTCCCGAAGGTGGCGAGCCGTCGCAGGGCAGCCCGCTCCTGGAGTGTGAGCAGGAGATAGCTGGTCGCAACGGCGTCCCGCAGCGTCTCGACGACCGCCGCGGGCGTTCGCTGCGTCGGGCCCGGATCAGCCGCGCTCCAGCCCGGCCGCTCGGCTGCGCCGGAGAAGGTGGCCAGGTCGAGAACCCGATCGCCATACCGGTCAAGCAACTCGTTGAGGTCGAGGATGCGCCCCCGCGCCGCCATCAGCTCGATGGCCAGCGGAAGGCCACCGAGGCGGCGGACCAGCCGGGCCAGCGCCGGCAGCTCCGCCGCCGTCGGCGGGTTCGGTCGTACCAGCTTGAGTCGGGCGATGAACAGCGCCACCGCCGGAAACCGGGCGAGGACCACCGGACCAGCCTCGTCGCGGTCCGGCGACGGCGTGTCGAGCGGGGCTACGGGTCGGACTCGCTCACCGCGCAGCCCGACCGGATGCCGGCCGGTGACGAGTACCCGTAGGGACGGCACCACGGTCGCGAGCTGGTGCACAGCTTCGGCGACTGTGCCGGGAGCCCGCTCCACCGCGTCCACAAGCAGCAGTGCCGGTTGACCGGCGAGGCGGGTGGCAAGCTCGGGGAGACGCGCCGCCCCGAAGACCGCCGCCGAGGCGGCAAGCAGCTCCGCAACATCCGTTCCCTCCCCGGTGAGGACCCCGGCCACACCACCCGGGAAGTGCCCGGCGGCCGCGTGGGACGCCGACAGCGCCAGTGCCGTCTTGCCAACACCAGCCAACCCGACCAGGCTCACCAGCCGGGCGGTCACCTCGCTGGTGAGCATCCCGACCAGCTCGGCCACGTCACGCTCCCGACCGATCAGCTCGGGGGCCGGGGGCAGCGTGGTCGGCCTTACCATGCCGTCCGGGCCGACGTGGAGCAGTGACTCTGACTCCGGGTATCGGGGCGTCGGCACGTGTCGGGCGGCCGCGACGAAGGTAGACCGCGCTGCCCCGACCAGCCCAAGGGCGGTCGCGAGCAGTTCGACGGTCGTCCGCTGGGGCCGCGACGAACGGCCGCGCTCCACGTCCCGAACGGTCCGGACACCGATGCCGGCCCGGCCCGCCAGTTCGGCCTGAGTCAGGCCAGCGGTGAGCCGGTGTCCACGGAGCAGGTCGGGCAGCCCCATCTGTCCGCCTGACCACCGCGAATGGTCATCATCCGGGTTCATGGCCAGGAAGGGTACGGATCAACGACGATCGCCAACAGGCCATCGTCGTCCTACCGACGCGCCACTGCCGATACCCGACAGCGGTGCCGCCGCACAGTTCCGCCACCCCAGCGTCCGGTCCCGGCTACAGTCCCAGCTCCCGAGCAATGATCATGCGCTGCACCTCGGAGGTACCCTCACCGATCTCCAGAATCTTGGCGTCCCGCCAGAAGCGGGCCACCGGAAACTCGTTCATGAAGCCGTATCCGCCGTGGATCTGGGTGGCGTCCCGGGCGTTGTCGACCGCGATGGTGCTGGCGTGCAGCTTGGCGATGGCCGCCTGGCGCTTGAACGGTTCTCCGGCGAGCATCCGCGCCGCGGCGTCGTAATACGCCAGCCGAGCGGTGTGCACCCGCAGCTCCATATCCGCGATCTTGAATTGAATCGCCTGGTTGGCCCCGATCGGACGGCCGAAGGCGTGCCGTTCCTTCGCGTACCGGACCGACTCGTCGACACAGCCCTGGGCCAGGCCGACGGCGAGCGCGGCGATCGCGATCCGCCCCTCGTCGAGAATCCGCAGGAACTGCGCGAAGCCTCGGCCCCGCTCGCCGAGCAGGTTCCCCGCCGGCACCCGGCAGTCATCGAAGGTCAGCTCGTGTGTGTCGGAGGCCGTCCAACCCACCTTGGAGTACCCCGGCGCCACCGTGAAGCCCGGGGTTCCGGTCGGGACGATGATCGTGGACAGCTCCTTCGAGCCGTCCGGCCGCGTACCGGTGACCGCCGCGACGGTGACCAGATCGGTGATGTCGGTTCCGGAGTTGGTGATGAACGCCTTCGACCCGTTGATCACCCATTCTTCCGTCGACTCGTCGAGTACCGCCCGGGTCTGGGTCCCCCCGGCGTCCGAGCCGAAGCCCGGCTCGGTCAACCCGAACGCGGCCAGTGCCCTGCCGTTGAGCAACCGCGGCAGCCACCGTGCCCGCTGCTCATCCGTACCGAACCGGTAGATGGGCATCGCGCCGAGCGAGACGGCCGCCTCGAGCGTGATCGCCACGCTGGAGTCGATCCGGGCCAGTTCCTCCAGCGCGAGGCAGAGCGCGAAGTAGTCACCCCCCATTCCGCCGTGCTCCTCCGGAAAGGGGAGGCCGAACAGGCCCATCTTCCCCATCTGGTGAATGACGTCGTACGGGAAGCTGTGCCGCTCGTAGTGATCGGCGATGACCGGAGCTACCACCTCGCGGGCGAGGTCGCGAACACTCGTCCGCAGTGCCTCGTGCTCCTCGGTGAGCCGAAAGTCCATGGGTTCCTCCTGGTGCGGGGAGAGAAGGGCCACCCGGCACTCGTGATGCCGGGGCGGCCGGGTCAGACGGGGGTGACGCCGTGCCGGCGGGTGGCGAAGTGGCGATCCTTGTCGCGGGCGGCGGCGAACCGGCGAATCAGCTCACCGCGCAGCTCGGGTGGTTCCACGATCGCGTCGATCACCAGCTCGCTGGCGAGCCGGACGATGTCAATGTCCTGCTCGTACTCCTCGCGCCGAGCGGCGACGAAGGCGGCCCGTTCGCTCTCGTCCCCGATAGCCGCGATCTTGTTGGCGTAGACCGCGTTTACCGCCGCCTCCGCACCCATAACGGCGATCTTCGCGGTCGGCAGGGCGATCGTGGCGTCCGGCTCGAACCCGGGGCCGGCCATCGCGTAGAGGCCGGCGCCGTAGGCCTTGCGCACCACCACGCAGATCTTGGGCACGGTCGCCTCGGAGATCGCAGTGATCATTTTGGCGCCATGCCGGATGATGCCCTGCTTCTCCACCGTGCTGCCGACCATGAACCCGGGCACGTCGGAGAGGAACAGCAACGGCACGTTGAAGGCGTCACAGAGCTGCACGAACCGCGTCGCCTTGTCGGCCGAGTCGACGAAGAGCACGCCCCCCTTGAACATCGAATTGTTGCCGACGACGCCAACGACCTCGCCGTTGAGCCGGCCGAAGCCGATGGTCAGCTCCTTGGCCCACAGCGCCTGGATCTCAAAGAAGCTCCCCTGGTCGAGTAGCCCCTTCGCGTAACGGCGCATGTCGAACGCCTGCCGCTCGCTGGCCGGCACCAGCGCGGCCAGATCGACCTTCGCCGGGGCTTCGACGGCGGGCACCGCGGGCGGCTGCTCGGTCCAGTTTGTCGGCAGGTACGACAGGTAGCGCCGCACGACGTCGAGCGCGTCGGCCTCGCTCCGGCAGAGGAAGTGGCCGACGCCGGACTCCGCGCAGTGCACCCGGGCCCCGCCCATCGCCTCCAGCGTCGTCTGCTCTCCGGTGACCATCTCGACCATGCGGTCCGAGCCCAGGTACATGCTGGCGTTTCCCTCGACCATGGCGACCACGTCACAGAAAGCCGGGATGTACGCCCCACCGGCCGCGCTCGGTCCGAAGAGCGCGCAGACCTGGGGGATCGAGCCAGACGCCCGGACCTGGTTCCAAAAGATCTTTCCGGCGCCACGCCGGCCGGGGAACAGATCGACCTGATCGGTGATCCGCGCACCGGCCGAGTCGACCAGGTAGACCATCGGAACCTTGGTCGTGTAGGCACGCTCGATGATCCGGATGATCTTTTCAACGGTCCGGGCTCCCCAGCTGCCGGCCTTGACCGTGGAGTCGTTGGCCATCACGCAGACCGGACGGCCATCGATGGTGGCGGTTCCGGTGATCACCCCGTCGGCGGGCAGGCCCTCGGCCAGCGCGTTGGCGTAGAGCCCATCCTCGACGAACGAACCCTCGTCGACCAGGAACGCGACCCGCTCCCGGGCAAAGAGCTTGCCCTTCGCGGCATTCGCCGCGTGGTACTTGTCTGCGCCACCAGCCCGGGCCCGCTTGCGTAGCTGCTCCAGCGCCTCACCGTCGAGCGTCACGCCGACTCCTCCTGTGCCGCCGCTCCCAGTCCGGCGCGCACTCGCGCACGCAACCGAACCATACTGAACGATCGTTAGGGTAGCGCATCACGCCCACCATGTGCCCGCCCGCACCGCCGCGGACCCGGACACTCGCTCGGCCGGCAAGGGGCAGCCGGTCCGGGGTCCGCTAGGCACGGGGACTGCCGGCGGGGCAGTCAGCCGGGCAGGGCAGTCAGCCGGGTCCGCGGGCCAGCCCGGAGCACGCCGCTGGGCAGGCTTCGACCGACAAGCTCCTCGGCCAGTTCGGCGACCTCGATCAGGGCAGCCAGGTCAATGCCGGTGTCGACACCCATGTCATGCAGCAGGTGCACGGCCTCCTCGGTGGCCAGGTTCCCGCTGGCCCCGGGCGCGTACGGGCAGCCGCCCAGACCGCCGACGCTCGCGTCGAACTCGGTCACCCCCAGCTCGATGGCGGTCAACAGGTTTGCCAACGCGGCACCCCGGGTGTTGTGGAAGTGCAGCAGCAGCGGCAGGTGGGCGTCGCGATCGCGTACGGCCGTCACCAACTCGCGGACCCGGCGCGGCGTCGCCATGCCGGTGGTGTCGCCAAACGCCACCCGGTCGGCGCCATCGCGCACCACCCGGTCCACGATTCCGGCCACCCGAACGGGGTCAATGTCCCCCTCGTAGGGGCAGCCGAAGCTGGTCGCGATGATGACCTCCGCCCGAGCACCGGCGTGGTGAAGCAGCTCGACCAGCTCGGCGATGTCGTCCAGCGACTCCTCGGTGGAGCGATTGACGTTGCGCCGGTTGTGCGTGTCGCTGGCGGAGACCACCACCTCGATCTCGGTGAACCCGGCAGCCAACGCGCGGTGGGCACCCCGCGTGTTCGGCACCAGTGCCGAATAGCGCACCCCTTCGGTCTGCTCCGCCCGCCGCCACACCTCGTCGGCGTCGGCCATCTGCGGAATCGCCTTCGGGTGCACGAAGGACACCGCTTCGATCCGCCCCACCCCGGTCCGGGAGAGCGCATCGAGCAGCCGCACCTTTGCCTCGGTCGGAATCGGTTCCTCGTTCTGGAGCCCGTCGCGCGGCCCGACCTCCCGAATAGACACAAATCCCGGCATATTACCCATGGTCACCTCACTGTGACGCGCTACTGGTCCGACTCCCCCAGCATGTCACCCCCACCGCCAGGTGAAAGTCGATCATGTAACCACGACAGTCGGCGCGGTACGGCGACGAACCAACCGACCCGGGGATCGGCGCCCCTGGCCCGGGGCCAGCACCTCGCCCCCGGGGCCAGCACCTCAACCCCGGGGCCAGACCCCCGGCGCCGGATGGGGGTCCACGCCGCGAGGGGATACGACGTCAGCGCATGCGGGAGACGATGCCGGTGTCGTAGTCGCCGGAAAGGAACTCCGGGTTGTCCAGCAGTTCCGCGAAGAAGGGAAGATTGTTCTTCGGTCCGGCAAGTTGGAACTGCGCCACCGCGGCCCGCGCCCGGCTGATCGCTTCGGCGCGGTCCGCGCCACTGACAATGAGCTTGGCCATCAGGCTGTCGTAGAACGGGGTCACCGTGTTGCCGGCGACATACCCCGAATCGACGCGGACACCCTCGCCGGTCGGTTCGGTCCAGGTGGTGATCGCCCCCGGCCCGGGCAGGAAGCGCTTCGGGTCCTCGGCGTTGACCCGCAGCTCGATCGCGTGCCCGCGCGGCGTCAGGGCATCCGGGTCGAACGTCGGCGGCAGCCCGGCGGCCACCCTCAACTGCTCCTCGACCAGGTCAACCCCGTAGACCAGCTCGGTAACCGGGTGCTCGACCTGCAGGCGCGTGTTCATCTCCAGGAAGAAGAACTCGCCAGTGGTCGGATCGAGCAGGCATTCGACCGTGCCGGCGTTGCGGTAGCCGACCGCCTCGCCCGCCCGCACCGCCGCGGCCAGAAAGCGGGACCGAAGCTCCGGGGTGACCGCCGGGGAGGGCGACTCCTCGACCAGCTTCTGGTTCCGTCGCTGCACCGAGCACTCGCGCTCGCCGAGCGCCACCACCCGGCCGTCGGCCAGGCCGAGAATCTGCACCTCGACGTGGCGCACCCGGGGGAAGTACCGTTCGATCAGGACGGAACCGTCGCCGAACATCCGCTCGGCGAACGCGCGCACCTTGTCGTACTCGGTGCGGAGCGCGGCCTCGTCGTTCGCGATACCCATGCCCATGCCGCCCCCGCCAGCAGCGGCCTTGACCATCACCGGATAGCCGATCTCCGACGCCGCCTCAACCGCCGCGGTAAGGTCCGCCGCCGGTTCCGTGGTTCCCGGCGCGACCGGCACCCCGGCCGCGGCCATCAGATTCCGGGCATTGATCTTGTCACCCATCGCGGTGATCGCGTCCGGACCCGGCCCGACCCAGAGCAGACCGCTCGCCGCGACGGCCTGGGCGAAGTCGGCGTTCTCCGACAGGAAGCCGTAGCCAGGGTGGATCGCCTGCACACCGGTCGACTTGGCGGCGGCGAGGACAGCCTCGACGTTCCGGTAGCTCTGCGCCGGGTTCGCCGGGCCGACACAGACCGCCTCGTCGGCCTCAGTCACAAACGGCAGGCCGGCGTCCGCCTCCGAATGCACCGCGACCGCCCGGACACCGAGCAGCTTCGCGGTACGGATGATCCGACGGGCGATCTCGCCCCGATTGACGACCAGCAGTGACTCGATCATGTTTCCTCCAGCGTCCCAGGGTCGAACGGAAGCTAGGGAACCACGCCACCCCGGTTACTGACGAGTCAGTGTGTGGCACGGCCCCCTCGGTCAAGCCTGGGGCGGCCTCGGGCCCGGGCCCAGTACTCAACGTGCTGTCGGTGCCAACAGAGCAGCCAGCGTCGCGCCCCGGAGCAACTCGGCCCGGCGTTGCCGGTCCACCTCACCGCCGAGGAACGGGGTCGAGTTCATCAGACCGAAGGCGGCGTGGGCCAGCACCCGCGCCTCGTTGTCGGACAGGCCCGGGTGCGACGCGGTCAGCACACTGACCCACTCCTCGACGTACAGCCGCTGGAGCCGGCGGATGCGGCGACGCGGCTGTTCGGGCAGCCGGTCCAGCTCGTGCAGGTGCAGAGCGATCACCGCCGGTTGGGCCAGCGCGAAGTCGACATGGAATTCGATCAGTGACTCCAACGCGGCGCGGGGATCGTCGGGGTGGGCGGCGGCCCGCTCCCGACCGCCGGCGAGCAGCCCTTCGCTGACCGGGATCAACGCGGCGACCAGCATCGCCTCCTTGCCGGCGAAGTGGTGGTAGAGCGCCGGACCGGTCACCCCGGCGGCGGCGCCAATGTCATCCATCGACACGCCGTGGTAGCCCCGGGCGGCGAACAGCCCGACCGCGATCCCCAGGATCTCGTCCTTGCGAGACCGACGCCGGCCGCTGCCCATATCGCCGTTCGCCGCCTTGCGCGACTGTTGCACCGTCACGGGGAGAGCGTAGTCCGCAGACTCCACCGCGTGCAGAGGCCGGGGCCGTACCTCGGGTTCCCCCGAGGCACGGCCGGGGCAGAAGTCAGGCGCGGTGGGCCGCTCCGAGCGGCGCCTGCGCTCTACCGTGGCTGAGCGGCTCGGGGCCGGTCAGTCCGTCAACGGGGTCAGGGCGGGGCGTTTGGCCGTGACCGTGTCACCGGAGCTGCGACCCGTGAGCCGACGCGTAAGCCAGGGCGCCAGGTGGTGGGTGGCCCAACGGAGGTCGTCGGTACGGGCCGCCAGCCACGGCTTGGGCAGCGGACGCTCGGGGACCAACAACCACTCGTCGGCACAGCTGACCCCCAACGCGGTCAGCACCTGGGCGGCCACCCGCCGGTGCCCGGCTGAGGAGAGATGCAGCCGATCAGTGCTCCACATCATCGGGTTTAGATAGGTGTCGTCTTCGTACAGATCGACCAGAATCGCGCCGTGCCGTTCCGCCGTGTCACCAACCGCCTGGTTGAGTACCTGCACTCGGGGGGCGACCAGCCGCTGACCGGGCAGGCGGGCCATGACATCGGCGAATCGGAACAGAACCACGTCGGCCCCGCCCGCACGCAGCCGCCCCACCACCTCGTTGAAGCGCGCGATCAGGTCGTCCGGGTCGAAGCTTCGCCGCAGCATGTCGTTCCCACCTGCCGCGAAACTGATCAGATCCGGCTGCATCGCCAGCGCGGCGGGAACCTGCTCGTCCACCACCCGGGGAAAGAGCCGGCCGCGAATAGCAAGGTTCGCGTACCGGAACTCCGGCCCGGCCTCCACGGCGAGCCGGGTGGCCACCAGGTCGGCCCAGCCGCGAAAGCCGCCGTCCGGGTACGCATCGTTCAGGCCCTCGGTGAAGCTGTCCCCGACCGCCACGAAACTGCGCCAGCCCACTACACCCTCCATCGTGAGGAAGGGGTTCGTCTTCTCCGCCTCCGGTAGCGGCGAGCCCCATCTGAGGAGCGACAGTTTCTCACCAATAGTGCTTCTACTGGTGCCCCCGGGGGGTCGGGGCCAGGGAGCATCGAGGCGACGGGGAGCCAGACGGCCTCCGGCCGAGGAGGTGAACAGCGAGGGAGGTGTGGTACGAGTGGAATGGGGAACCGCGTCCCGATCAGGCTGGATCGCTTCCGAAGGAGTGCCATGACCAGTTTCCGGATCAGCGACGTGATGACGAAGCAGGTCATCTACCTGCCGGTGGAGACCACTCTGGATGAGGTCGCACGGGTGATGAAGGAGGCCGACATCGGGGACGTGGTCGCCACCGACGGCGCCACGCTGGCCGGGGTACTCACCGACCGGGACATCGTGGTCCGGGCCGTCGCCCAGCGAAGGGACCCGGCCCGAACCACCATTGACTCGATCATCACCCGTGAGGTGGTGATGATCGAACAGAACTGCACCACGGGCGAGGCCGCGGCCCTCATGCGGGAACGGGGCGTACGGCGAGTACTGGTCTGCGACAGCGAGCGAAGGCTGGTCGGCATCGTCTCCCTCGGCGACCTCGCCCTGCGGCTCGACCCCCAGTCGACGCTCGGCCAGCTCAGCGGGCAGGTCCCGACGCCGTGAGTCGGGCGCGCCCCGACGCCGTGAGTCGGGCGCGCCCCGTCACCGTGAGCTGGGAGCGCTCCGCCACCGTCCCGTGAGCGCGCTCCGCCACTGAGCTGGGCGCGCTCCGCCACCACACCACCCGATCCGAGCTCCGGACGACGGTAGCCTGGCGGGATGCCCGAGATGCCTCCCCGGCTGGCCGAGATCGTGGACGAGTTCACCACGGCGCCCCGTGACATCGTGCTGGAGCTGCTACTGGAGTACGCCGACGCCATCGGGCCGTTGTCGTCCGGACACCCCGACCGCGCAGAGATGGAGCAGGTCCCGGAGTGCCAGACGGCACTCTTCCTACGAGCACGCGTCACTCCGGAGGGCAGCGTCGAAGCCGTCTTCGACTGCCCACCCGAAGCCGCCACAACCCGCGCCTTCGCGGGCATTCTCGCCGAAGGGCTCGCCGGAGCTCGGCCAGCGCAGGTCCTGGCGGTCCCCGACGACCTGTACCAGCGGATGGGGCTGGCCCAGGCGGTCAGTCCGCTACGGATCCGGGGCGGCACCGCAGTCCTGGCCCGGCTCAAGCGTCAGGTCCGGGAACAGACAGGCTGATCCCCCGGTTGCCTCCGGTTATGGAGATCGAAGTCTACGCCGACCTGGTCTGCCCCTGGTGCTACCTCGGCAAGCGCCGACTAGAGCGGGCGCTCGCGTCCTACGACGGCGCCGTGACGGTCAGCTACCGACCGTTCCAGCTCGACCCGGCTCCGGTGCCCGAGCCGCTGCCGCTGCTGGACGCGCTGGGCGTGAAGTTCGGCGGCCGGGAGCGCGCACGGCAGATGGCGGACCAGGTCACTCGGGCCGCCGCCGGGGACGGTATCGATTTCGACTTCGACCGTGCGCTCGCCGCGAACACCTTCGACGCGCATCGGTTGGTCGCCTGGGCGACCGAGCGAGACCGGGCAGCCGAGACGGTCGAGGCGCTACACCGGGCCCACTTCCACGACGGCGTCGACATCGGCTCCCGACCGGCTCTCGCCACGATCGCGGGCAAGGTCGGCCTGGACGCCGCGGCAGCCCACGCCCTCCTCGAATCCAACGGGCAGGTAGCCGAGGTCCACACCAGGCTGGCCGCCGCACGGGAGCTCGGCATCACGAGCGTGCCGACCTTCGTTCTCGCCGGCAGGTACGCCGTGACCGGCGCACAGGATTCACCGACCCTGCTCGCCGCCCTGACTGAGGCCCGCCGGCACGTGGCAACCGAAGTCTGATCGACCGTCCTGATGTTTCACGTGCAACACCATTGATGACCACATCTGTCTGGTAGCGCGGACGCCACCACCACGTCAGCCCCCGGTGAGATAGCCCTTCCCCTCCAGCAGGGTCCGATCACGATGGGCGGCCAACTCCTCGGCCCGCTGGGCCTGGACCCGACGTACCTCCGCCTCCTCCAGGGCGTGCCGGATCGCGAGGCGGATCACTCCGTACAGGAAGACGAAACCTCCGACGTACAGAATCACGGTGGTGACCAGGGTGAACATGAGGCCACCGTAGGTCCGTCCGAACCGGGTGGGGCGTTGGCCGCAGACGGGTTCCCCCGTACGTGTCCAGCGCCCACCACCCCACCCCGGCCGGGAGAGCCAAAGGCCGCAGGATGCGCCCACCAGGGGATCAGGCGGTCTCCAACGCCTCCCCGAGTCCCTTGGCCAGCCCAGACAGATGCTGGTCGGCGAGCACGTGACCAGCGGTCACCACCAACGCCACCGGCCACTCGATGACCTGCAACAGGGTGAGCAGACCCACGCCCGCGTAGTACGCCAGTTTGTCCGGCGGCGGGATGGCCATCTCCCCCAGTACCGGTACCTCCACTCGGTGGGTGAACGTCCGGATCATGTCCCGACTCCCACTGAGATCCCGGGTCAACATGCTCATCTCGACCTCCCAGAAACGGCGGTGACCGCCGTGGTTTTCCACCGTCGCCGCCCTCTATACCGGCCGGGCCGCTAGAACTTCACCGCTGTTCAGGGGCATAACGGACGGCCGGGCGGGAAGTCAGACCGCCGGGACACATGGCGTGGGAGGCGGGATGGCGTACGGGAAGCGCGACACCGGGGGAACGGACCGACACGAGTCCCGCCGTACGCCTCGATGATCCCGCTGGGCCGCGTCGCTGGCAGCGTACGCGCGCCTGCCGTGCCAGAGCTGATGGGGCAGGCGGCCCGGAACCTCGGATCCGCCGCTGCCCGAGCCGCGCGGCTCACCGGTCTGACCCGCCGCCGGGTCTGGTCCCGCTACGGCCGACACCACATCGAGGTGCACGGTGTCTGTCAGGACGGCGGGGAGCGGCTCGCCCGGCAGGTCGAAGCGGCGCTGGAACGCGTCCCCGGCGTGAACTGGGCGCGGGTGAACGCCCCCTCCGGGCGGGTGGTGGTCGCCGTCGGCTCCCCCGAGCCGAGGCTGCGCGATCTGATCGTCACCGTGGCCCGCGCCGAACGCATCAGCCCGCACGAACCGGATCCCGAGATCCCACCGCCGCATCCGCCGGAGGAAGGACCCCGCACCCCCCGTACGCTCGGCGCCCTCGCCTCCGATGCGCTCGGTCTGACGATTTCCGCCGCCACCCGGATCCTGCCCTTCACCCCGGTGCCTGGTGAGGTCGCCGGCCTCCTCAACGCGGTCGACCTGCACCCGAGGCTGCACGCCCTCGCCGACCGGGGAGTGCGCGCCGACCCCCGCGCCGACCTCCTCTTCCCGCTGGCCGAGGCGGTGGCGCAGGGCCTTGCGGGCGGCTGGACCGGAATCGTCCTCGACGGCATCCAGCGGGTGGTGCAGTGGGGCGAGGCGCGGGCCCAACTCGCCGCGTGGACAACGGCCGAGCCCCGACTCGCCGGCGCCCCGGGCCGGGCCGCGGCCCCCGTCCTGCCGACCGAACGGCCCTGCCCGAAACCGGATGGACCGGCCGAGAAGTACGTCATCCAGATGCTCCACGCCGGCGCGGCAGCAGCCGCCGCCGCGACCCCGGTGGCCGGTGCGAAGCGAGCCGCCGCGCTCGGCCTCTCCGCGCTCCCGAAGGCCAGCGGCTCCGGCCGCGAGGGGTATGCCGCCCAGCTCGGTAGCCTGCTCGCACGACGCGGCGTCGTCGCCATGGACCGCCGCGCACTCCGCGAACTCGACCGGATCGACACGCTGGTGCTGGACGCCACGATCCTCGGCTCCAACCGCGGCCTCCTCACCGACCTGGCCCCCCTGGGCGACGCGGAGCTGGGTGAGGTGGCCGCCCGAGCGTTTGCCTTGTTCGACCCGGATCAGCCGGCGGCGGTCCAGCACAGCGCTGGCTGGGGCCTCGGCCCGCTGGACCTCCTCGACGCACCTGACCCGGGCGACACCTCACACAGTGACCGGCTTCGCGCATCCGGCGGCCGGCTCCTCGGCCTGGCACACGACGGTCGGCTCGTCGCGCTGCTGCGGGTCGAGACCGAGCCGGCCCCGGGCGTGGACCTCCTGCCGGCCGCTGCCCGGCGCGCCGGGTTGCGGCTGGTCGTGACGGACGACGACCCGGGCCGGTACGACTTCGCGGACACCGTCCTCGCCGGCGGTGCCCGGCTCCCCGAGACCGTGCGCCAGCTGCAACGCGACGGCGCGGTCGTGATGCTGCTCTCCGATGACCGGCGGGCGCTCGCGGCAGCCGACTGTGGCCTCGGCGTGACCACCGACGAGGAGCTGCCGCCCTGGGGGGCACACCTGCTCGTCGGCACCGACCTCCAGGTGTCAGCACTGGTGGTCGAGGCGGCTGGGGTGGCCCGCCGGATGACGACCCAGAACATTCGGCTTGGGCTCGGGGGCGCCGGTCTCGGGGCGCTGGCTGCACTCACCGCTGCCCGGGAACAGCTCCCGGAACGGGCCTTGGCCTCGGTCAACGGGACGGCGGCACTGGCCTTCGCCCACGGCGTGTGGCGGGCCCACCACCTGCCCAACCCCATGGAGACCCCCGCCGAACGGACGGCGGTCCCGTGGCACCTGATGCCGGTGGGGACCGTCCTCGACGAGTTGGGCAGTGGCTTCGACGGGTTGGATCCGGTGGACGCCGGCCGCCGACGCTCCAGCCGGATCGCCGACGGCGTTCCCACCCCGACCCTGCTCCGCGCCTTCCTGGACGAGCTAGCCAACCCGTTGACCCCGGTCCTGGCCGCCGGGGCGGTGCTATCCGCGTCGTTCGGCTCGCTGGTTGACGCCGCCCTGGTCAGCGGGGTGGTAGGCGGCTCCGCCCTGGTCGGCGCGGTGCACCAACGCAACACCGAGCGGTCGCTGGCCGAGTTGCTGTCCCGTACCGCGGTCACCGCCCGGGTCCGGCGGGGCGGCACCGAGCAGCAGCTACCCGCCCACGACCTGGTCCCCGGAGATGTGATCATCCTGGAAGCAGGTGACGCCGTACCAGCCGACTGCCGGGTCCTCGAGGCCACGGGGCTGGAAGCAGACGAGTCCTCGCTCACCGGCGAGTCGTTGCCGGTCGGCAAGACCGACCAACCGGTGGCCGCGACCGACATCGCCGAGCGCCGTTCGATGCTGTACGAGGGCACCACCGTCGCCGCCGGTCACGGCCGGGGCGTGGTCGTCGCCACCGGTACCGACACGGAAGCAGGGCGCAGCCTCAGCCTCGCTCGGCAAACCCGGCCCAGCGGCGGCGTCGAAGCGCGACTCGGCGGACTCACCGACTCGGCGATACCGCTCGCGCTCGGATCCGCCGTCGCGGTCGCCGGGGCCGGCGTCGCTCGCGGCATACCGCTGGCCGAGACCGCCTCGACCGCCGCGAACCTGGCCGTCGCGTCGGTGCCCGAGGGGTTGCCGTTCCTCGTCAGCGCCGCGCAGCTGGCAGCGGCCCGGCGGCTCGCCGAACGCGGTGCCCTGGTGCGTAACCCCCGCACGATCGAGGCGTTGGGGCGCGTCGACGTGCTCTGCTTCGACAAGACCGGAACCCTGACCGAGGGGCGGCTGGTGCTCTCCGGAGTCGGCGACGGTGCGCGGTTCGCCGCCGTTGACCAGCTCGACGAGCACCTCCGCATGGTCCTCGCGGTCGCGCTGCGTGCCGCTCCAGACGCCGACGACCCGGAACAGCTTCCCGAGCAGGCCGACCGGGCGATCCGCCGGGCGGCCCGGGAGACCAACACGGTGGAGCAGACCGGCGCCGGAGATTGGCGTCCCGCCGGAGGGCTTCCCTTCGAGCCGTCCCGCGGCTACCACGCCACCGTCGGCACCTGCGGCGACCGCCTGGTCCTCAGCGTCAAGGGCGCCCCGGAGACCGTCCTGCCCCGCTGCCGGAACCGGCGGACCGAGGCCGGGGTGGTGCCGTTGGACGACGCGACTCGGAAGGCGGTCCAGCAGGAATTGCTCCGGCACGCCGGGGCCGGCCAGCGGGTGCTGGCCCTCGCCGAACGGGTCGTCGTCGAGGAGTCCATCGCCGACGACGATGTCCAGGGCCTGACCTTCGTCGGCATCCTCGCGCTGGCCGACGGGATCCGGGCAAGCGCCGCCCCGGCGGTGGAGAGCATCCGCAAGGCGGGGGTGCACACAATTATGATCACCGGCGACCATCCGGCCACCGCCGAGGCGATCGCCTCGGTGATCAGCCCCGGCGACGGCCAGCGGGTGGCGACCGCCAACGACCTCGCGGACCTCGACGACGAGGCGCTGGCAGCCCGCCTGGTCACCACCGACGTCGTGGCCCGGTGCACTCCAGCCCACAAGGTACGGATAATCCAGGCGCTCCGGACTTGTGGTCGCACCGTGGCGATGACCGGCGACGGCGCCAACGACGCACCCGCCATCCGCCTCGCCGATGTCGGCATCGCCCTCGGACAGCGCGGCACCCCCGCGGCTCGCGCGGCGGCAGACCTGGTGGTCATGGACGACCGACTGGAGACCATCATCGCCACCCTCGCCGAAGGACGGGCGATGTGGTCGTCGGTCCGGCACGCGCTGAGCATCCTGTTCGGCGGCAACCTCGGCGAGATCGCGTTCAGCATCGTCACCGCCGCCGTCGACGGCCGCTCCGCGCTCAACGGCCGACAACTGCTGCTCGTCAACCTGCTCACCGATCTGGCCCCCGCGCTGGCCGTGGCGGTCCGGCCGCCCCCACCGGAGTACAGCGAGAACCTGCTCCGGGAAGGGCCTGACACCTCCCTCGGCGCCACCCTCAACCGGGAACTCGGCGTCCGCGCCACCTCCACCGCGCTCGGCGCCACCGCCGGCTGGGTGCTGTCCAAGTGGGTGGCGGCGTCACCACGCCGGGCCGGCACGGTAGCCCTGGTGTCGCTGATCGGCACCCAGCTCGGCCAGACCCTGATGGCCGGCGGCACCACCCCCGGCGTCCTGCTCTCCACCGCCGGCTCGGTGGGGGTGCTCGTACTGGTCGTACAGACTCCCGGGCTCAGCCACTTCTTCGGCTGTACCCCGCTCGGCCCGATCTGCTGGACGATCGCCACCGGCTCCGCGGCCGGCGCCGCCCTCGCCAACGGCACGGTCGCCCGCCTGGTGGAGCAGCTACCAGCGCCGCCCCGCCCCGGGGTGGACCTGCACGACCTCCTCAACCGCCTACGCCACTGGGGGCACGGCAGCTAGCGCCAGGGGAACGGCGGTCGTCGCGGTGTGCGCCCCGGGGGGCGAAGGTCGTCCCCGGCACGCGGCTACGTCCAGGTAGCGGCGGCGCGGCGCAACCGGTCGTTGATCGCCCGGCCAACCCCCACCTCGGGCACCGACTCAACCAGGATCTCGTCGACACCGGCCCCGTCCAGTCGATGCAGCGCGTCGAACAACCGGGCCGCTGCCTCGGTCAGGTCGCCCTTGCTGGACAGCACCTCCACCGCCGCCCAGTCCCCCGCCGGACAGCCGCGGAAGCCCAGGAACCCCTGCCGGGAAACACCGCCGTCCGCCGGATCGGTATCGGTGGCCAACCGCAGTCGCGTACGCGGGGCGTAGTGCGCGGCCAGCGTCCCCGGCGCCACCGGCTGCCCCGAACTGCCCGCCCGGACCAGTACCGGACCGACCGCCTCCTGAAGCAACTCCACCGGCAGCGCACCTAACCGCAGCACCACTGGACGGTCTCCTCGCGCGTCCACGATCGTCGACTCGATCCCACACCGGGTCGGCCCACCGTCGAGCACCACGTCGACCGCCGCCCCCAGCCCCGCCACGACGTGCTCGGCCCGCGTCGGGCTGAGTTGACCGAACCGGTTCGCGCTCGGTGCCGCCACCGGCACCCCCGCCGCCGCGATCAACCCGCGCGTCGCCGCATGGTCCGGCACCCGCACCGCCATCGTCTCCAGCCCGGAGGTGACGATCGGCGGAATCACCGCCGGCCGGTCCACGATCAGCGTCAGCGGCCCGGGCCAGAATCGCTCGGCCAGCTCCGCCACCGCCGCCGGCACCGTACCTACCAGCTTTTCCAGCTCCGCCGCCTCGGCCAGGTGACTGATCAGCGGATCAAAGCTCGGCCGCGCCTTGGCTGCGAAGATCCGGGCCACCGCCGGGGCGTCCAGCGCGTTCGCGCCCAGGCCGTACACCGTTTCGGTGGGCAGGGCCACCAGACCGCCGGCCCGCAGGACGGCGGCGGCTTCGGCGACACCCCTGTCAGCGGGCAGTACTCGCGGCGTACTCACGCCCCGACGCTAGCCTGCCGGACCCGCTCACCCGTCGCCGACCCGATCAACGTGGAAAATTCAATGGACCATCGTCATATAGTCCGACCGTGACCGAGAACACCAGGAAGCGAATAGCCGTGCCGGCCAAGGCGTCCCTCGAGGGCATCGAGAAGGTCTGGTCTCGGGTATGGGAGCAGAACGGCACCTATCGCTTCGACCGCTCGGTAACCCGGAGCGAGGTCTACTCGGTCGACACCCCGCCGCCGACGGTCAGCGGGGCGCTGCACGTCGGTCACGTCTTCTCCTACACCCACTCCGATGCCATCGCGAGGTTCCAGCGGATGCGGGGGCGGGCGGTGTTCTACCCGATGGGGTGGGACGACAACGGCCTGCCCACCGAACGGCGGGTGCAGAATTACTACGGGGTGCGGTGCGACCCCTCCCTGCCGTACGACCCCGGCTACACGCCACCGGCCGAGCCACCAAGTCGGCCACAGCCGATCTCCCGGCGCAACTTCGTCGAGCTGTGCAGGAACCTCACGGAGCTTGACGAGCAGGCGTTCGAGGCCCTGTGGCGGCACCTGGGCCTCTCCGTCGACTGGTCCCTGACGTACGCGACGATCGACGACCGAAGTCGGGCGATCTCCCAGCGGGCCTTCCTCCGCAACCTGGCACGGGGCGAGGCGTACCTGGCGGACGCCCCGACCCTCTGGGACGTCACCTTCCGTACGGCCGTCGCACAGGCCGAGCTGGAGGATCGCGAGCGCCAGGGCACCTACTACCGGCTCGCCTTCCACTCGGCGACCGGAGACAAGATCTACGTCGAGACCACCCGGCCGGAGCTGCTGCCGGCCTGCGTCGCGCTCGTCGCCCACCCGGATGACGAGCGGTACCAACATCTGCTCGGCAGCACCGCCGTCTCGCCGCTCTTCGGTGTCCCGGTGCCGATCAGGGCGCATCCGCTGGCTCAGCCGGACAAGGGCTCCGGCATCGCGATGATCTGCACCTTCGGTGACCTGACGGACGTGCTGTGGTGGCGGGAGTTGGCCCTGCCGACCCGGCCGGTGATGGGTCGCGACGGCCGCCTGCTCCCCGAGCCACCACCCGGGATCGTCAACGCCGACGCGGTGGCGGCGTACCAGACGCTCGCCGGCCTGACCGCGTTCTCCGCGAAGGCGAAGGTGGTGGAGCTGCTGCGCGCCGCCGGGGATCTCGAGATAGCGCCACGCCCCACCACCCAGACGGTCAAGTTCTACGAGAAGGGCGACAAGCCACTCGAGATCATCACCACCCGACAGTGGTACGTCCGCAACGGTGGTCGGGACACCGAGCTGCGGTCCGCTCTGGTCCACCGCGGGCGCGAGCTGACCTGGTCCCCCGAGTTCATGCGCAGCCGGTACGAAAACTGGGTCGAGGGCCTCTCTGGGGACTGGGTCATCAGTCGACAACGCTTCTTTGGTGTGCCGATCCCGGTCTGGTACCCACTCGACGACTCGGGCGAGCCCGACTACGCGCACCCCATCCTGCCGGACGACGTGGCGCTGCCGGTCGACCCCAGCAGTGACGCCCCGACCGGCTACCAGGAGAGCCAGCGCAACCAGCCGGGCGGTTTCATGGCGGACCCGGATGTGATGGACACCTGGGCCACCTCCTCGCTCACCCCGGAGATCGCCGGCGGGTGGACGGTCGACGATGATCTCTTCGCCCGGGTCTTCCCGATGGACCTCCGTCCGCAGGCGCACGAGATCATCCGGACCTGGCTGTTCGCCACCGTGCTCCGGTCGCACCAGGAGTTCAACTGCCTGCCCTGGACCACCGTGCTGCTGTCGGGCTGGATCCTGGACCCGGACCGCAAGAAGATGTCGAAGTCCAAGGGAAACACGGTCACGCCGATGGCTCTCCTGGAGAAGTACGGGTCCGACGCCGTCCGGTACTGGGCGGTCAGCGGCCGGCCGGGCACCGACACGGCCTTCGACACCGGTCAGATGAAGATCGGCCGTCGACTCGCCATCAAGATCCTTAATGCCACCACATTCGTGCTGCGATTCGGCTCCCCGACGCTCCTGGCACCCCACATGGCGCACGTGACCGAACCACTCGACCGGTCGATGCTGGCCCGCCTAGCCTCCGTCGTGGACTCCGCCACCACCGGGTTCACCCAGCACGACTACACCCGGTCCCTCGAGTGCACCGAGCAGTTCTTCTGGTCGTTCTGTGACGACTACCTGGAGCTGGTCAAGGAACGCGCGTACGGGGAACCGGACGACCGCGCCGTCCGTTCGGCCCACGCCGCGCTCGCACTGGCGCTGCACACGCTGCTGCGACTCTTCGCGCCGATGCTGCCGTTCGTCACCGAGGAAGCCTGGTCGTGGTGGCAGGAGGGCTCGGTGCACCGGGCGGCGTGGCCGACCGGGCAGGAGCTCGTCGGCCCCGATGTTTCCGCCGAGGCCAACCGCTCCACCGAGGCCAGTGGCTCCGGCGAGGCCGGAACGGATTTACTCGGGCTCGCCTCCGACGTGCTCGCCGCCATCCGTCGGGCGAAGTCCGAGGCGAAGCAGTCGATGCGGGCGCCGGTAGCCCAGCTCACCCTGCGCGGGCGCGCGAGCGACCTCGCCGCCTTCGCTCTGGTCAGCCGGGATGTCCGGGCAGCGGGGGTGGTGCGGGAGGTCGACACCGCCGAGGCCGACACACCGTTGACGCCGGAGATCACACTCGGCTGACCGAGACCCGGGACAAGCTACGCCGCCGCGCCGCACGGCGCGGCGTCCATGAACCCTGGCGCCACAGCTTGGTGATGGTCTCGTCGGTGACGGCGGCGCGGCCACCTGAGGCGTGCGCCCGGCTGCCTACCGGGTCACGGTAGACGGCACGGGTCCAGTCGCCCCGTCGACACCGCGACCACCCGCCCCCCGACGGCGACCTCCGCACCATCGAGCGGACGCACGTGCAGCTCGCCCCGGGTCAGGGCGGTCCCGTGTCCCTGCCGGACCAGAACCGGCCGCCGGGAGCCACCGCCGGTAGCCGCGAGAAATGCCGGCAGACCGCCGGCAGCCCCTCCGGTGGCCACATCCTCCGCGCCGGCCAGGGAGGTGGTGAACACGCGCAGCCGGACCGCGTTGTCGAGGCGGGCGACCAGACAGATCCCGCTGACGCCCTCCGCAGCGCAGTAGCTCAGCACGGCGGCGGGATCCAACCAGACCGCCTCCAATGTGTCCGCCGACAGGTTGACGTAGCTGCGGGAGCGGCCGGTGTCCACGACGAGCGCGTCGTCGTGGACGACGCCGTCGAGCGGTAGCCGGGAATGGGCTGCCCGGACACGGGTACGTTCGCCGGTGAGGACGACGTACGCCATGTCCTCGTACCGGCGCACCGGCACCTCACCCACGTCTGTGCCGGCCAGCAGCTTCGCGCCGGAGGTCCGCCGGGACCGCAGCACGTGCTCGGTGGCGAGCAGCGTCTGGGTGCACAACCGCAGCCGCTCGTAGGGCGAGTAGCTGGTGACGTGCACGGAGCCAGCGTCCTGGCGTACGAACGCCGTCTCGGGGTAGCCGAGCAGGCGCGCACCGGCCGCCATGTCGTCGGGCCGCGTGCCCGATCCCACCGTCACCACGCCGGTGACGTTTCCCATGGCGTCGGGCCCCACGAAGACCCGTACCTGCCACAACTCGTTGCCCGACAGACCGGGGATGGCGCGTATCACCATCTAACTACCTCGATCACACCCAACCATCTAACACCGAAGTCGCCACGTTCCCAAGCCGTTGTGTTGAGAACCCGCTGTGCTGGGCTCCACGGTGATACGGGCTCACCGCGGTGGGCGAGACCCTGCGTCACCCCGGGGCTGAGAGTGCTACTGGCGGCGAACGTCGTCGATGACTGCGACTTCCTCGGTGCCGCTGGCGCAGGTCTCGGGAATGATCGGCATGCCGTCACCGAGCGGTGGGGTGGCGTAGCCGCCAGACGCAGTGAAAGAGGAGCCAACCTGGACAGTGCCGGCGCCGGGCACCTCGACCCCGGTGGTGCCACCTCCGGTCTTCAGTTCGCTTCCGGCCGGCCACACGACGACCAGTCTCTGATTCTCCGCGGTCTGCACTGCCAGGCACTGGCCCCTGCCCACCACAGGCTCACCGATGATCTCGGCGTCTCGGCCTCCATCGGCGTCCGGTGCGCCGAACGTGATGACTCCGTTCGCCTCCACGCTCCGCCCTGGGGCATCCTCCCCACAGCCGGGCAGGAAGGCCATCGGCAGGACGAGCACGTAGGCAGAGACTCGGGAACGGAGACAGCTCGGCACAGTGCACCCCTCCGTGACGCCACGGCCCGCCCCCCCGCATCCCGCGACCACCTCAGCACCATCAGGACAGCGGTACCGAGCGCATAGCCACCATCGAGGCCCTCATCGCCAAAGTCCAACTCACCAACCGGGGAGTCGCACCCGTGTTCGCGACCCCCACCGACACAACAGTGCCCCCGCCCAGAACGGACGGGGGCACGTCAGAAGTCGCGCTTGGTGCGATCGGTGGAGCCCAGGGGACTTGAACCCCTAACCCCTGCCTTGCAAAGGCAGTGCTCTGCCAGTTGAGCTAGGGCCCCGGAAGTGGTCCGTGCCGCCGAGCGCTGATCCGTGCGAATCAGCGCAGGTCGGGCGCGGTGGTGGCCTCGTGCCAAAGGGCCCGCTCGTCGTTGGTTTCCTTGACTCGCTTGGCCACGATGGCCGCCACACCGACGATACCGACGAGGATCAGCAGCTTCTTGAACATTAGGGCAACCCCTCACGCTCGACGTGCCGTCGGACCTACCCCAGGACCGTATCAGCCAGAAGCAAGGCCCGGTAAACGGGCCCGCAGACGCAGTGGCCCGGGACTCATCACCGCATCCCGCCCAACCGGCACCGCGGAGCGATCACTCTGGCCGATGGCAGACCGCCTCGACGTTGTTTCCATCCGGATCGCGGACGAAAGCACCGAAGTATGTCGGGTGATATTCCGGCCAGACCCGGGGCGCATGGAGCACCTCCGCCCCGAGCGCCACTGCGGCGTCGTGGAACGCCTGCACGGCAGCCCGGTCGGGCGCGGTGAAGGCGATGTGCGACTCGACTCCCCCGGGCGCGCCACTCAGCGGGCTGAGCCAGAAGTCGGGAGTGCTGCTGCCATAGCCGACCGCCTCCGGGAACTCCATCAGGCGATGCCCATCAAGTGGGGCCAGGACAGCATCGTAAAAGGCAAGACTGGCGTCGAGATCGCACACCTGAATGCCGAGGTGGTTGAGCACCGGACCTCCTCGAAAGCAAACCGACCGGCGGAAACCGGGGCCGGGAGCAACGGACGACGCCAGACTAGGGACGGGGTACGACACGTCCACTGCCAGGACAAAGAGAGGCCGACGGCCCTGAATTCCTGAACTGAATCGTCCGCCTGGCTACCGTCCCCTGACGAGCGGAGGAATCGGTGCTTAGAACGCTCGATCCTCGAAGATGTGAGGATCGGGTGTGAGGTGGGGCTAGCTGGAATCGAACCAGCGACCTCAGAGTTATCAGCTCTGCGCTCTAACCGACTGAGCTATAGCCCCGTGTTGCGACGAGCAAGGTTAACCCATCGGCCCGGCCGCCCCCAAATCGGGGGTGACCCCGGGCGTTCCGCGACAGGTGCGGTACCCGGGTCGCCGGCCGACGACCCGGGTACCGCTGACGTGCTCAGTCGCGCTCGGCGAGCGTCAGCTCGACACCGCCCACCAGGTCGGCGCAGACGTTGTAGACGAATGCGCCCAGCGTTGCCAGCGCCGTGAACAGCACGACGTTGACCAGGCCGATCAACGCGGAACTCAGGATCACGCCGCGGGCGGTGATCTGGAAGCCGTTGGTGTTCTGGCCGCCGCCCGCGTTGACCAGATCACTCAGGCTGTCGTTGACGCTGGCGAACACGCCCATCGCGTCCAGCGCCAGATACAGCACCGAGGTCGCGACCACGACGACGATGAAGAGCACCACCGAAACGGCGAAGGCGAACTTCATCACCGACCATGGGTCGATCCGCCGCAGGTTCAGCCGGGCCCGGCGCGGCCCGCGAGACGCGGCAGAGCTGACCGCGGTACGCGCCGCGCGTACCGCCTCACCGACCCGCGCCGCCCCGACGGCCGCCACCCCACTGATTCCCGGCGGGAGACTACCGCCCTGAGGCCGGCCAGCGGAGTTCGGCTGGGGGCGAGCGGTCCCGGTGACCCGCGGCTGGCTCCCGGTGTCACCGAATCGGGGGAGGCCGTTCGCACCACCCAGGGCGGCAGCAGTGCTCCCGGCGGCCGTGCTGGTCTGCCCAGCACCACCGGAGGTCGACGGCTGGGTGGCCGCGGAGGTCGTCTCAGCGGCGGCACCACTGGTCCGCGGTGTCTCGGCCTTCGTGGCCTCAGCCGGTTCCTCGCCGGGTTCCGGCTCCTCGGCCGGCTTGTCCGGCGGCGGGGCCATCCCCGGAGCCCTCGTGAACTTCGGGGCCGGCACGTCGGCGGGGACGGTGGCCCGGCCCACTGCCGCCCGCCCGGCGGCTGGGGCACCGCTCGTGGCGCCGTCCTCGTCGACTGGGTTAGCCGAGTTACCCGCGTTCCCCGACTTCGCCTGTGTCTCCGTCATGCAACTAGTCCTGTTCGTCAGGCTCGTCGGCATTGCGAGCAATCGCCACGATGGTTACGCCATCCGGAAGGTCCATCAGCTTGACCCCCATTGTGTTCCGGTCGCGCGTACGGCGTACAGGCTTCACCGGAGTCCGAATGACACCACCGTTACTGGTGATAGCGAAGAGCTCGTCGTCCGGGTCGATCACCACAGCACCGACCAGACCACCGCGCCGCTCGGTGATCTTCGCAGTCAGCACGCCCTTACCTCCCCGGCCCTGGACCGGGTATTCCTCAATCGGAGTACGTTTCGCGTAGCCGCCGTTGGTAGCCACCAGGACGTCCAGGCCGTGCCGGACGACCTCCATCGCGAGCAACTCGTCGTCCTCGCTGAACCGCATCCCGATCACACCCGAGGTAGCCCGCCCCATCGGCCGCAGCGCCTCGTCGGTGGCGTTGAACCGGATCGCCAAGGCGTTCTTCGACACCAGCAGGAGATCCTGCTCCGGCGCCACCAGGGCGGCACCGACCAGTTCGTCGTCCTCGCGCAGGTTGATCGCGATGATGCCGCCGGACCGGTTGGAGTCGAACTCCTCGAGCCTCGTCTTCTTTACCACTCCGTTCTTTGTGGCCAGAACCAGGTAGGGGGCGACCTGGTAGTCGGAAATCTCGATGATCTGTGCGATCTGCTCGTCTGGTTGGAAGGCGAGCAGATTGGCCACGTGTTGGCCCTTGGCCACCCTACTGGCTTCCGGGAGCTCATACGCCTTGGCCCGGTACACCCGACCCTTGTTGGTGAAGAACAAAATCCAGTCGTGCGTCGAGCACACGAAGAAATGGCTGACGATGTCGTCCTGCCGCAGCGAGGCGCCGCTGACCCCCTTACCGCCCCGCCGCTGCGAGCGGTACGCGTCCACCTTGGTGCGCTTCGCGTACCCGGTTCGGGTAATGGTGACGACGATGTCCTCGCGGGCGATCAGGTCCTCCATCGAGACCTCGCCGTCGAACGGAATGATCTGGGTACGCCGGTCGTCGCCCCACTTCGCGACGATCTCACCCAGCTCCTCCGAGACGATCCGCCGCTGCCGCTCCGGCTTCGCCAGAATGTCCTTGAAGTCGGCGATCTCCAGCTCGAGCTTCGCCAGGTCGTCGAGAATCCGCTGCCGTTCCAGCGCGGCCAGCCGCCGCAGCTGCATGTCCAGGATCGCGGTGGCCTGGATCTCGTCGATCTCCAGCAACCGGATCAGACCCTGCCGCGCGTCATCCACCGTCGGCGAGCGCCGGATCAGCGCGATCACCTCGTCGAGGGCGTCCAGCGCCTTGGCCAGACCGCGCAGGATGTGCGCCCGTTCCTCGGCCTTACGCAGCCGGAACGCCGTCCGCCGGCGGATCACCTCGATCTGGTGAGCGACGTAGTAGCGGATGAACTGGGCCAGGTTGAGCGTGCGCGGCACGCCGTCCACCAGCGCCAGCATGTTCGCGCCGAAGGTCTCCTGAAGCTGGGTGTGCTTGTAGAGGTTGTTCAGCACCACCTTGGCGACCGCGTCGCGCTTGAGCACCAGCACCAGCCGCATGCCGGTCCGGCCGGAGGACTCGTCCCGGATGTCGGCGATTCCGGCGAGCTTCCCCTCCTTGATCAGCTCAGCGATCCGCTCGGCCAGGTTGTCGGGGTTCACCTGGTACGGCAGCTCGCTGACCACCAGCGCTGGCCGGCCCCGCTTGTCCTCCTCGACCTCGACCACGGCGCGCATCCGGATCGAGCCGCGACCGGTGCGGTACGCGTCCTGGATCCCCGCCCGGCCGACGATCAGGCCGTGGGTCGGGAAGTCCGGACCCTTGACGATCCCCAGAAGGGCTTCCAGAGTGCTCGCCTCGTCGGCCTCCGGGTGCTCCAGGCACCACTGCACCGCCGCGCCGATCTCCCGCAGGTTGTGCGGTGGGATCTTGGTGGCCATTCCGACCGCGATGCCTTCGGAGCCGTTGACCAGTAGGTTGGGGATCCGGGACGGCAGGATCGTGGGCTCCTTGGCCCGCCCGTCGTAGTTGTCCTGCAGGTCGACGGTGTCCTCGTCGATGTCCCGCAGCATCTCCATCGCCAGCGGTTCGAGCTTGCACTCGGTGTACCGCATCGCCGCGGCCGGATCGTTGCCCGGCGACCCGAAGTTGCCGTTGCCATCCACCAGCGGGTAGCGCAGCGCCCAGGGCTGGGCCATCCGGACCAGGGCGTCGTAGATCGCCGAGTCGCCGTGCGGATGGAACTGGCCCATCACATCGCCGACCACCCGAGAGCACTTCACGTACCCCCGGTCGGGCCGGTACCCCGAGTCGAACATCGCGTAGAGGATCTTGCGGTGGACCGGCTTCAGCCCGTCCCGGACGTCCGGCAGCGCCCGCCCGACGATCACGCTCATGGCGTAGTCGAGGTAGGAACGCTGCATCTCCACCTCGAGCCCGACCGGCTCGATCCGGTCGTGCGCCACGACGGCGCCGGCGGTCTCGGGGACGTCGGGCTCGTTCGGTGTGGACTCGGGGGTATCGGTCACTTGTTAACCCTTATCAGACTCAGAGTCGCTTTTGTGCTGTGGATAACCGCTGTGGAAACCGGCCTGGCTGTGGATAACCCTGTGGATTCGCCAGGGTCGCGTCGACGATGGGCCGGCCGGACCCGAGTGGCTCAGATGTCCAGGAACCGCACGTCCTTGGCATTACGCTGGATAAACGAGCGACGAGCCTCGACATCCTCCCCCATCAGCACGCTGAACAGCTCGTCCGCGGTCGCCGCGTCGTCGAGCGTGACCTGCCGCAGGGTACGCGTAGCCGGGTTCATCGTGGTCTCCCAAAGCTCGGGATAGTTCATCTCGCCGAGCCCCTTGAACCGCTGGATGTCGTCCGGCTTGGCGTTGGGCTTCTTCTGCTGCCGCAGGGCGATCAACCCATCCCGCTCTCGGTCGGAGTAAGCGTACTGCGCATCGTCCCCCTTCCGATTCCACTTGATCTTGTAGAGCGGCGGGGCGGCCAGGTAGACGTGCCCCAACTCGACCAGTGGTCGCATGAAGCGGAAGAGCAGAGTCAGCAACAACGTCTGGATGTGCTGACCGTCGACATCCGCGTCGGCCATCAACACAATCTTGTGGTACCGCAGCTTCTCGATGTCGAAGTCGTCGTGGATGCCGGTGCCGAGCGCGGTGATCAGCGCCTGGACCTCGTTGTTCTTCAGGACCCGGTCGATCCGCGCCTTCTCCACATTGAGGATCTTGCCGCGGATCGGCAGGATCGCCTGCGTCCGCGGGTCGCGTCCCTGCTTGGCGGAGCCGCCCGCCGAGTCGCCCTCAACGATGAAGACCTCGCACTCGCGGGGATCGGTCGACTGGCAGTCGGCCAACTTACCCGGCATCGAGCCGGACTCCAGCAGCGACTTACGGCGGGCCAACTTACGGGCCTGCTGGGCGGCGACCCGGGCACGTGCCGCCTGGGATGCCTTGGTGATGATGACCTTCGCCTCGGCCGGGTTACGGTCCAGCCAGTCAACCAGCCACTCGTTGCAGACCCGCTGCACGAAACTCTTGACCGGCGTGTTGCCCAGCTTGGTCTTGGTCTGCCCCTCGAACTGCGGGTTGGTCAGCTTCACCGAGATGATCGCCGCCAGTCCCTCCCGGATATCCTCCCCCGAGAGCTTCTCGTCACTCTTGAGCAGCCGCTTCTCCGCACCGTACCGGTTGATGACACTGGTCAGCGCCGATCGGAAGCCTTCCTCGTGGGTGCCGCCCTCATGCGTGTTGATGTTGTTGGCGAAGGTGTAGACCGACTCGCCATACGACTCGTTCCACTGCATGGCGATCTCGACCGACATGCCGTCTTCCTCGGTGCCGAACTCGACCACCGACTTGTGAATCGAGGTCTTCGAAGCGTTGAGGTGCCGGACGAAGTCGGCGATGCCACCCTGGTAGCAGAAGGTGACCTCCCGCATCTTGCCATCGTCGCCCTCGTCGACTCGCTCGTCGAGGAAGTGGATGGTGAGACCGCGGTTGAGGAAGGCCATCTCCTGGAGCCGGCGGTAGATGGTCTGGAAGTCGAAGGCAACCGTCTCGAAGACCCTGGGATCGGGCCAGAAGGAGACCGCCGAGCCGGTGGCGTCGGTCGACTCACCCTTCTCCAACGGCGTCGGCTTCGAGTCCGTGTACGACTGCCGCCAGACGTAGCCGTCCTTCTGGATCTCGACGGCCATCCGGGTGGAGAGGGCGTTCACGACCGACACCCCGACGCCGTGCAGGCCACCGGAGACGGCGTACGCCTTGCCGTCGAACTTTCCGCCGGCGTGCAGCACGGTCAGTGCCACCTCGACGCCCGGCTTCTTGAGCTTCGGATGCGGGTCGACCGGGAAACCACGGCCGTTATCAGTGACCCGAACCCCGCCGTCGGCGAGCAGCACCACGTCAATGGTGTCGCAGTGCCCGGCCAGCGCCTCATCCACCGCGTTGTCCACGACCTCCCACACCAGGTGGTGCAGACCGCGTTCGCCGGTGGACCCGATGTACATACCGGGGCGCTTGCGGACCGCCTCCAGCCCTTCGAGGACGGTGATCGACTCGGCGCCGTACTCCTGCTTGTCCTGCGCTGCCACCCTCGGCCACTTTCTCGCGTCGGCCACGCCATTTGGCACGACCGGTCGCGGGGTTCGGCGGACAGGACGCGACGTCGGGCGCGCGGACCGGCACCGGAGAGTCATCCGGGCTGGGGGTCGAACGCGCCGGCCGCCGCGGTTGCCCGCGGATCGCGATCGGCTCGACCTGATGTGGGACGATGATCTCGGGCCCGGGCCGGCCCCGGGTTTCATCGCTCCGCACCGGGTCTTCGTCTCCGGCCAATCCTACTGGGCGTCGACGACAGAACCACCACTCGGCACCCCTTCCGCGGCGGCTGAGACCTTCATAGCCGGCCGACTGCTCCGTCCACGACTCCCCCCACGCGCACCGAGCCGGCCGTAGGCTCGCACCAGCCGGCGGCGACCCCGAGGTCCGGTGTGTCCCATGCCGCGATGAACACCGGCTTGATCTTTGCCGGCTGGAACCGGACGATCGACCCGTTCGTACGGACATGGCTTGAGAGGTGACACCAGATGGGGCTGGATAACGTCGTGGTGAACTGGCCGCGGACCGGCCGCTTCTACGACCCGGTCGCGCCGGCCGAGTTCGTGGACTTCGGCGAGATCGTCGACATGCCGCAGATCTCCGCGCCGACGGCCGCGCTCGCCGAACTGATCGCCAAGACCGGCACGGTCCGGGCGACCGCGTACACCGAACTGGTCGATCTGATCCTCGGCTTGGAGAATGTGCTCTACGCCACAGATCACTCGGCGGAAGACGAGGACCCGGTGATCGACCCGGACGGCTGCGGGTGGATCGCCGACGGAGTCGAGCGGTTCGTGGCCCGGCATCGAGCAGTCGGGGAGGCGGTCACCTTCGACACCGTCAGCGAGGTGCTCCGCGCGTTACTCGGCGACGGACGCCTGGCCGAACAGCAGCTGCGCTGGCTGGACAGCCGGCTGGACCGGCTCCGCGACGAAAGCGGGGATCCGCCGCAGTGGACCTTCACCTGCGCGGAGCTGAGCGTACTCGCCGCGTTCTACCGCCGCTGCGCCGAGCGGGGCTTCGCGGTCTACGCCGAGTCGGTGGCACCCCGCCGGGCCGTTCAGCCGTAGGTGTCCCGGGGGCCGCGGCCCCGCACCCGACGAGGGCCACGCGACCAGGACGGCGCGGCCGGACCGTGGATGTGTAGTCGGCGTACGACGTTGTGGCCCACCTCGCGGGCGATCTGTTGCAGCAGCGAGCCGGCGAGCAGCCGGAGCTGGGTGGCCCAGGCGGTCGAGCGTGCCTCCACGGTCAGCTCACCACCGTCCAGCTTTACCGGCCGGCTGTGCTGGGCCACGTCCGGGCCGACCACCCGTTCCCAGGCGCCAAAGACCGTCGCTTCGGCCGCCGGTTGTTGCCAGCCCCGGGCCTTCACCAGCCGGTCCAGTACCGCGCCGAGCGGCTGCGGGTCGCGCGGATCCGGCCCCGGGCCGGAGTAGCCCCGCGGCCGTCGCCCCCCACCGCTCGCCCCACCGTTGCGGCTGCGCCGTTGCGGCTGCGCCGCCTGACGCCGAGCCTTCGCCGCATCCAGCACGGCCCGTGCGAGTTGCGGCCCGGCCGGTTCTTCGGCCCCGCCAGTAGCCGCCGGGGCAGACCCGTCCGCGCCGGTCGCCGACCCCCCGCGGGGTCCGGCGGCGGGCACCACCTCATCCGACACGCTGTACCTCTCCCTCGCGGACAACGAATCGCGCTCCGCGCAGACGCGCGGGGAGATCCTCCTCCACCGCGCAGGTCACCAGGAGTTGGCTCGCGTCACCGACCAACTCGGCGAGGCGATCCCGCCGGCCGGTGTCCAGTTCGGCGAAGACGTCATCCAGCACCAACACCGGCTCGATCCCGTCAGCGCGCAGCAGGTCGTACCCGGCGAGCCGGAGTGCCAGCGCGAACGACCAGGACTCGCCGTGGCTGGCGTACCCCTTCGCGGGCAGTGGCCCCAGAGTCAGGGTGAGCTCGTCCCGGTGCGGGCCGACCAGGGTGGTCCCCCGCTCGATCTCGGCTGTGCGGCCGGCGGCGAGCGCGTCGCTCAGCGCCGCGGTCAGGTCCGCCCGGTCCGCGGTCGAACTGGCCAGCTCGACCGACGACCGGTAGGCGATGCCAGCGGCGCCCGCACCCGCGGCCACCGCGTCGTACGCCCGGTTGACGTGGGGGGCGAGCGCGGCGACGAGGTCGAGCCGACCCGCGAGCAACTCGGCGCCGTGCCGCGCGAGGTGGTCGTCCCAGACCGCGAGCGTGGAGAGGTCGCCGCCGCGGGTGCCACCGGTCTTGCGCGCCAGGTACGCGGTGCGCAGCAGGGCGTTCCGCTGCCGGACCACCCGCTCGTAGTCGGTCCGCACCCCGGCGTACCGGGGCTGTCGGAGCACCAGCAGATCGTCGAGGTAGCGGCGCCGCTGCGCCGGGTCGCCCCGGACCAGTTCCAGGTCCTCTGGGGCAAAGAGCACCAGCCGCAGGGCACCGAGGACGTCCCGGGCCCGCCGGGCCGGGGACCGACCGAGCCGGGCCCGGTTGGCCCGCCCCGGAACGATCTCCAACTCGACCAGTAGCTCCCGGCCCTCATGCACCACGGCGCAGCGAATGATCCCCGCGGCGGCACCCATCCGGACCAGCGGGGCGTCAGTGGCGACCCGGTGGGAGTCCAGGGTCGCCACGTAGCCGAGCGCCTCGATCAGGTTGGTCTTGCCGACCCCGTTCGGACCGACCAGGACGTTCGCCCCTGGTTCGAGGTCCACGCCGACCCGCTCGTACGAGCGGAAGTCGACGAGTTCCAGCCGGCGAACGTACACGGGCGGTGGGGGCCGGTCAGCGCTTGCGAACGGCGTGCCCGCCGAACTGCTGGCGCAGCGCGGCGACGGCCTTCATCGCGGGCGAGTCGTCCTGGCGGGAGGCGAAACGGGCGAAGAGCGCGGCGGCGATGACGTTCATCGGAACAGCGAGTCGGACCGCCTCGTCCACGGTCCACCGACCCTCGCCGGTGTCCTCCGTGTAGGGGCTCAGCTCGGCCAGCTTCGGGTCCTCGTCGAGAGCACGGTCGAGGAGGTCGAGCAGCCAGGAGCGGACGACCGTGCCCTCCCGCCACGACTTGAAGACGCCGGGGACATCGGTGACCAGCTCGGACTTGGCGAGCAGTTCGTAGCCCTCGGCGTAGGCGTGCATGAGACCGTACTCGACGCCGTTGTGCACCATCTTGGCGTAGTGTCCGGCACCGACCGGCCCGGCGTGCACGAAGCCGAATTCTCCGGCCGGCTTGAGCGCCTCGAAGATCGGCATCAGTCGGTCAACGTGTTCCTTGGCACCGCCGACCATGAGGGCGTACCCGTTCTGTCGGCCCCAAACGCCCCCGGAAACCCCGGCATCGACGTACCCAATGCCGCGCTCGTTCAGCCGCTCGGCGCGCGGGGCATCGTCGCTGAACCGCGAGTTTCCGCCGTCAACGATGATGTCGCCGGTGTCGAGCACCTCCGCCAGCTTGGTGATGGTCTCGTCGGTGACGGCGGCAGGGACCATGACCCACACTGCGCGGGGCGCGTCCAGCTTCTTCGCCATCTCCGCCAGGCTCGCGACGTCGCTCAGCTCGGCCTGGTTGTCGTACCCGATCACCTCATGCCCAGCGGCGCGCAGCCGCTCACGCATGTTGCCGCCCATGCGGCCGAGCCCTACCAGGCCGAGCTGCATTGTCCTTACCTCCGTGCGTCGTGGTTCGTCTCGGGTGCGATCAGCGGGAAACGCGGATCGGCATGATGAGGTAGCGATACCCGGGCACGACCTCGCCATCCTCGCCGACGGGAGAAATCACCGCCGGCTTGAAGGCGTCGACGAACGACAGAACGGCGAACTGGGTCCCCATGTTCGAGAGACCGTCGATCAGGTACTGGGGGTTGAAGCCGATGGTCAGCGGATCACCGCTGAAGGTGGCCTCCATCGCCTCGCTGGCGCGCGCCTCCTCGGTGCCACCGGCCTCGACCACCAGTCCGTCGTCGCTGAAGCTCAGCAGCACCGGAGTGGTGCGTTCGGCGACGAGCGCGACCCGCTTGACGACCTCGATGAGCGCGCTGACCGGGACCTGGGCCTGCGCGTTCTGGGTGGCGGGGAAGAGGGAGCGCACCGGCGGGTAGTTGGCGCCGTCAAGCAGTCGGCTGGTGGTGCGGCGGGGGCCGCCGACAAAACCGATCATGCCCTCACCCGCCGCTCCCTGGGAGAGCGCCATGGTTACCTGACCGCCGAGCGGCCCCAGGGCCTTGGCGGTGTCATGCAGCGTGCGGGCCGGTACCAGCGCGTTGAGGCTGATCTCCGGGTCTTCCGGGTTCCACTCGATCTCGCGCAGGGCGAGGCGGTAGCGATCGGTGGCGAGCATGGCCAACGTGCCGCCGGAGAGCTCCAGCCGGACGCCGGTCATCATCGGCAGGGTCTCGTCCCGGCCGGCTGCCACGGCTACCTGGGCAACGGCGGCGGCGAACGCGGCGGCGTCGATGGTGCCAGCGCTGACCGGCATCTCCGGGAGGGTGGGGTAGTCCTCGACCGGCATGGTGGGCAGAGTGAAGCGGGCGCTGCCGCAGACGAGTTCGAGATGAGCGCCGACCGCCGCGATGTCGACCGGTTTCGCCGGCAGCGCCTTGGTGATCTCGGCGAGGAGCCGGCCGGAGACCAGGGTGGCGCCGTCGGCGTCCCCCTGCACCTCGACGGTCACCTGGCTGGAGACCTCGTAGTCGAAGCCGGAGACCTGCAGGTTGCCGTCGGTGACCCGCAGCAGCACACCGGCGAGCACCGGCACCGACGGCCGGTTCGGCAGGCTTTTCGCGGTCCAGGCCACGGCCTCGGCGAGCGCGTCGCGCTCTACTCGGAACTTCATCAATGCCTCCGCGTCAACGTCAGCGCCAACTCTCTCATGCCGACCGCTGCCTGCCGACCCGCCGGGGCGTGCCGGTTCCCCTGGCACCTTAGGGCGCGTGGGCATCGGCGGTGCGCCCGACCCCACGCGTGTCCAGGTGCGGCTGACCGGCAGCGGCGGTCTACAGCCCGATCCACAGGAAGTCCAACGGTGATGATTGGTTTTTGTTGTCTTTAGAGATCTAACTCATCGTCTTCGTCGCACCTGTGCAAACTGTGGAGAACTTGCGTTGACGCAGGTCAGACCGGTAACCCACCGGTGGGTTACCTGTGGAGAAGCCGGGGGAAAACCCGGGCTGCCATCCACAGGCCGGAGTTACCCCCAGCCTGTCCACCGTTGTCCACCGGTTATCCACCGGTTATCCACGGACTTCATCCCCAGGCCTGTGGATCGTCTCTCGCGTCTCGACCCGGGTTATCCCCAGAACCTTCAACAACTTGTCCACACCCGGCCCGCCCTCGGTGGACAACGACACCGTTTTCCCCAAGCATCCACAGGGCTACCCCCAGGGTTATCCACAACCTGTGGATAACGAGAGGGTTGATGGCCTGGTGTTCTCCACCGACGCAACGGAGCTGTGGACAACGAGCGGGACTTCTTGGCGACGACCAGACACCCGCATCCGGCCCACCACCCCGATCCGGCGCCCCTCTTTCCGGTCCGGTGGGGTGTGGAGCACCGCGTACGCCACTGCGGCGCCGGTTCAGCGGTGCGGCGTACGGCTCAGGTGTTCTGCTTGATCCGGTTGGTCAGCTCGGCGATCTGGTTGTAGAGCGACCGGCGCTCGGCCATCTGCTGACGGATCTTGCGGTCGGCGTGCATGACCGTGGTGTGGTCGCGGCCCCCGAACGCCTGTCCGATTCGGGGCAGCGACAGGTCGGTGAGCTCCCGGCACAGGTACATGGCGACCTGGCGGGCGTTGACGAGCACCCGCGAGCGGGAGTGCCCGCGCAGGTCCTCCAGACTCACCCCGAAGTAGTCGGCGGTGGCAACCATGATCTGGTCGGCGGTGATCTCTGGCCCGGTGCCGTCCGGAATGAAGTCCCGCAGCACCTCCTCGGCCAGCGACAACTCCACCGATGACCGGGTGAGGCTGGCGAACGCGGTGACCCGGATCAGCGCACCCTCAAGTTCTCGGATGGAGTTCGACACTCGGGACGCAATGAACTCCAGTACGTCCGGCGGGGCGAACAGCCGTTCCTGGGCGGCTTTCTTCTGGAGGATCGCGATCCGGGTCTCCAGGTCTGGCGGCTGGATGTCGGCGAGTAGGCCCCATTCGAACCGGGTCCGCAGCCGGTCCTCCAGAGTCGCCAGCTGCTTCGGCGACCGGTCGGAGGTGATCACGATCTGCTTGTTGGCGTTGTGCAGTGTGTTGAAGGTGTGGAAGAACTCCTCCTGCGTCCGCTCCCGGTTCTCCAGGAACTGGATGTCGTCGATCAGGAGGATGTCGACGTCCCGGTACCGGCGCTGGAAGGCGCTGGTCTTGTCGTCGCGCAGCGAGTTGATGAAGTCGTTGGTGAACTCCTCGGTCGAGACGTACCGGACCGAGTTGGCGTTGCCGAGCGTCGTGGCGTAGTGGCCGATCGCGTGCAGCAAGTGCGTCTTGCCCAGCCCTGAGCTGCCGTAGATGAACAGCGGGTTGTACGCCTTCGCCGGTGACTCGGCGACCGCCACCGAAGCCGCGTGGGCGAATCGGTTCGACGAACCGATAACGAACGTCTCGAACATGTACTTCGGGTTGAGCCGGTTGCCGCCGCCGTCGGCGGGTGCCGGTGGCCGACGGTCCTCGCGGCCACCCGGTCGGTGGTCCACCCTCCCCGGCCCGCTGTCGGTGCCGAGTTCCCGGGGCAGGGCCCGCCCCCCGTGCTGGTCCGCCCCCTCTGCTCGGTAGTGGGCCTCGAACGGGCGTTCGGTCACCGGTGGGCCCAGCCGGGCCTGCTCGTCAACATCGTGACGCTCGCCTCGGGGCGGCCCGGCGAAGGCGGAGCTGAACAACGGCTCCTGGCTGTCCCGGGACATCGGCGTCGTCTGCTCGCCGTACGAACCAGCGGGCGCCGCAGTGCGGCGCTCCGGTTGGGCCTGCCCGGGGATCAGCGGGAACCTGTGGTCCACGCCGTCGTCCGGGCCCCCTCCCGCGGCGCGGTCGGTGGTGTCGCCGGGCAACGCGCCGGTCTCCGGGCTCGGGGCGCTGTGGTAGATGGTGCCGGCCGGGCGGCCGGGGGCGTCTTCCGGTGCTCGCACCGTGACCGCCACCTGGATGGGGCGCCCCAGCCGGCGGGTGAGGGCCTCGGTGATCGCCGGGCGGAGCCGGGACTCGATGACATCTCGGGTGAAGGCGTCCGGGACGGAGACGAGCGCGGTGTCCTCGACGATGGCGCGGAGGCGGGTCAGTCGCAGATAGGCCCGCTGCTGGGCAGAGACGATCTCGTCGGCCAACTCGTCGGTCGTTGCCGTCCACACCGCGGCGAGGTCGGTTGTATCCGTCACCGTCGTGCCACCCCCTCGCCTCTGTTCCCGGACGCCGCCGTCCTCCCCGTCGGCCGTCCCGGGCCCGCCGCGTTCACGCGGCGCTTCCCACCCCGGCTGGCCGACCGGTTCTTGTCCACAAGTTATCCACAGCCTGTGTGGGTACCGATTGTGGCCGCCCACGGAATGTGGGTCAGACCTCCCCCCGGTACGGGCGGGCGCTGAAGCGGGTCACCTTGCCGAACGATCCACCGCCCGATTCGGTCTTGCCTGCCGGCAGCGACCCACAGCCGGACTGGCCCCGGGCTTCCGACAGCCACTCACCGCGATCCGGGCCAACAGCCCTTCACCGCAATCGGGCACGGTAACAGCGATGTCCGGACGCCATCAACAGCGGACGTGCGCCGACCGTCGGCGGCAGCAGCGGAAACGTCGGAACAGCCGGCGCCGGGCCGGCAGGTGGGAGCGTTGACGCTCGTTGTGCCCCTGCGTACGCTGGAGCGGCTGCTCTCTCACCCTCTGCTAGGGTGGTGGATGCTTGCTGTCCGCAGCGTCGGGCAGCGTTGATCGGGGGCGCCGCGAAGGTGTTCCGGATCATGACATGGTTCGGATCATGACACGACCCGGATCGTGACACGACCTGAA